>JBAWCJ010000486.1:0-3068 GCA_049590215.1 Candidatus Sulfotelmatobacter sp. | reverse complement strand
GCGGCGTAAAGATGGCGAGCGCCAGCGGTGCGGCGTGCGCCCAGAAGTGCGTGGCCGCGGGGCAGAAGATGGTGATTGTCACCGACGGCGACCAGAAAGTTCTGGCCGTGGATAACCAGGACGCTCTCAAGGGTCATGCCGGACATCACGTAGCCGTGACGGGAATCGTGACCAACGACTCCATTCACGTCGAAAGTGTGAAGATGCTCTGAGGTAGATTGGACAAAGAAAGGGGCGGCTGCGGCCGCCCCTTAGTTATTGGAGTCACATCGGATTTGAGATCGGCCGGCGAGACGCCGCGCTACCGGACTACGCCTTCGAGCGGGGAACTGGCTGTAGCGTAGAGCTTTTTTGGCATCCTGCCCGAGAGGTAGGCCTGGCGTCCGGCGAGCACGGCATGACGCATTGCTTCAGCCATGAGCACCGGATCTTGCGCGTTGGCGATGCCCGTGTTCATGAGGACGGCATCGGCTCCGAGTTCCATCGCGATGGCGGCATCGGAAGCGGTGCCCACCCCTGCGTCCACAATCAGCGGCACGCCGGTGATCATCTCGCGCAGAATGCGGATATGGGCCTGGTTCTGAATGCCCATACCGCTGCCGATGGGCGCGCCGAGCGGCATCACGGCGGCCGCACCGGCCTCCACCAGACGTTTGGCGTAGACAATGTCGTCGGAGGTGTAGGGCAGCACGGTGAAGCCCTCACTCACCAGCACGCGCGTGGCTTCGAGCGTGGCTTGCACGTCTGGGTAGAGCGTGGCCTGGTCCCCGATTACTTCGAGTTTCACCCAGTCCGAAAGGCCGACCTCGCGGCCCAGACGTGCCGCGCGAATGGCTTCGTCAGCGTTGTAGCAACCGGCGGTGTTGGGCAGGAGAAAATATTTCTTTGAGTCGATGTAATCGAGCAGGGACTCTTTGCTGCGGTCAAGGTTAACGCGACGTACGGCTACCGTCACCATCTCGGCGCCACTGGCTTCGAGTGCGCGGGCAGTTTCCTGGAAGGATTTGTATTTTCCTGTGCCGACGATCAGCCGGGACCGGAAGGAACGGCCGGCGATGACTAGGGGATCGCTCATGGATACATTGTAATCAAAACCGGTGCTGGGAACGTATTGGCAGAAAGGAAAACAGATTCCTCAGCGGCTGGCGCCTCTTCGGAATTACAACCTCGTTGGTGAGCCCACCTCGAAGCACCGAGGGGCGTTATAGAGCGGTCGTGGCTTCTGCCTGGGCGTAGAGTTCGTCGATCTGGCGGCGATAGCGCTCTTCGATGATGCGGCGGCGCAGTTTTAGTGTAGGCGTCAAAGCGCCGTTCTCGGCGGTGAATTCCTCGGAGACGAGCAAGACGCGTTTGAGCTTTTCGAATCGCGCGAGATTCTGGTTTACCTCTTCCACAATTCCCTCGTAAAGCGCCTGGACCTTTGGATTTGCCACTAGTTCAGCACGCGAGGAAAAAACGACGTCGTTGGTACAAGCCCAGTCTTCGAGCATCGAGAAGTTCGGCGAGACGATCACGAAGGCAAACTTGTGCTTGTCTCCGATGATGGCCGCGGTCCCGACCAGGGGACTGAGCTTCAGGGAATTTTCGATGGGTTGCGGCGCGATGAACTTACCCCCAGAGGTTTTGATGAGCTCTTTCTTACGATCGGTGACAGAAAGATACCCATCGGCATCGACCTGGCCAATGTCTCCTGTCTTGAACCAGCCGTCCTGAAAGGCGTCGTGAGTTTCTTCGGGGCGATTCCAATATCCCTTGAACACTGAGGGGCCGCGCACCAGAATCTCTCCATCCTCGGCAATGTGCACTTCGAGGTTGGGAAGGATTTTGCCGACCGTGCCGATGCGATGGTTCACAGGCGTGTTGACAGCGATCACCGGGGAGGTTTCGGTTAAGCCGTAGCCTTCATGGATGCGGATGCCGACGGTTGCGAACCATTCGGCCAGTTCGCGGCCCAGAGGCGCGCCTCCGGAGATAAAAGTTTCGACGCGACCTCCCAGACCTTCGCGGATTTTCGAGAAGATCAGCTGGTTGGCCAGTTTCCAGCTGGCCGCGGCGGGGATCCGTCCGGCAAGAATTGCAGCTTTGTGGGCGCGGCCCACCGACAACGCCCAGCGATACGCGGCGCGCTTGGCAAATCCGCGGGCGTTGGCTTCGGTCTTGGCGTAGATTTTTTCGTAGACTCTGGGCACGGACACGCACAAAGAAGGATGTACCTCCAGGAACGTTTCGGTAAGGTTCTCCATGAAGGGACAGTAGGCGAGAGTTACGCCGTGGTAAAGCATTGAGAAATCCACATGGCGCGCCGTGACGTGTGAAAGCGGAAGAAACGAAATGCTGACCAACCCTTGGCGCATGTCGAAGCCGAGCAAAGAGCAATTGATGTTCGACGCAATGTTGCCGTGGGTCAGCATCGCGCCCTTTGACGTTCCTGTAGTGCCGGAGGTATAGATGATGGTGGCAAGATCGTCGGGCTGGACGGAGCGGGCGGTCGATTCGGTTTGGGGGTCGAGTTTGCCGGGGCCCTGGCTCATGAACTGATCCATAAGCGCGCACGTTACAGGCAGATCACCGGGGATTTGGACGTGATCCATGACTACGATTCTCTTGATTTGCGTCTGGGAGAGAATCGCCTGGATCTTGCGCAGTTGAAGTTCGGTGGAAACGAAAACGACGCTGGCGCCCGAGTCGCGCAGGGTGTAAGCGGTTTGTTCAGGGGTTAGCGTGGCGTAAACGGGAACAGTGACGGCGCCGAGCAACAGGATGGCGAAGTCGGCCGTCGACCATTCAGGTCGGTTCTCGCTGAGAATGGCGACCCGGTCGCCTTTCTGCACGCCCCACCTCTGCAGTGCGCGAACGGTTCCAGCGACGTTGCGGCGGAAGTCCGAAGAGGAGATGGGCAGCCACTTTCCCGCTTCGCGGTAGAGCATGGCGCGGTCGAGACTGCGCTCGGTCGCGGCGAAGAAGATATCGTTCAGCGTGGCAAGCGGCATCGAATGATCGTCGGTCGGTGTAACCAACGTCTGTCTTGAATTTACTGGTTGCGCTTACTTTCGGCAATGCGGGAGGTG
>JBAWCJ010000485.1:0-2529 GCA_049590215.1 Candidatus Sulfotelmatobacter sp. | reverse complement strand
ACCCTGATCAACTCCGCCACCAGCGTTCGGCAATCCGCCACCGCCGACGGCCGCGGCTCCTACACTTTTCCTGTCCTTCCCGTCGGCAATTATGTTCTCGAAGTCAACCAGCCCGGCTTCAAACCCTGCCGCCGCAACGGCATCGTCCTCGACACCAGCAGCGCCCTTCTGCTGGATGTTGTCCTGCAAGTGGGCCCATGGATTGACGTCATCACGGTCAGCGACGCCGCGGTGCACCTTGAGACCTCCAGCAGCCAGATGGGCGAAGTCATTAACAGCGATCAGATGACTGCCGTGCCACTCGATGGCCGCAGCTATACCGATCTGCTCTCGATTCAGGCCGGAGTCGCTCCTGCCACCTCCATCACCTCCAGCACAGTCCAGGACGTGGGCGCCAGCGCGCTCTCGCCCTCCGGCGATCTGAATCCCGGCACCATTTCCATCCACGGCCAGCGCGAATTCGCCAACGCCTTCATCGTGAACGGCAGCGACTCCGAAGAAGACGTGAACATGGGCACCGCCATCATTCCTGACCTCGACTCCATCGCCGAGTTCCGCATTCTCACCAGCAATTTCGACGCGGAGTACGGCGAGTTCAGCGGAGGCCAGATCACGGTCATCACCAAGTCAGGCGGCAACGCATTTCACGGAGACCTTTTCGAGTTTCTCAGAAACACTGACCTCGACGCCCGCAATTACTTCTCCCCCACCCGCGGCACCTTCATTCAAAATCAATTCGGCGGAACCCTAGGCGGCCCCATCCAACGCAACAAGATCTTCTTCTTCGCCGACTATCAGGGAACACGCCAGCGCCAGGGAGTCGATACGGGCTTGATCCCTGTGCCTTCCACCCAAGACCGGAGCGGAGATCTATCCGACCAGGCCAGCTCCTTCTACACCACCGAAATTGTGAACAACGAAACAGTCATAGTGCCCACCCTGGTGAGCGGCCTCGCCTGGGCGAACACGTTGTCGCAGCCCGGGAAGCTCGGCTATAAGATCGACCTTGGTGAGCCCTACTATTTTCCCGGCTGCACCAACACAAACTATTCTCCCGGAAGCACGACAGCTTGTGTTCTGCCCACGCTCCAAATCCCAGCCAAGGCGTGGTCTACACCCGCGCAAAATCTATTGCAGTACATTCCCGCACCAAACGCGTCCAGCACTCAATTTGCAACCTCCTCGCAAAACCAGGACCTCCGCGACGATAAAGGATCCCTGCGCCTCGACGCCAACACCGGCTGGGGCCTGATCTCCGGCTATTACTTCCTGGATGACTATTCGCTGAACAATCCCTACCCAGTCGCCCAGGGGGGAGCCAGCGTCCCCGGCTTCAACGCGCTCTATCTGGGCAGGGCGCAATTATTCAGCGTAGGCGATACGAAAACGTTGAACTCCACCTCGGTCAACGAGGTCCACTTCAGTTACCTGCGGGCATTCAACGACCTCGGCAAACCGCAAGGCGGCCTCGGAGTCAGCCTGATAGCGCAGGGCTTCGTTACATCCACAGGAGCACCCAGCATCGTCGCCCTCGCTCCTCAAAACGAAGGAGTCGAAAACCTCGTCTTCAACAATTTCTCCACCGGTACGAACACCAACGAACTGAAACAGGCGAACAATACGTTCCAGTGGCTCGACAACTTTTCCAAGGTTGCAGGACGCCACACCATGAAGTTCGGCGGCGAATTCCACTATGATCAAGTGAATGTGAATCCGATCGCCCAGTTCAACGGCAACTTCCTGTTTACCGGAAGCGAGACCGGCCTCGATTTCGCCGACTTCCTCCTCGGGATTCCCAGCCAATACAACCAGAGCCAGCTGAATCCTTTCTACGGCCGGAACAAATACATCGGCATCTTCGCGCAAGACAGTTGGCGCTTAAAACCCAACCTCACTCTCAATTACGGCGTGCGCTGGGACCGCATCGAGCCCTGGTATGAAAAGTACAATCAGATTTCAACCACCGAACCCGGCAAGCAGTCAGTAGTTTTCCCGGGCGCGCCGGCGGGAATCTTGTACCCCACCGACCCCGGAGTGCGGCGCACCCTCGCACCTCCAGGCGATGAACTCTCGCCCCGCATCGGTCTGGTCTATTCGCCCGATGTATCGGCGGATACTTTCCTCGGCAAGGTGTTAGGCGGTCCCGGCAAGACCAGTCTTCGCGCTGGTTTCGGAATGTATTACACCTCCATCGAAGCCCTCACCATCGGAGTCCTCGCGGCCAATGCTCCCTACGGCACCACCTACAGCAGCCCCGCACCGCCGACGTTTTCAAATCCCTTCGTGACCGCTTCCACTGGGTATCCCCTCGGCCAGTATTTCCCGGTGACGTTTGCTCCATTGAATTCCTCCAGCAGCCATCCCGACTCAACCCTCGACTGGTCGCAGTACATCCCCATCAGCGGCATTCCGGCGTATCCCGTCAGCAATCGCATTCCATACACCGAGCAATACATGTTCTCGATCGAG
Organism: Candidatus Sulfotelmatobacter sp.; assembly: GCA_049590215.1. Lineage (GTDB taxonomy): Bacteria > Acidobacteriota > Terriglobia > Terriglobales > Acidobacteriaceae > Sulfotelmatobacter. Next base: position 60 of record JBAWCJ010000485.1, on the reverse strand, counting down.
CGGCAGCTGGGGAACAATACCGTGTTCAGCGCCAGCTACGTGGGCAATCAGTCGCATCGC
>JBAWCJ010000484.1:0-5321 GCA_049590215.1 Candidatus Sulfotelmatobacter sp. | reverse complement strand
TTCGGTTGCGCCGAGGGTTGAGACTCCGACGGCTGCTGCGCGGCAGCGCTCACCGAGACCAGCAGTGCGGCTGTGAACATCCATTTCCAAGTACGCATGACTCTTCTCTCCAAGGTTCCTTCTGAACTGATGTTTCTCTCTAAGATCGATCGTTTCCGCCAACCCGCTCCTCGATTCGTCTCGCACCTACAGGGCCACGAAGCGAATCTTCTAACCTGAAATCTGCCGAACCCGCGCACCTTAGTACGCAATCTGGAACAACACGTGTACGACGGCTGTCGAGTCGACCGGCTGCCCCATGCGCAGCGCCGGCTTGAAGCGCATCTTATTAGCTGCCGCAACGGCGGCCTCATCCAGCCCATGACCCAGGCCTCGAACCACTCGATTCACATGCAGAGATCCGTTGGCGCCGAACATCACTTCCAGCAGAACTTCGCCCTCAAGCTTTAGGCTGCGAGCTTCATCGGTATAAACCGGCTGCGGCTTGAACGTGATTTCCACCGGAGTGGTCGCCGGACCGGAACCGACCTGCGCCAGCTTCGGTCCGCCATGCACCACCTGTTCTGAACCAAATCCTCCGGTGGCAACGCCGGCCCCGTTGCTGCGACCGTCGCCCTTGCCTCCAGTCGCGATGCCGTTGCCGAAGTCCGCGCTGGCTACCGTTCCCTTGATGCCTTTCGCACCGCCCGATCCGTTGCCCTGTCCCGGACCTGCGGGCATGTCAAATCCACCAGCCTGTGCCGCATACAGCTTGGCGCCTGTCTTGCCGGTGCCCTTCAAACCGTTGGGATCTCCGAAGCCGCCAGTCTGCACTTTCTCCACAGCCACATTGACAGTTGGAGCCACCGAGCTGCCGGCGAAGTCGCCCGTGTGCAGAAGTTGCGGACGAGCCCCACCCGCGGCCATCTTCAACTGCGGAGCCGCAAACGTGTTCACCACGACCTTGGGCGCCACCACCGGTTCGGGAGCAGGCGTGTGGCGAACTTCACGAGGTACCACCAGCTTCGGCTGTTCGAAAACCGGCGCGGGAGGAAGCAGTTTCGGCTTCACCTCCGGCTTCACCACTTTGATGGGTTCCGGCTCCGGCCTCAAGCTGGGCAGCGGAATCAATTCCGTCACGCGGTACTGCTTCAGCGAAATCCTGTCCGGAAACAAAAGTCCGATGTTGATCAGGATCAACAGCATGATCACCATGAAGGTATAGCTGGCGGCCAGCGCACGCTTGTCGATCTTGCGCTCCGGGAGAATGCCGAGCTTGAAACCGCTTTGATACGTAGCCATGTAATAACTCCAAGGGGACCCAAGCCGAGGGAGCGACCGGGACTGGAGTTCTCAAGATAGGAGAAAAGGGACAGGGGGTAAACGTGTCCACGGCTCTTGACCTAAGGTAACCACCTCGAGTAGCTACGGGACTCTTACCAAAGTGGGCCAGTGGCGCTGGGCAGCGACAGGCGTGATGCCGGGCCATAAACCCGTATGCGCCTGACGCCGCCTGCGAAACAAGAAGAAATCCGGGAAAACCGGAACGCAACCGGGAAGGCCGCGAGTTCCAGTCGTACCGCGAGTCTGGAGATCGGGAAGGGCACGAGTTCTCTCGTGCCGATTAGGCCCTGCGCGAGTGGAGCGGACACTCTTGTCCGCTGCCTTTGATTTTGATCTCGCAGGATGCACGCACGGACCATGAAAGACCGAGGAAGAGCGACGCTTCAGCGCCGCGTAAAGCGCCCTCCGGTACAAAATCAGAGCCTCACGCAGGGGCACCTTGTTTGTGCTGCGCGGTGCTCCGCCGTGGCAAATCCCACAGCCCGCGCGCCGAGAGGATGACAGAGAAGAGAGCGGTCACGCCGAGCGCGAAGAGAGTCCAGATAAAAAAGAAGCCTCCGTGGGACTTGGCGATCGCTCCGCCGACTCCCGCCCCCTTCATGTGGACGACGGGGACGACCAATAAAAGGAGCGACCCGAGGAGGACGATGATGTACCCAGATCGCCTTCCGGCCAGCACCAGCGTTCCGTACAGCTGGACGGCAAGAATGGGCAGCGGAATCAGGTCAAAAAGCGTTCCCGGCTCCATTCCCCGGACAATGTCGTCCGCCAGGTGAAACGTCATGAAGAGAATCGAGAGGAGAGACGCGATGGTTAACGCAACGTTCTGTTTCACTGGATATCTCCCTTGTTAGACCGGAGCACCCTGGTCTCGCAATGCGCGGAGGATAACACCTTTGGAAAACCGGGGACAGACGGGACCGTTCCCAATTCCCTGTCCAGAAAACCGGGGAACGTCCCGTCCGTCCCCAGATCGCCCACAGATTTGTCATCCTGAGCCCCGCGTGCCCCTGCGCCGCCCGCACTACCACGCGAAGAGCCTGCCCTGAGCGAAGTCGAAGGGACCTCTGTAGTTTGTCTGCATCATCACGAACCGAGGAAATGTGGGACGGGTGGCCCGCCTCTAATGATCTTTGCGTGCACCGTTCCCACTGTGAGTGCCCCATCCTTGCGTTCTTTGCAAGAGCCTGCCCTGCGCCTGTCGACGGCGTGGGAGGCGATGCGAGTTCCACTCGTGCCCCAAGGCTGGAGATCGGGAAGGGCACGAGTTCACTCGTGCCGATTAACGATCCCTTTCAAGACCCGGCTTCAGCCGTTGAGGATTTCGAGGATAGACGGGAGCGTCTCTAATTCCTTGTCCAGAAAATTGGAGAACGTCCGGTCTGTTCCCGGATCGCCCATCAGATTTGTCATCCTGAGCCCCGCGTGCCCCTGCGCCGCCCGCACTACCACGCGAAGGACCTCTGTAGTTTGTTCACATCGCGACGAACCATCCACTTGCGGATCGCGCGAATAGAATACGAGTACGGTGGGTGGGGGCACCCCCGCCCACCTTCAGCAACTCCCGAGCTCCTAACTCGCGCTATACTTCCACCTTTAGACGGGCCGCCACCCGAGCATCGATAAAACAATGTCTATAGTTACTGAACCGCCGAGCTACTGCCAGTACTCGTCAGGGCCTTGCGACCAGTCCTTTGAGGGCATCGCGACGACCGATGTCTATTTTTTCTACTCGAGCAAGCCCGAAGTTATAGCCAGCACTATCGAAGAGGGTGCGAGGTTACTAAGTCCTAAAGAACCATCCCTGAAAGTCAAGACTTGGCTGAACATGTCCATACAGGGACAGCTAATCTTCTGTCAGGTCTGCAAAGCGCAGAGATTCACCAAGGTCGCAGTCGTCGACGTGACGACGATGAACTTTAACCTTATGTTCGAGCTCGGCTATGCGATGGGCCTTGGCATCCCCGTCATTCCGATCCGAGATACGACCTGCACGCTCGACTCCAAGGAGTTCGAATCACTGGGATTGATTGACACCTTGGGCTACCTTGATTTCCAGAACTCAGAAGACCTGGCGGCAAAGCTCCCCGCAGCGATCAAGAAAGCGTCCGTTCCAATCACGACGGCCTTCCCCCCAAATCGAGAACAGCCATGCTACCTCGTTCGAAGCCCAATCGTAACGAACGGCCTAGTGAAGATTTTGTCGGCCATCAAAAAATCCGGCCTCCGGTTTCGAACCTACGACCCAAAGGAGCAGCCGAGACTCTCTCTGCAGGATGCCTTCCATCAAGTTAAGACATCGATTGGAGTGTGCGTCTACCTCTTGTCAGCCTTCCGTGCCGGCTCGACCGTTCACAACGCGCGAGGGGCATTTGTGGCCGGCCTCGCGATGGCCTCTGGCGCATACGTCTTCGTTCTTCAGGAAGGCCTTGAACAGACCGCTATCGATTATCGGGACGTCGTGCAGCACTATGTCGACAGCAATCAGATCCAACATCTGATAACGCCGTTCATTAAGCAAATATACTATGCCCTCCAAAGTACGCGATTCATCCCAATTACCCTCCCTCTGCGTGCATTAGAAACGCTAGATTTCGGCGACGTGGCCGCTGAAAACGAGATCAGCGCCTTGAGGTCCTATTTCTTGCCGACCGCGCAGTACAACGATGCTAAGAGGGGACACGCCCGACTCGTCGTCGGGCGCAAAGGGGCCGGAAAGACAGCCATTTTTTACGGAGTGAGGAACGCGTACTGGTCCAGTCAGAGTCACGTGGTTCTGGATTTGAAGCCAGAAGGGCATCAGTTCCTGACCCTCCGAGAGCAACTGCTCAGCCTCCTAAGCCGGGGACTGCAGGAACATGTTTTAACCGCATTCTGGAATTACATCCTCCTAGTGGAGCTCGCTTCCAAGATCATCGACTCAGATGACAGGTTCGCGCGCAGAGATCTAAAACGCCTGGAGCTCTATGAGAAGCTCGTCCAAATTACAGGCACCGACCCAGAGACAGAACAAGGCGACTTTTCAGAAAGACTATTGGCGCTCGTCGAGCGGATACTTGATCGGAAACAAGAAATCGAATCCATCACCAGCCCGGCCGAGATCGCGCAGTTGATTTATGAGAAGGATATACATGAACTTCAAGACACTCTCACGAAGTATATCGTCTACAAAGACGGGATCTGGATCCTTATCGACAATTTGGATAAGAGCTGGCCGGTCAACGGAGCTAGCAACGAAGATATTCTTATTATTCGAAGCCTTATGGAGGCTACACGAAAACTCCAGCGGCAGCTGTCGCGAAACGAGATTGAATGCCGGGCGATAGTATTCATCCGCAACGACATCTACGAACACTTGCTAAGGGAAACCCCCGACAAGGGCAAAGATACGGCCATCGTTCTCGATTGGACAGACGAAGAAGTGTTCAAACTCCTCGTTCATCGCCGAATGATGGCGAGCACTAAAATAGAGCGTTCCTTTGACGAAATGTGGGCAATGTTCTTCGAGTCCTATATTAGAGGGGAGCACTCCTTCGCCTACATCCTACGGCGGACGATGATGAGACCCCGAGAGACCTCATCGGTTTCCTCCGCCAGTGCGTTAGCGTCGCTGTCAACCGTGGGAACAGCAAAGTCCAAGAAGCGGACATTCTCCAAGCCGAGAAACAGTATTCCGAGGACCAACTGCAGGCGCTTTTTGACGAACTTCGCGATATAAATAGCCAATTTGCGGAGCTTCCCTACGCGTTCATCGGGTCAACAGTGATGATGACCCGGAATACCCTCGAAAATAAAATTGAAGAGTTCGACGTAGCCTCGGGCAGCGTAGGAGAGGCCATCGAGATCCTGCTGTGGTTCGGCTTCGTCGGGATCGTAGACGCCGAAGGCGAAGAGAAGTACGCCCACATGTACCAGTACGGGGTCAAACGGATGCTTCGCGAAGCCAGCCAGCAGACGTCGTTCGTCATCCACCCAGCCTTCCGGTCAGTACTAGCCTG
>JBAWCJ010000483.1:0-2269 GCA_049590215.1 Candidatus Sulfotelmatobacter sp. | reverse complement strand
TGTCCGCGTTCGGTCACGAAAATATTGGCAGGCTTGATGTCGCGGTGGATAATGCCTTCCGACTGCGCTGCATCCAGTGCGTCGGCCACTTCGATTCCGAGCGTGAGAATCGTCTCCAGAGGCAGGGGAATGTTGCCGATCCGGTGCTTGAGGGTGACCCCCTTCAGCAGTTCCATCGCGATGAAGGGATGCCCGTCCGCTTCATCGATGTCATGAATCGTGCAAATGTTGGGGTGATTGAGGGCAGAGGCGGCTTGCGCCTCGCGCCGGAAGCGCTCGAGCACAGCCTCATCGCGCGCGATTCCTTCGGGCAGAAACTTCAGGGCGACGAAGCGGCGAAGCTTCGTATCCTCGGCTCGGAACACGACGCCCATTCCGCCGCCGCCCAGTTTTTCCAGAACCCGATAGTGGGAGATCGTGCGGCCGATTGGAAACTGGTCTTCTGCCATGTGCTCGGAATCTTAGTTCTGCTTCGTGCGCACGTCAACCGAGGAGCACCGAGCCTAGGAGCCGTCGTCTTCCCACTCCGCATCGCACGAATGGCAACGCCATCCGGTGCGTTGCACCGGCATCGGAACATGAAGGAATGCGCTCATGTAGGCAATGGGACGGTCCAGCTCCTGGAAGTTCACATCCAGCGATTGGCACTTGGGGCAGCGCGGCTGCTCGTACAGTCCGATGCCCTGTACGTAAAGACCCTCGAGAATCGGCTCGTCCAGCAACTTCTGCGCGTTCCCCGCGTCCTGGACTCTCACATTGAGCTTGATTCCGCCGATGAAGTTCGAAATGAACCAGTCCAGCCGCACCAGATTTTCGTCAGCCAGAAAACATTCAATGCCCGCCGACTCCAAACTGCCCTTGGCCAGCAGTGCCTCCGGCAGATCGCGAAACTGCCGGATGGTCACCAGTTCCCGCATTTCCATTTGCTGCCGCGGTTCCGGCGCCGCATCCTCGGCAAATTCGAGATGCCTGCGGTCCATCTCATCTTCGAGCGCGTCCCAGGCTAACTCGGTCAGCGACTCCGCGGTCCGCGCCAACCGTTGCAGCTCCTCGTCAGTCATACCGGCGTAGTTCGCCGCCAGCCGCCGCCGCTCCTGGTGTTCGTTCAGGTCAGATCCGTCGAGATATGCCACCCGCCAAGCATACTGCGTCAACGGGCGTTCGCCAACTGCCGTGGACAATTGGTCGGCGACAACCATGCTGGCCGCTATCTCATCTGACCTAAGAGAGAGGAACTTTTATCGAGAAGGGGTGGGTCCGATGAAAGCGGTAACTGGTGTGTTTGGTTCGCAGCCGTACGCGCAGCGTGCGTTGGTCGAGCTTCGTGCGCTCGGATTGTCTGAAGACCGCCTCACGCTTTTGACTCCGGGAGGCATAGATACGCACGAGGGGACAATTCCAACCGTTTCTGCAGAGCAACCAGGAATGGGGAAGGCTATGGGCGCAGTCGTAGGAGCGGCGACCGGACTGTCAGGAGGTCCGCTGCTGGTAGCGGCCCTGATACCAGGAGTGGGGCCGATCACTGTGATTGGGCTGCTGGGTGGAGCGGTGGCGGCGGCGGCCGGTGCCGGGGTAGGAGCAACCGTGGGCGGAAAGCTGGAAAATGCCCAGACCGAGGGTTTGCCCGAGGATGAGATTTTTGTTTATGAAGATGCCCTGCGCAAAGGCCGCAGCGTCTTGATTGCCATGGCAAACGATAACGTCGAGGCATCCCTGTTTCGTGAATTGCTGAAAGCGGAAGGCGCAGAATCAATCGATGCCGCCCGGGAACATTGGTGGATCGGTTTGCGAAGTGCGGAGAAAGAGCACTATTCCAAACACGGCAGGAATTTTGGGAACGACGAGGAATTCTATCGGCGGGGCTTCGAATTCGCTCTGGACGCTCGGACCCGTCGCAAAGAATACGATCAGGTATTGCCCGAGATGAAAGTAAAAATTGAAGAACTCGAACGCCAGTATCCCGGCATTGAAGTGGCGGAACCGTTCCGGCGTGGTTTCGAGCGCGGCCGAAATCACCACCAGCAGCTATGGAGCGAATCCAAGGCCGCGTGAGGCAAACAACAGAATGGTCCGCGAGTTCATGTCGAAGCAGTCGGCCAGCGATGTGCTTTTACGAAACCGCCGTGCCCCAAATCCCGGCTGTCCCCAGCCTCGCAGAAAACAAACGGCCCGCAGGTTTGAGCCTGCGGGCCGTCCGGTGGTCTGTTTGGGATTGACCAAGAGGTGGTCACTCTACGTGGCCTCTCACGGCAACTCCCGGGTCTGGGAC
>JBAWCJ010000482.1:0-2219 GCA_049590215.1 Candidatus Sulfotelmatobacter sp. | reverse complement strand
GATTATTACGGCATGGTGAAGCTGCTGGAGGAGTTTCCTAACGTTCATCAGAACTTCAATCTGGTGCCGTCGCTAATCACGCAGATTCAGGATTATGTTGCGGGGACGGCGCAGGATCCGTTTCTGAATGTGGCGGCGAAGCCAGCAAAGGACCTGACGCTGAAGGAGCGGCACTTTGCTTTGCAGTATCTTTTTCAGGCGAACCCGGCGAACGTGATCGGGCGATATCCGCGCTATTGGGAGTTGCGGGAGTTGTTTCGTGAGCACGGGTATGTGCCGGATAAGGCGGAGAAGTATTTTGAACCGCGGCACTTCACCGACCTGCAGGTGTTGTCGCAGATTGCATGGTTCGACGAATTCTTTCTGGAAGACAAAGACGTTGCGGAGCTGATCAAGAAAGAGCGCAACTACTCGCTCGAAGATCAGGCTTTTGTGATCAAGCGCGAGCGTGAACTGCTGGGCAAAGTTCTGCCTGCGTACGCGGACGCGGCGAAGAAAGGATCGATCGAGATTTCTGCGACGCCTTTCTATCATCCGATACTTCCTCTGGTCTGTGACACCAATGCTGGGGCGGTTTCTTCGCCGGGGCTGCCTTTGCCGCAGAACCGGTTTCGTCATCCAGAAGACGCGCGTGAACAACTGGTGCGCGCTCTTGATCTTCACCAGCAGGTGTTCGGCGTGCGGCCGCAGGGCGTGTGGCCGTCGGAAGGCAGCGTTTCGGAAGAGGCGCTCGCGATTGCGCACAGCCTGGGGATCAAGTGGATGGCCACTGACGAAGGCGTGCTCGGCCGCAGCACCGGCGTGTTCTTTGCCCGAGATGGTAACGGCCGCCTGCCCGCGCATCTGGCGGAGCGGCTTTACAACATCCACCGCTATGAGAACGGCCAGACCGCGATGCACATGGTTTTCCGCGACCACACAATTTCGGATCTGATCGGCTTTGTCTACTCGGGGATGGATCCCGGCGAGGCTGCCGGGCATCTGCTGCACAACATTAAAGAGGCTGCTAAGCCGGTGCTGGCGCAGGGGCGCGACGCCGTAGTGTCGGTGATTCTCGATGGCGAAAATGCCTGGGAATATTATCCCAAGTCTGGGCGGGAATTTCTGCGGCGCTTCTATGATGCTCTGCAACGCGAAGCTGGTCTGGAGGCGGTCACGGTTTCGGAGGCGATTGCGCGCCATCGAAATATCTCGCCCTTGCCCTCTCTGGTTCCGGGCTCGTGGATCAACGCGAACTTCGATGTCTGGATTGGCGCTCCCGAGGACAATCGCGCCTGGGACTATCTCCATCACGCGCGCGAATTTTATGCCGTCCATGCGGCGCAGGCTAGCGAAGCACAGCGAAAGCTGGCTTTCGAGGAAATCCTGATTGCCGAGGGCAGTGACTGGAATTGGTGGTACGGACCGGAGCACCACTCAGCCAACGACCGCGACTTTGACGAGCTTTACCGCAAACATCTTTCGAACGTTTATCAAGCTTTGGGAGCGGCTCCGCCGGATTACCTGGCCCAGCCCATCACGGCCGGCGAAGTGCGGCCAGTGTGTACTCCGCAAACCGCTTACATTCATCCCCGCGTCACGGGCGACATGATCCGCTACTTCGAGTGGATGGGAGCAGCCATGTACACCGCCGATCAGCGCGCCGGGGCGATGCACGGAAAACAGTTCCTGCTGGATTCTGTTTATGCCGGGATCGACAGCACGTTTGTTTACGGGAGACTGGACTTTGCTGGATCGGTTCCAGATATGGAGTTTGATTTGGTCGTGAACCTGGAATCGTGGGCGAATGGGGAAGCGCGCGCGCGGCGCACGTTGAGGCTTGATGCCAGGGTAGAAGACCGCAAGCTTACGGGATGGAAGGTGGATGGGTTGGAGGAGTCGTCGTCTGGAGCTTCGGACGTTTCCGCGACTCAGAGTGAAGAGGTCGCGAAGGCGGTTCTGATACGGAACTTCGAATTCCGTTTGCCATTAAGTTCGCTGCTTGCGGCACCTGGCTCAAGCCCCGAGACCGCGGGCGACCGCAAGCCGGGCGCCGCAGCGGTCCCAGCGACCAGCCGGCTCCGGCTGCGTTTCAGCCTTTGGCACAACGGTCTGCCCGTGGATGCGCTGCCGGTCGAGGGTTGGATCGATCTGCAGTTGGTGAGCGAGGAAGACTTGGCAGCGGTATGACTGGCGCTAAGACCAGCTAAGGCCGGAGAATCAAAAGCTGTTTAATCTTC
>JBAWCJ010000481.1:0-7440 GCA_049590215.1 Candidatus Sulfotelmatobacter sp. | reverse complement strand
ATCCAGAACTACGCGGCTCGGGACCTGAGCAGTCGTCGCACTGGAAGCGAGCGTGCGCTTAATCTCACCAGCATCGACCAGAGCCAACGGCGGATTCTGCTTGAAGACGCCGACTGGGAGGAACGGCAAATCGGAAATTCGCTCCGCCGCGCGAAAATCCACCGGCCAATGACTCACATAATTACGAAGCCGCGGATTTCTCTCGCAGGCGTACTCCAGTTCGCTCTTCAGCAATCCCAACAACGTATCTTGGCGCTGCTGGGGAGACAGGTTGTAGGGCGCGACCGTCAACAGCCCGTCTATGAGTTGCTCAATTTCCATCGTTGCGCTCACACCATTGTCCGCAACTTGGCGCGGGCGATTTTGCCGTTCGCCGTCTTCGGGAGTTCCGCGACCACTCTTATCGAAGCACACGTCCACTGGGGCGGCAACGTATGTCGAATGTTTTCGACGACACCATTCTCATCGCCGGTCGCAACCACAAAAAGGACGACAGCCTCACCGGCTTCCGGATGCTGCACGGCGGCGGCGGCGCATTCGTCAACGCCTGGCGTAGCCGCTATTTTCGCTTCCACCTCGGCAAAGCTCACGCGGATGCCCCGCATCTTTACAAATTCATCGGTGCGTCCTTTGATCCAGAGGTAGCCCTCATGGTCACGGCAGGCGAAGTCACCGGTCCTGAGCCAACCGTCAGCAAACTTGCGCCTTGTGGCCTCGGGATCTTCGAAATACCCGGCGCAGACAGACGGGCCTCGCACCTGGGTCTCGCCAGCCTGCCCCTCCGGCAACTCGCGGCCTTCATCGTCCACGATGCGGACTTCCAGGTTGTCCAGGGGCAGGCCTGCACTGCCTAGCTTTTCACTCAAGCGATCCGACGGCAGACAGGAGATGCGGGCTGTCGCCTCGGTCTGGCCGTACATTACAAAAAACTCCGCGTTGGGCGCGATGTCGCGTATCTCCTTGACACTGTCAGGAGCTAGCGCACCGCCAGCCTGAAGAAAACGACGAAGGCGGGGGAGCGGAATGGATCTGAGATTGGAACGCCGCAGCAGGATGTTGTAAACCGCAGGCACACCCGCGAACGTGGTGCAGCCGTAATCGTTAATCGAGCGCAATATCTTGTCGGGGAACATGAACCTCGAATCGAAAACGACACCGCCTCCCTGCCACAAATGAGTATGCAGAACGCTCGCGCCGAAGCAGTAGCTCACCGGCATGATCAGGATGGCTCTTTCGTCGGTGCCCAGACGCTGGCTTCGGACGATGGCCTCGGTGTTAGCCAGCAGGTTGGCGTGACTGACCATCACCAGGCATGGTATGCCGGTAGAGCCTGAGGTCGGCATCAATGCTGCGAGGTCGACTTCCGCGCATGGAGCCGCGGGTAATGAGTGGGCGGCACAAGCTTCGAACTTGCCACGAAACGCTGGAATGCCTTTCTTGCTCGCCCAATCCAAACCCACTTTGGTGGCAGCCCACATCCCTTTGGCACGGGCCTTATTGAACAGCGCCTCGCCGGAAATCTCGAGCGCACGCTCATCCACGAGGACGGGCACGAACCCGGCATACATAGCCCCCAGGTACGCCAGAGAACTCGCCGGAGTCAGATCGCAACTGATGAGAATCCGATCGCCCCGCTGCATGCCGGTCGAAAGAAATCCGGATGCGAAGCCAACGATGAAGTCGGGAACCTTGCTGGCGGGAAACTCATGCCCGGTGGCGGCGTCGATCAGAGAGGAATGCGTTCCCAGCTTCTTGAGCAAAAGACCCGTGAAGTTGGACTCATTGGACCTGGACACTTGGGACCTTCTCAAGCTTGGATTGCACGATCCTGAGAATCTCCTTCACGTTCTCCATTTCCATCAAGTCATCTACGTCGAAAGTGAGTCCAAAAATGCGCTCGAGGCTGCTCGCCAGCTCGACATGTCCCATTGAATCCCACGCCGAGATGTCGTCGGGCGAGCTGTCGATGGTCACAGTCTTCGGATCAATGTGGAACGCGGACTCAAAGGCCTTCTGCACTCTGGATAGTACGTCTTCCATGCTGGAATTTCCCTTCCTCGTTGCTAGTTCAGCATTGTTGCCTCTAAGGCTATCTTAACGACGTGTGGCGATGCGCGTGGGGAGGATCTCTGGCAGGGGCAGGGTGCCACTAGCTTTGTAATGCATTTTAAATGAAAGTCTTGCGTCCGTCATCAAGAAAGTTGAATCGGCGTCGGAGCTTTCTGGATTGGCGAATATCTGGTCCAGCATCCTGACGATGGGCCTACGCTCGGCGCTGGGAGGGCGTTTCTGATGCTCGCATTGCAAAATCTTGCACAGCACCCGGAAACCTGGCGCCGCTGGAATTCCGCGACGGTGAAGCTGAGGCATAAACACGACGGAACCGTCGCTACCTTCGCTCTCCGCACTTGGGCTGATATAGTTGTTCACGTTAAAACGCCCAAAGCCGGAATGCCTTCATGTCTGAGGCGAGCATTTTTCCAAGTACGGTTGGGATATCGTTGAGGCAGAGAAGAGATGTGTCCAGTACGTGCGTTGGTCAAAGACGACATCCCGCAAGTGGCGGAATTATGCTGGCAATTCTTACTTCGCCGCCAGGGTCCAGCTCCGCCCGCACTCAATTCTTTTCTCCATGAACTCTGCTTCGTAAACCCGTGGGCCGACAGCTCATCGCCCTCGCTTGTCGATGAAGCAAAAAGCGGGCGGATTTTGGGCTTCTTGTCTGTGATCACGCGGCAGATGTCGCTGCGTGGAGAACCCATTCGCGCCGCCTTTGGCGGCAATTTTGTGGTTCATCCGGAGGCTCGAACTGCCCTGTCGGGCATGCGCCTGCTGAAGACCTACTTAGCAGGAAAGCAAGACGTTTCGCTGACCGATTCAGCCAACGATCAGTCTCGAAGATTGCTGAATGGATATGGCTTCACCACCGTACTCCCCTTCAGCCTCCACTGGGCGCGCCCGCTCCGGCCAGGTCAGTATGGGTTGTATGCCATTTCCCGACTGGGATGGCCAACATTGTCCGCCTGCATAAGCTTTGCAGCGAAGCCCTTCTGTAAAGCTGCGGACGCCTTGGCCACGAGGCTCTCTTCCAGTCCTTTCCGTCAGACCGTACCCAGCCTGCAAGCTGCCGAACTTGATACCGAAACGCTTCTAGCTTGCTTAGACGAATTCCGAAGTGGTTACTCACTCTGGCCTCAGTACGATAGCCAGTCTCTAAGCTGGCTCCTCTCTTTCATGGACAGGGTAAAGGCCCACGGAGATCTCCGGAAGGTTGTTCTGCGCGATGACCAGCAGAAAGTCGTGGGATGGTATATCTACTATCTGAAACCGGGCGCGGTCGGAGAGGTCGTGCAGATCGGCGGCGCTCGGCAGTTCACCAGGCAAATTCTCGATCATCTTTTCTATGACGGTTGGAGTCACGGATTAGTTGGGCTTCACGGCGTCGTGGGCGGCCGGTCGGTGGACGACTTCTCGGACAAGAACTGCCTCTTTGCGTGTCGCGGTGGCTGGATGGTGGCGCATTCCCGCAAACCCGAACTCCTCGAACTTCTCAATCAAGGGGATGCTTTCCTCTCGCGTCTTGATGGCGAGTGGTGCCTGGGCTTTGGATAGGAGTATGGTGTCGCCAGCTGAGACGCTGCCAAGTGTAAATGACTTCGCGACATTGTCGGCTGCGCTTGGCGCCCGCTTAAGCAACAGCGCGGTCTGGCTCGGTCTGACAATCCCTATCGGTTGAGGTATGTGCTGAAATCTGGTTGTGATTTATTGCGGAAACGATTCCATCCCACAGTGAAATACGGGCACGCAGCGCCTTCTTCACTGCGTCGCTGGCTTCCTCCCATCGTCTGCGATCATTTCCGCACAGCTCATGCATGACCTTAATCGCCATGGGTGCGTGCCGATCCTCATCCAACTCGATGTGTCGTTCGAGGTAATACCTGAGGTGGGGCAAGCCAGTTTCCAGTTGGCTTCCTAGCGATGTGACGCAATTGCGGAAAATTCCCGGGAGCACGTCTTCCCGCCCCAAAGTAAACGCCGCCGCTACTCGATGAGGGCGATCCGATTCGATAAATGACCAGGTCGTCTTGACGAACTTCGAAACGCTAGCGTCGGCGCCACAATGAACAAGTGCGTGGCTAATTTCCACTCCGTTGCCGACTTGCTCGACTAAATCATCGATCTTCGCGGTCGAAGCGCCGCATTCCTTCATAGCCGCGCGATACAGGTCGAAGTGGCTGGTGTAGCCTCCGGCGCCATCCTCGTCGGACTCCTCGCACAACACGATCTCATTAATGAATCGCGAGGTAATCGGGTTCGGGCGAGGACGCCATGGAATTTCGACGCTGGTCTGGGACCGCTGCAGTGACTTCAGAAGCGACATGAAGTCCCAAACTGCAAAGACATGATATTCCATGAAGATACGGAGGTTGGTCAACGAATCGATCATCCCGTACAGCGGATGACTCAGAAGTTTCACGCGCAGGGGCTGGACATCCCTGGTGAGTCTCTCAAAGGGGCTCATCGTTTCTTATCTTTCAGGAGCGCTAGCTCCTACAAGCCAAAATCTCTTTCAAGCCAGACAAAACTTACCTCCATTTTACACCTGTTTCGCTTGCTTGCAACGTCGAAACGCCCACCGGGAGGCGCATCTGAATGCCTGATCCAAGCTCAAGCTGGTCCGGTGCAGGCGCGGATCTCGCAGCTCAATACCGCTTGGCGTAACAGTTATTTGACGCTGGACAGAATGAATAGGTTGTCGGTTGGAACGCGACGGTGACGGATGCAGATGTGGTTCCGGCGGAGCTCAAAACCCAAGGGTCGGGGGAAACATCTCAGTAGCGAGAACGATCCTTTTCGGGAATCCCGATTTGGAGCATTGGCCTAATGGACAATGGGTGGTTGCTGTACCCTCGGAATCTAGTCTCAACGCCGTCTTCGTTTCATACTAGGTGGTATGAGACTCCCCCAGTCTATTCTCCGGTATTTCTCCGTCCAAACAGTCAACTTTCTAACAATTGGTGTGGCGATCACGCTTTTCGGGATGTTGCCCGGGAGCGCCGCCGCCGCTACCCGGCAACTCTCATGCACGCCGGCGAATCTTGACTTTGGCGCTGTCGTCATCGGTCAAACCCAAACCTTGCTGGTCGGCGTGACGAATCAAGGCGAGACCAGTGTGACGGTTTCAGCAATCACAGCGGGCAACGCCGAATTCACTACGTCCAACTTGACGCTGCCGCTGGTCTTGTCAGCGGGACAGAGTGTTGATCTCAGCATAACTTTCACTCCCACGATGACGGGATGGACGTATGGGACGATCAGCTTCTCCAGCAACGCGTCGAACGAAACACTTGCGCTTGCGGTTGCGGGTGCAGGCACGCGCAGTGAGTGGGGGACCTCCAGCCCTTCGAGTGTGTCGTTTGGCCAGGTAGTGATGGGAACCAGCTCCACTGTGCCTGTCGTGCTTACGAACTCCCGTTCTTCAAGCTTGACTATGTCGAAGCTCGGCACATTCGGTAGTGGATTCTCAGTGAATGGACCTGCGCTTCCCATGACTCTGCAACCAGGCCAAAGCGTTACGGTAAACGTCACCTTCGCACCCCAAGCGGCCAGTCCGGACGGAGGCAGCCTGTTTGCTTATGGTCTCGGGCTAGCCGTACCTCTCTCGGGTACCGGTGTAACAGCGCAATACACCGTCAACCTTTCCTGGAACTCCAGCTCGGGCGCGATGGGATACAACGTTTATCGAAGCACCACCGCCAGCGGTACCTATTCCAGGCTGAATCCCTCGCCGAATGCGAACACCGCCTACACCGACAACACCGTTGTGCCCGGACAGACGTACTACTACTCTGCCACGTCAGTGAATTCCAGCGGGGTGGAGAGTTCTCTGGCGACGCCTCCGGTGCAGGCAGTAATCCCGTAGCCGATTTCAGGAGGGAGTTGCACCGCCGGACCCGGGGTACGGATCGCTCTCGCAACGGGAGTCGGTCACGCCCCGGTCAGGTGCATTCTACCTCGACATCGCCTCAGTCGCATCCGGGATTTCGATCCCATGCATCGTCTCGTGTAGACATCAAAATGAACAAACCGTAATGACGCGCCCAGACAGCGGATCTGCGTGTTGCCTGGCTTCTCTTCAGGCGCCTGCGCCGCACACTCCTCTATACCTTCCGACCATGGCCAAAAGGACGATCGAATAAGCCCAAAATGAACGCGCCACGCACGGCCTTTGGTGACATGGTCCCAGCTCTCACCCAACGCTAAAGTTCAACTTGATTTCGCCGGAAATTATCCAGGCGAAAACTGTGCTCGCGCCTTTAACTCAAGTGCTGCGTGAAAGGCTCCCCCGTGGAAGACTTGCGCTCACGTTGGAAGGGTTTGGCTTACGCAACTGTCGTAGTTATGTCGATTGCGATGGTGGGTTGCCAGGGTCTTTCTGCGAAACAAGATTCTGCCCCACCTCCAGCCAGCCCGGCGGCGAATCCGCTCGGCATTTCCGGCAGCATTAGTCCGGCGTCCAGTGGTTCCGGGGCAACGGTAACCCTCGACGGTCCTATCAAAATTACCGCGACCGCAGACACTTCCGGTAACTACAGTTTCACCAACCTCGCGAATGGTTCGTACACCGTGGCGGCCACTAAGAGCGGGGTAACCTTCAGCCCAACCAGCGTGCAAGTCACCGTGAATGGTGCTCAGGTCACGGGAGTGAATTTCACGGCTTCCTCTTCCTCAGGATCGCAGAACACATTCACCATTGCGGGCACCATCAGTCCGGCGGTGAACGGGTCTGGGGCCACGGTGACACTCGGTGGTGCAGCCACTGCCACCACCACCACGAATAGTTCCGGCGCCTATAGCTTTACCGGACTCGCCAATGGCTCCTACACGGTCACGGCCAGCGAGAGCGGATTCACTTTCAGTCCATCCAGCTTGCAGGTCACGGTAAACGGAGCTAACATCACAGACGCAAACTTCGTGGCCTCTGGAGCACCACCGAGTACTTTTAGCATTTCCGGCACCATCAGTCCGGCGGCGAGTGGGTCTGGCGTGACGGTAACACTCGGCGGTGCGGGCAGCGCCACCACTACCGCGAACAGTTCTGGTGCCTACAGTTTCACTGGCCTCTCCAATGGTTCCTACACGATCACGGCCAGCAAGACCGGGTTCACGTTCAGTCCGTCCAGCCTGCAGGTGACCGTAAACGGAGCCAACGTCACAGGAGAAAACTTCACCGCGTCAGCGGTATCACCGACCACCTATAGCATCTCGGGAACCATCAGCAACGCAGCGAATGGATCCGGAGCAACACTGACGCTGAGCGGAGCAAGCACGGCCGCTACTACCGCAAACGCTTCCGGCAGTTATAGCTTCACCGGGCTCGCCAATGGTTCGTATACGATCACGGCCAGCAAGAGCGGGTTCACCTTCAGTCCGTCGAGC
>JBAWCJ010000480.1:0-16465 GCA_049590215.1 Candidatus Sulfotelmatobacter sp. | reverse complement strand
TCACTTGGCGGTAATCCGCTCCCAGGTCGATCACGCCTGGTTCGAACTTCTCCGCAAACTCTACCGGATGAAGTTCCAAATCTTTGATCTCGAAAAACATCGGAAGACCTCCGCGCACCGTCCTGTTGCCGCCCCAGGCCCGCGGAAGCACGCCAGGAAGGCGCAAGTACCGCTAGGAGCAAGAACAAGCATAAAGGTTAGGAGAAAGTAGTGTCAAGGCGGCCTCGGACATGCTCCTACATATGGATATGCTATAATTTACATAGGTAATCCATATGCCTGCACTTTACGTCGAGAACGTTCCCAACGACCTCTATCAGGCGCTCCGCAAACGCGCCCGTCAGAATCGCAAGTCGATTGCCGCCGAGGTCATCTCGCTGCTAGAGCGTGACATACCAACCGCAAGGGAATTGCAACAGCGCCGCGAATTCTACAGGCGGATGGCGGAGCTCCGCGCCTTTCAGCCCGGAAATTCGACTGGCTTTCCGTCCGCCGAGGAGATGATCCGTGAGGACAGGGATCGTTGACTGCTCTGGTTCTTGACGCCAGTGTTGCCCTGAAATGGGCGATCCCGTCAGCGCAGGAAACGCTGACCACCGAATCTCTTCAACTCTTGCAACGTTATGCAGCCGGCGAGATCAACTTCATCGTGCCGGTCGTTTTTTGGGCGGAAATCGGCAATGTCATGTGGAAAGGTGCTCGTCAGCGGCGATGGCCACAAACTGTGGCTGAGAACGCTGCTTCAGCCATCCGGAAGCGGGACTTCTTCACGGTCACTTCGTTGGAGTTGTTGCCCGAGGCTCTTAGGATCGCATTCGCTCACGACCGCAGCGTCTACGACTGCCTGTATATTGCCCTTGCCATTCAGTTCAAGACCGAGATGATTACCGCGGACGAACGCCTGGCCAACGCCGTGGCTGCCCGCTTGCCCGTAAAATGGCTGGGCGCATTTGGGATATGAGCAGGAATCATGGCGATCGCGCCAGACAAATTAAATGAGCCGTCCAAAAGCCGCGCCGATGTGGCGGCGCTGTTCATAGCCCCGCTAGGCCTTCTCGCCCGTCTTTGGGCCGCCCATGGAACCTTCCTCAATCCCGACGAAGCCCTGCACTTCCGCCTGGCGAACCAGGTCTCTCTAGCTCTCGCCTACAAAGAAAGCCTCACTGCTGCTCACCCTCCGCTGCTGATCGTCTTGCTCTATTACTGGCGCGCGCTCGGCTCCTCGGAACTCTGGCTGCGCCTGCCTTCGGTGCTTGCGGGCGCAGTCTTTTGCTGGATGTTCTACAAATGGCTGAGCAAGGCCGCGGGCAGCCTTGCCGGCTTTATCGGACTTCTTTTCGTCGCATTCCTTCCGCCCATCATCCAGGTTGCAGCGGAACTGCGCCAATACTCTCTGCTGCTCGCGTTCCTGATCAGCGCTCTGTATTTTCTGGACGAAGCTTTCACGAAAAACTCTATAAGCCGGATGGCTGCCTTTACGCTCTGCCTGTACCTGGCCATGCTGTTTCACTACTCGGCATTTTGGTTCGCAGCGGCGCTCGGCCTTTACGCCCTGTTCCGAATTTTCACTGAACGCCCGCCCGCTCACTTGACGGCAGCTTGGGCGCTCAGCCAATTAGGCGGACTGGCGATCGCGGCGTTCCTGTACAAGACCCATCTCTCGAAACTCGGCGTGGGCGATTCAAGAACTCCGCTGCAAGGCTGGATGAGCGAGTATTATCTGCAGCGGTCTTTTTTCGATCGCGCCCACGATAACCCCATGCTGTTCCTGGTGGGCCACACTTTTGGAGTCTTCCAATATTTCTTTGGCTTGCTCGCGGTGGGCGATGTCATGGCTGTCTTGTTCGTGGTCGCCGTCGTGCTCCTGCTGCGCGGCAAAGATTTCCCGGAGAGCCAACCTCCTTCGCGCCGCTTGGGATTATTCCTGCTCCTTCCCTTTGCGATTGCCGGCATCGCCAGCCTCGCCCACGTTTATCCCTACGGAGGCACGCGGCACATCGCGTACCTGATTATCCCGGCGGTAGCGGGCGTCAGCGTGGCGCTGGCGCGTTTTTCATCAGGCAGATGGAATCGCGGACTTACGATCGCAGCCCTAATCATCCTGGCCTGCGCCGCCTTCGGCAAACCGCGCCAGCCCAGGATGAACCGAGCCGATCAGAGCCGGAAAAACATGGCGGAGGCGATGGACTTCGTTAGGAAAAATGTAGATCCCTCCAATCTCATCTTCACCGATTATCAGAGCGACCTGATTCTCGGTCACTATCTGTGCCGGCAGCGTCCTATTTCTTTCGACCCGGCGCCCGCTCACTTCGAGCAATTCTCCTGCGAAGGCTACCGCGTCGCTTCCACCGACTATAAAACCGCATGGATGCTTTGGGGGGACAACTTCCCCCGGGAATGGCAGCGCGTCGTGCAATCCTACAATCTCAAGCCCGGGGACACGGTCTGGATTGTTCAGATGGGATGGGGAATCTTTCTCCCCGAGGACTTGCGCAAGCACTTCGCAGAGTTCCGCGATCTGCATTTCGACTCGTTCGGCAATAACATCAAAATCTTCAAAATGACGGTAGGCCAGCCGACGCCGACGGCCGCTCCCTGAACTGAGTGTGTTTGGTTGTCATTCCCAGCCAGCGTCCTTTGCGCGGCGACGAATCTGGGAGCCGCGCGACGCGTCGCGTTTTTTGCGACGCATCAATCGCGCGTATGGCTCGCTTCCTTGTCCAACCGGACGCAGCTCATTTTCCCGACCGCTCATTCAAACCCAGCGCCCGCAGCGTCCCATCATCAGGGACATTCCGTCCATCTTTCTTTGTGACCCCCCCGAAGCTCCCGGAATAATCCCACATAGCCCAGCCCATGCCATGCCGCTCCAGCGCAGTTCGCACATCTCGAATCCACGCCTCACGATCTTGCGGATCTGCATAATCGCGGTAAACGCCGAACTCGTTGCACACCACCGGAACTCCGCGCTGCCGGGCCCATTCCGCGACTTGCGTAATCTCGGCGTCAACGCGCGCCGCATCCCAGTGATCCTCTCCATAGCGGATCACTGCCAGGCGGTCCACCGCATCTGGCACTCGCGCCGCCACCTTTGCGGCCGATTCCGGCGACGAAGGATAATGCAAGCCCTTAACCCAGTTCCAAAAATAGGAACCCCAGGCCGCGCCCTGGTGGGTAAAGATATGCGGTTCGTAGAAATGGAAGTTGTAAATTACGTTGGGATCGCGCAGTGGTTCGAGGAAGACCAGATCGTCGTCGTCCGACCAGCGCGCCCCGGCCGCGATCATGGTGTGCTGTGGCGCGCCTTCGCGAATCGCCGCCGCCAGCTTCGCCTGCACGCCATACCAGCGGTAACGGTCTGACATTTCCGGCTCGTTCAGAATTTCAAAAAATACGCGCTCCGAATCCCACGTCGAATAATGCCGTGCCAGCACCCGCCAGAAATCAGCGAACTCCTGCACAAAGCTGTCATCCTTCGCCAGCCGCGCTTTGAATTCGCTGTCCGGATGCAGATCGATCACCACGGCCAGCCCGCGATCGAGGATCATCTTCACCGCCGCGTCCAGATATCCCAGATACTCCGCCGGAATCGCATCAGGCTGGTGGTTCACCATCATCGGCTGCGGGTTAACGCTCAACCGCACATGATCGAAGCCCATCGACCGAATCAGCGCGACGTCTTCCGCAGTGGTCCAGCTCTGGAAGTGTTCCTTGGTATACCCGCGCGTGTCATAAACCTGCGCAAACCATCCGCTGGTGTTGATGCCGCGCCGCAGATGCGCCAGCCGTGACGCAGGCACGGAAGAAGCCGGCGGGATGGAAGACCCTGGTGCAGCGATCTGCGCCGGCGCGAGACTCAGACAGCCGAGAAAAGCCAGCAGTGCGGCGCAGCGCATGATTCGCAGACATTCCATGCTGTCCCTAGCTCAGAATCGGCAGTGCCCGAATTCTCTTCTTCGTCGCCGCATAAATTGCGCTGCACAGAGCCGGCGCCAGCGGCGGCACGGAAGGTTCTCCGATCCCACTCGGCGCCTCTGTGTTTTGCACCGCATATACTTCCACCGCTGGAGTCTCGTCCATGCGCAGCGGAATGTAGTCATCGAAATTTCCCTGCACGACGCGCCCCTTCTCGATGGTAATCTTCGCGCGCAGAGCATTCGTCAGCGCGTAAACGATCCCGCCCTGAATCTGCTGTTCCAGAATGCTGGGATTCACCACCTGCCCGCAATCCACCGCCGCAACTACGCGATGCACGCGCGGTACGTCGTTCTCCATGCTGATCTCAACCACTTCGGCCATGTAGGAAGAAAAGCATCCGAAACAGGCGATCCCGCGAAAGCGCCCCGCCGGCAAAGAGTTCTTCCACCCTGCCTTGTCCGCCGCCAGTTGCAGCACGCCGCGCATTCGCGCCGTGCGCCAGATGGTATCGAAATACTGGATGTTCTGATCTTTCCCCAGCTGATCTTTCCCCAACATGTGCAGCCGGTACTCCAGCGGATCTTTCCCCGCTGCAACAGCGAGCTCATCGATGAAGCTTTCGCTCGCAAACGCTGCCTGCAGCGCATACACCGACCGCATCCATCCGAGCGGCACCGGAGTTTCCGCAAGCACATACTCCAGCGAGACATTAGGCGGCGCGTAGATGAACGCCGCTTCATCCGGCAGATCAGGATCAACACCGTTCGGTCCCGGCTGCCCCTTCTGCCCGCTGATTGAGGGCGCAACGATCCGATGTGTAAACGCCACCGGCCATCCCGCTCCATCCAGCACCCCGCTCAACTGATGCAGGCTCATCGGACGGTAGGTCGAGAACCTCATGTCATCTTCCCGAGTCCAAATCACTTTCACCGGACCACCGACCTTCGAGTCAACCAGCGCTTTCGACACCAGCGCCGCTTCCACCGCGTAGTCGTACTCCAGCCGCCGGCCGAACCCTCCGCCCATCAGCGTGACGTTCACTTTCACCTGGTCCGGATCCAAGCCCAGCGCCTTCGCAACCTGGTCGCGGCAATCCTGGGGCACTTGCGTTGGAGCCCACAACTCGCACGACGCTCCCTGATAATGTGCCGTGCAGTTCCCCGGCTCCATCGGCGCATGCGCCATAAACGGCAAATGATATTCAGCGGAGATCCGCCGCCCGCTTACTTTCGAAACGTTGCCGGCAGAGTATAAGCTCGCCCCTTTCTTCCCGGACGCCTGCTTGAGCGCTTCCATCGCCGCAGCAGTGTTCAAATCCTTGTTCGGACCAGCGTCCCAACTCACGTTCAGTACCCGGCGCCCTTCCATCGCACCCCAGACACTGTCGGCCACCACGGCCACAGCCGCGTCGCTGATCTTTCCCACGTAACTGACGCCCGCAATCTTTCTCGAGTCCTTATCATCAAAGCTCAACACCTTTCCGCCGATCGTGGGACTCCGCGACAAAACTGCGTACTTCATCCCCGGCATGCGGAAGTCGATGCCAAATACGGCGTCTCCCCTAACCTTCGACGGCGTATCGACCCGCGCCAAGCGGTGCCCGACGATCTTGTAATCCTTGTTCTGCTTCAGCGGAACATCCGTCGGAATTGGCAACGTCGCCGCCTTCTCTATGAGTTCCCCGTAATTGAGCCGCCGCTTCGAAGCCCCATGCACAACCGCGCCATTCTCCGCCGCACAACTCGACCGCGGCACGCCCCACGTCAGCGCCGCCGCTGAAATCAGCATCTCCCGCGCCGCCGCTCCCGCCTTGCGCATCGGATCCCACGTCGTCTTTACGCTCGCGCTCCCGCCCGTACCCTGATCCCCATAGAGCGTGCTCGCTCCTGCCTGCTCGATCTCAATCTGCTTCCAGTCGGCTTCCAGTTCCTCCGCCAGAATCATGGGCAACGCCGTACGCACGCCCTGCCCCATTTCCGAGCGCGCGCATACAATAGTGACCTTGTTGTCAGGTGTGATCCGCAAATAAGCGTTCGGCGAAAAAATCTCTTTGCCCTTGCGGCCTGCATGCGGTAAGTAGAAGCCCACTACCAGCCCCGCTCCCGCCGCCACTCCAACCGCCACAAATTCACGCCGGCTTACCGGACTCATCGCCCACCTCCTGCACCGGCAGCGCGATGAATCGCCTTGCGAATCCGTTCATACGTCCCGCAGCGGCAAATGTTTCCGTTCATCGCCTGCGTAATCTGCTCATCGCTCGGATTCGGAGTCTTCGCCAACAGCGCCGCAGCATTCATAATCTGTCCCGTCTGGCAGTAGCCGCACTGCGGAACTTCTTCCGCAATCCACGCCTGCTGCAAGACGTGCAGTCCATTCGCCCCCAGCCCTTCAATGGTCGTAACACTCTTGCCGGCAACCTGCGAAACCGGCGTAGAACAAGACCGGATCGCCGACCCCTCTACATGCACCGTGCAGGCCCCGCAGAGTCCGGCGCCACAACCAAATTTCGTCCCGGTGAGTTCCAGCGTGTCTCGCAACACCCAGAGCAACGGCGTCTCCGGCGAGACGCTTACGTTCTTTTCGTTGCCATTAACCCGCAATGTGAATTCGGCCATATGTTCCTCAGGAAGGAATTAGAACCTGGACCATCATCCTACTCAACCTACAGGAAAAGTGGAATGGCGCTCGCGCGACCACACGAGCCACTAAAGTTTCCTGCACCCGCGCCGATCAGAGATTGAGACCCTCGTAGACGTGCAAAAGGCGGAGGGGTCTATCGCCAGTTCGTCCTTCAGTTGGCCTAGGCGGCCCTCGGTGGAGAAGCTAATTGAAAGCTCAGAATCAATCGGCAAACGGCTCCGCGCCTGGCTTTACCGTCGCGCGTCACGAGCCACGCTTCGAACTTCACGTGGAGATCACTGTCCGCACCCGCTCCCACGGTGTGCTGGCGGGGCGCACCGTGGATATCAGCGAGTCCGGCATCTCAGCCATTCTTAAAATTGAAGTTCCCTTGTCCGAGATCGTGGAGTTGGGCTTCATGGTTCCGATCGGCCGAGTGAATATTCCCGCCATGGTTCGCCAAAGAGACGCTTTTCGCTACGGCTTCCAGTTCATTGGGTCAGGCGCTGCGCAAGAAGTGATTCGGTCCACATGCCGCCAGCTTGCCGTGGAACAAGCCCTGTTGCGCGATCAGGCGGCGCCACCACAATAGGCTTCCTTGTCCCACGATCACGCGGTTATCGTCCCCATGCTCCACAATCACCGGACCTTCCTCGGTATAAATCGCGTGGTACGAAAGTAAGCAAACAGGCGATCTGTGCAGTGAGAGAGCCCACTGCCACGATCTGTCATCCTGAGCGGAGGCTCCACTTCGCGAAAGCGAAGTGCAGCCGCAGTCGAAGAGCCTGTCCCGAGCGAAGCCGAGGGGATCCGTTGTATCTCGTCGGCTCCCGCCGGCTTCGCAGGGGGTCCTCACCACTGCGCTCCTTGATTTTAGGGGGAACGGGAATCGGTGCTGTCAACGGCGGGGCTATCAACGATGGCCAATACAATGGGCTGGAATGGAACCGCAGAATGAAACCGTGAGCGCCTGGCTACTTCAGCTCCGTCAGTTTCTGGGTCGCGATCTCAACTGCCGTTTCGTTGGGATTGTCTTTCTTGATCTGCTCGTAGAGGCGCTTGGCGTCGAGTGGCTGGTTGCTGCTCTGGTAAAGCTCCGCCAGTTGCAATTGCGCCGTCACTTTGCTCACCGAAATCGTCGGCTGGCTGATCAGTTCCTGATACAGGGCCGCGGCATCCTTGGTGCGGTTGGTGTTGCCGTAGATTCCGGCCAGCGCGAGCTTCGCCACCGATGCCATCTCTTTGCTGCCGCTCGAAATCACTGCCTTGAGGTTGCTTTCAGCGGCAGCATTGTCTCCCGCGGTCGCAGCCGTCACTCCCAGCAAATAACGCGCCATGTCAGCAGTGCGCGTGTGGGGATACTTGTCGACGATCGTCTGCAATTGTTTCCGGGCAGTATCCGAGCGCTCTTTCGCCGAGGTGAAACTGGGAAAGTCCGGCTGCTCGGGCGTTCCGGCAGGACGCAGCGGCATATCAAGCGTTCGCACCGCCTGCGCTAAATCGAAGCTCGCCTTCTCATCCTGCGCGCTCAGGTAATACCATCCGCCCGCCACCGCGCCCGCAATCACCACGAGGACGACCACCGCGACCGCAACCGTGTTCTTGTGCTCTACACTCCAGTGCGCCGTCTTTTCGGCGGCTTCAATGGTGGCTCGGCTGAACGCATCCTGTTTAAGTTGATGGCGAGTTTCTGCGCGCAAGACTACCTTCCAATCTCAGTCTGGAGTCGATTTCCTGAGTCTCTGTAATGACTCTACTGTCTAAGGTGGGACGAGGTGTTAGTTTATCAGCCGGAAAACCGCACCGTCAAAGCCACGTAGCGCCGCCGTCCCGCAGGATCCACAAAAGCGTGCAGTGACGTGGAAGAGCGCCGCTTCAGCAGCTTGCCCTGAGCGAAGCCGAATGGGCCGCGTAAATCGTCCACAAATCAATGCGGGCTTCAGCCCCTGAGGGCTAGCTCTACCGCGGAGCCTCCTCCAGCAAACCCTGCTCCAGCTTCTCCTGGCACTCGATGCAATGCCGCGTCCACGGCACGGCTTCAAGCCGCTTGGCATTGATCTCTTTGCCGCAGTGGATGCACTCGCCAAAGCTGCCTTCGCGGATCCGCGCCAGCGCTCGCTCGACCATCTGCAGCAGCTGCCGCTCGTTATTGCTCTGGCTGAACAGAAACTCTTTGGTGTAGGAACTGGCGGCGCGGTCGGCAATATCCTGCGCCGTATCTTCGTCGGCAGAGCGGCCATCGGCCTGCGTGCGCGATACCGTGCGGCGCAAATCCTGCTGCCGCGTCTCCAGCCGCTTCTTGAATGCTTCTAACTTCTTCTTATCCATAAGTTCACTTCTATAATTCTGCGCCGGCTCCCCGAAGCCGTGCGCGGGGTTCGGGCCAAACAAAAATGATAAGCGCGTCAAATGAGATGCGTCAACCACAGGCTAGGGTTTGGTGCTGCCTTAAATGACGTGGCACAGGAATCTAAGGGAACCACAATCTGGTATCGAGGTCTGGCGGATTTAGATGGCCCGGGCACGCATCCCTGAGGATGGCTTCTATCATGTCTCGGCGCAAATCATGCTTAATGGAATTGACAAGCATCAGTACCTTGCCGCACTTGGGGCATTCGATCAAAGACCATGGGTAAGGTGCGCCTCGCATGACACTTTCCCGTTTAAGGCCTGGCGGGGGCGGCTTTTTGTTGCTTCTTTGCGTAGTCAATCGCTACGCCACTGCCCAGTCCACTGATAAGGTTCTGATCCAAGTTGTTGATGATTTCAGTGAGACTACCGCCGAGGCTAGCCCCGCCCATAACAAAATCCCCTTTACCGGGGCCGGGACTCCATTTAGTCCCCAGTTGAGCAAGAGCTGGACTAATGCCGAATACCAATGTGTCCACGATACCAACGACGTGTCCCTGCCTGCTGAAGATGGGAGAACCCGAAAATCCTTTGCGAATGGGCGCTTGGAAAATAATGCTCTTGAGTGGCTTTGGCCCGAGGAAGGTTTGCTGTGTCATCCGATTGGAAACGGTCCCTTCGAGGAGGATGCATCCTATCCCTGGCCAACTTGGAAACATTGTAACTTTGTCTCCGATCTCAACTTCGTCCCAAGTTCCGAGCGTGAGATGCGGCAAATTAGACGCATCAATCTTAAGAAATGCGAAATCGAAATTAGCCATATCGTCGGAGATGACGGTCTCCATAGGCTGGGCTGGATACACCTTTCCATTAACGACAACGTTGAGATTTGTGGCGTAGGTTTTCCGTTGAGATTCTGGAGTCGCGACAACGTGATTGGCGGTAAGGACGAGGCCATCAGAGGAAACAATGAAGCCGTTTCCGCTGAACTTGTTCCCTATGCCGATCTGTACGATAGCGCCACGATTCGATTCGTAAATCTGCCTGCTGGTCAGACCCTTCTGGGCGTGTGCACCCAAAACGAAGACACCTATTGCGACAAACAGCAATACCTTTTCCATGACACTTCTCCTTACGTTGAAGTCAACGATGCGATGCCTAACACCGCTTGTTCCGATTGCGAGTCAACTTCTTCTGCGGGGGAAGCGCATTGAAGGAGCGTCAATTTTACGCCGCGCCTAGTAGTTCGGCAATCGACCAAACGTGGTCGGCCAGTCCAGCCTCCATTGCCCGGCGTAACCCCAAGAAGACTGCCCGGGGTTTGCAGCGGAGTTTTTGCGGGGAGACGCTGGAGGAGCCCGTACAGCGCGCAAGCCTGTCTTAGCGTGAAGTGGACATCTCCGCACGAGAGCCAGTGCGGGGCTTGATTCGTTTGCCGACTCCGCTGCCTTCGGCAATTCTCACGTCGTAGTCGTTCTGAAGGTTCAGCCAGAACTGTGCCGGCAGGCCAAAGTATTTTCCCAGGCGAATGGCAGTCTCAGCGCTGATGGCCCGGTCTGCCCGCACCACTTCATAGATGCCGGGAAACTCCAGTGCTTTCGCCAGCGCATATGCAGTTACTCCCATCGGCTCCATGAACTCGGTCTTGAGAATCTCTCCCGGATGTACCGCAAATCTTCTTGCCTTCGCCATAGCTGCTCCAGTACTCAGTGATAGTCCGTGATCTCCACTTCAAAAGCATTCCCGCCCCGCCACACGAAACATACGCGATACTGATCGTTAACCCGGATGCTGTGTTGCCCGGCGCGGTCCCCTCGAAGCGCCTCCAGTTGATTTCCCGGAGGTACCTTCAAGTTGTCCAACGCGATCGCGGCATTCAAGATGGCAAGTTTCTTGAACGCCCTTCGTTGCAAATCGGCGGGAAGCCGGCGGTTCTTGCCCGACTGCCAGAGCCGTTCTGTTTCCTTGTCCCGGAAACTCGCGATCATCTCCGAACGATAATATTCGCCGATACTAACGCGACGCAATACTATTGTATCACATGAGTATTCCGGGGACTCCGCCCAGGCTGGCAGATCTAGCGCACAACGACGACCGAAAGCGGCATCAGCTGCTTCGTCGCGCCGCTGGTCGCCGAGACTGTGGCCGAGTAGGTGCCAGCCTTCGCGGCGCCGGTCGCGGCCACCTTGAGCACGCAACTCCCAGATCCAGGGGCAGAAAGCTTCGCAGGCGTAAAAGCGCCAGAAACTCCGACGGGCAATCCGGTTATCGAGAAGGTGACCGCCGCGCTGAAGCCTCCGCTGACCGTGACGCTTAGAGTGACGCTCTTGTTCGACCCCTGGGTGACCGAAAGCGAATTCGCCGAAACAGCCGCGTGAAATGAGGGCGGAGTTGCCGCATCGGCCCAGTGATTGACCAGGACTGAGGCATCGATTGAGCCGAGTCCGGTGGCCTGATCGTATCCCACGGTAGCGTTGAAGCCGGCTTGTCCCGGAACGCTGTTGTTGCCGATGGTGATGGCGTGAAAAACGGATGCTCCGCCTGCTCTCTGCTTGCTGGCCAAAGAATAAAACACAACGTTTGCGTTGCCCTGCCGCGCCGTGGTGTTCTCGACCACCAGCGCCATGACGCCGGCAAATGACGGCGAAGCGGCCGAGGTGCCGCCGACCACATAGAGTTCGCCGTTCTGATAGATGAGGTAGCCGTCATGACCCGCGGAACTGAGCGCCACGTCTGGGACGTCGCGCTTACCATCCGCTGGAACGCCGGTGCCAGCTTGCCACGATGGCTTCGCATAAACGATGCTCGCTCCGCCGCCGCTCGCCCACAATCCGTAGTCAGGACCGCTCGCGTTCCACACCACTTCCGGAATGTAGCTGAGTGCTGATGCCTGCGTGCCCGACGAGTTCGAGGGTGACCAATAGAGCGTGGGGTTCGAGAGATCATTGAACTCAGTGCCGCCGACGCAAATGCTGTAGGGCGTGGAGCACAAGCCGTTGACGGCGCGCCCGTGCGTGGCCATCGAGGCCGAAGCGGAATCGCAGCCGGCCGCGCCACTGTCTCCCGACGAAACGAATACGGTGATACCTTCCGCTGCCGCTTGCTGCCACAGGCTGTTGAGAAAACTGTTTCCCGAAGAACCGAGCGACGCTTCACACAGGCCGAAGCTGGTGCTCATCACGGGCGCGAGGTTGTGGTTGACAATGTATTGCGCTGACAAGTCCACGCCGTCGCTTGAATTCGTAGACTTCGACACGACGAACTTGATGGTGGCGCTTTTGGCGACAGCGCCAGACCATTCCACGTCGAGATCGGCTTCGGTTTCTTCATTCGCACTCCAGATGCCGGGGTCGGTTCCGTTGACGATGATCTGCGGGTCGTTGGCGGGGAGTCCGAAGAATGTTCTGAACTGGCGCGCGTCCGCGATGTTGATGTTGGAACGCGCGACGATAGCCACAGACTGGCCGTTGCCGTTGATCGACTGCTGGTACAGCGGATTCAGATCGTAGATGGTGGCGAAATCTGCCGGAGCCAGGTAGTAGGCGCCGCCGCTGCTGAAGTCAGGCGATGGCTTGCGGACCATGCCGTGCATTGGCTCGCTGTGAAAGTCGTGCAGCGAGACTACGCCTCCCACGACCTCGACCAGAGCCGCGGGGATTTCAGGATCGTTCACGTTGGCGTGATGGACTTCATCGCCAATCTTGTAAGTATGAATCGCCGTATGGAATGCCGACTGGACCTGCGCGGCGGTGCCGCTGAAAATGATCGAGCGGTGGCCGGCGGTGAGTTCTTCCACTTCCATGCCATGACCTTGCAGCCAGGCCACAACCTGGGCCGCGTCGGAATCGGAGACGCCGAAGCGCTCGCCATACTGCTCGGGTGTGAGCCACTGATGGTAGTAAGGCGACTCGGGGTTGTGCTGCGCGTCGACGAACTGATTCAGGACATCCTGCTGCGTCGAGTCTGGCAGCAGCGTGAGCAGCATGTGCTCCATGGAGAAATCGGGCGCGACTGCGCCAGCGTCATATCGAGCCTGGGCCAGAGGATGCACGTTGCCGCGCAGCGTGATTCGCTGGTCATCATCAATGAAGGAGGTGATGCGGTCCCTCACCTGAACGAACGGAGGCTGGGTAAGCGGAAGATTCATCGGATCGGGCGCGGACTGGGCTTTTTTCGCGTGGACTGCGGCGGGAAGGTCGAGAGAAAGAAGCGAGAAGAAAATTGCCAAAGTTAGAAATGAAAAGACGCGACGCAGCGGTGACGCGGACGACAGGCGAGACATTGTGGTTGAGCCTCCGAGGCGAAGAGCGGGTGTTTCCCGTTTGGAGCTTTACTTCACCTCAGGCTTCATCGGCGGGGCGGGGGAACACTTGAGGGATCAGCCCAAAGTTTTCTGGCGAGAGTCACTGGTGGTGAGAGCGGTTTAATGTCCTCGCTGGAATGTTGTGTTGAATGTTCCAGTCGGAACATAACGTCGTTTTCACCGGAACAGTGTGGAAATTTCGGAAAACTCGGAAAACCACCCTAGAGCTATAGTTGGTTGGCGGCAAGCGGCTGAGGGGGCTCGACATAGGCGGGTGCCGAAATGTCGGCACGAAAAGCATGGGGCGAAGAAAAAGCGTCCAAAATCGGGTCTCGAGGCTGGCACTTCTCCCCGGCGAGTGCCGATTACATAGACTTACGGGAAATAGAGGGTGTCCTGTCCTTTTCCGGATTTCGCGCTACCTCTGGAATGAAGCCGGAATGGTCCGGGTAAATGAAGGTGGACAAGGTATTCGTTTCGGGGGCGCGGGGTGTGATCAACCCCGTCGTGGAGGCATTCCAGGTTCCCGCCCTTCGCAAAGTGCGCGAAGGACGGGGCACCCACTTTATTGCTGATGCCAGCAAGACCAAAGAGCTGGGCGGCCAGCGTGGCCAGGGGCTTCACAGCACGTACATTCGAAGCATCCACCAGACAAGAAAAATCGCGACGATGGCTCCGGCGATGTGAACCACCCAGTCCCCAGCTGTTTTCGGTCTCCCAAAATTGAACATGCGGCAATGGTAGCAGGCCCCGCGCAAGCAGCGTAAGATCGCGATTACACTCACAGCAAAGGGCTTCTGGAAAAAGCGATGTGCCAGGACAGGCCAGGAGGTCAAGGACATGAGCGCACCTGCAAGTGGAATTGGAATTACACGGATCGGCCAGATCGCCATCAATGCGAAGGATGTTGAACGGGCCACGGGCTTCTACCGGGACACGCTGGGGCTGAAGCTGCTGTTCAAGGCTCCGCCGGGGCTGGCATTTTTCGACTGCGGAGGGGTGCGGCTGATGCTGGACCGGGCGGAGAAGCCGGAGTTCGATCATCCCAGCTCGGTTCTGTATTTTTCGGTGCCTGACATTCACGGGGCTTACGGCAAACTGAAAGAAAGTGGCGTGCACTTCGAGGACGAGCCGCATGTGATCGCGAAAATGCCGACGCATGATTTGTGGATGACGTTTTTTCGTGATTCGGAAGGAAACCTGCTGGCGCTGATGAGCGAGGTGGCGCGGTAGAGCGGGGAGGGCAATGCAGGTGCCCATCCGTGCGCTCTCAGGAGACCATTTTCGATTGCTAATTCTTCGATTGGTGATTGAGAATTCTTTTGACAGGCGGTTTCTTGAAGCCAGCAGCAGCACTTTCAGCGCCGGGCTTTGGCAGTGCGTGGTTTGCGCTGTGCGTGGCGTTCGCGCTGCACATCGTCGATGAGGCCTGCAGCGGCTTTCTTGCCGTGTACAACCCGACCGTGACCATTCTGCGCGGGCGCTGGGGCTGGTTTCCGACCGGCACATTCGAGTTTGGAGAGTGGCTGGCGGCGCTGATCGTGGCCTGCGGGGTGCTGTTTTTTCTGACGCCGGTGGCGGGGCGCGGGATGAGCGGCTTGCGGCCACTGGCGTGGGTCTACGCCGTCCTAATGTTTCTTAGCGGGCTGGGATCCGACCTGTTTTCGATTCTGGGACATACTGTGGCTGCGGTGACGGTGCCGCGTCCCGGGCCGGGGTTTTATTCTTCTCCGTTTTTATTCACGGCTTCGTTGTGGCTGATGTACCGGCTGCGGCGCACGGCGCAAGTGGATTTTCGATTGCCGACGGGGGAGTGATTGCGATCGAGAAGCCCAGGGGTAGGTAGCGGTGAAGTTTGATAAGGAAGCGAGCCAAACGCGCGATTATTGTGTCGCAAAGAACGCGACACATCGCGCGGCTCGCCCGGATCCTTCGCCGCGCAAAGAACGCTTGCTCAGGATGACAAATCAACTGTACCGCCGCGAGTGGGTCCCCGGGGCGTCGAGCCTGCTATCATCTTTGGCGGAGTGCCGGTGAACGTCATGCAGAACGTTATGCGGGACTTGGAAGACGACGAGGGACTTCCTTATATTTCAGGTTCGGGAGAAGGACTTATGGATGAAGGTCCAGCAATGCACGGGAGCGCGCGGCGCAATGAGGATATCGCGCTTGATCTGATGAAATTTGTGGCGATGACTACGGGGTACGGGCGGACCACTTCGTCGGGCGTGGGTTTTCAGGGCACGGGTTCGGCATCGAAGCCCGAGGAGTATGCCGCGCATTTACTCGAGTTGTATGGGAAGTGCCGGGCGGCGGTGGACGGAAAGAAGTAAGGGCCGTAACCGGCCGCGGACAAGGCCTTCCGTAATCTGCTCGAATGGGTCGATTAGGGAAGATACTTGGTGCAATGTTGTCCCTCCCTCAATCGCAGCCCGCTCCGCGGGCCACGCGAGTGCATTTTACCGAGCGCACTCCAGCGGTGCTTCGACTTGGTGACGGCCGCCGGGTCTCAGGGAAGTTGAAAGTTGTTTCTCTGACCGGCGGATTGCTCTCCGTGCCTCATCCGGTCAACACGGGATCCAGCGCAAAATTAATGTTCCTGACCACGGCCGGCATGGTGCTGGGCTCGGCGGAAATGCTCAGCCCGCTTTCGTGGAGCCTGCAACCATTTCGCTTCGTGGCGCTCGCGGATGACGATGAGGATCGGCTCAAGACAGTCATTCAACGGTCCGTCGAGCAGAAGCGCACCAACCATGGCCAGATTGAACGCTCACGGGCCTGGTGAACTGGAATCCAAACAAAAACCGCGACCCGTGGGCCGCGGTTCTTGAATGTGGATGTTTAGTCTTAAGCTCTAGCGACGGCGTTTCTTCGCTGCCTTCTTTTTCGCCTTTTTCGCCGGCTTTTTCGCTGCTTTCTTTTTTGCGGGCTTCTTTTTTGCGGCTTTCTTTTTCTTCGCCGGCTTTTTGGCTGCCTTCTTCTTCGCGGGCTTTTTGGCCGCTTTCTTTTTCGCGGCTTTCTTCTTTGCGGCGGGCTTGCGGCCACCGCCTCCGCCGGCGGGAGCGGCGGGTCTGGGTGCGGGAGGTGGCGGAGCAGGCATTACCGGCTCATTCATCGCTGGTTCCGGCACGCCGGCTTCTTCCTCCTCTTCTTCTTCCTCTTCGAAATCTTCTTCGAGCGACTCGCTGTAGGCGCCGCTGTCGCCGAATTCTTCTTCATCATCACGGCCGTAGAGTGTGGGATCGTAGAACGTCATTGCTCCTCCTGATCTTGTTT
>JBAWCJ010000479.1:0-9685 GCA_049590215.1 Candidatus Sulfotelmatobacter sp. | reverse complement strand
TAACGGCGTAGGTCTGGGGTCCATCCCCAACCTTCGTGTTTTGGATGTGCGTCGCCCATCCCCGGAGTCCGGGTGCTAGCGTGTTGTGAGTCGGGTCACCAGGGTTGGTCGAAGACGAAACCACCTTGATGACGCCACGGGTATTCGACTTGCCAGTCAGGCTGTTGCCCAGGAGTTCGGTATTGATCCACTCCGAAGTCAGCCCATCCGGTGTTACTTCGCAGCTGCAGCACTCTTGAAACTCCTGGCTGTCATCGAACATGTAGATGGACGCCCACAGATTTCCGTTGGGCACTCCCTCTGTCGATGTAGTTGACTTGTCGCCATCGTTGATGAGACGCAAAGCTGCACTCGGCGCCCCAGCCGTACGCGCGTTGGAATAATAGGTGACAAAATAGACGCTGTTGTCCCCTTGTGCCAAGGCATTTCCTGAAGCGATCCCCAGCATCAAAGAGATGGCCAGCACCGAAAACAGCAAAGATCCAGCTCTCTTCATTTTGTAAGTCCTCCGTAACTTCTTTTTTTGGCGCGGCGGCTGGGGGGAGATCAGCTATTAACGCGCTTGCGGAACTCTAACCGTTGTTCAGTTCTTTACAACTACCCACGTGGCTTAGTCGGAAACACTAGGTCTGGGAGCTACTGCTTATGGCGTAGTTACTCACCTTCGCCACCGACTCTCCAGCGCAAGACTTCGAGATCTAAGCAACGGCTTTTCGGCTTCACTCATCGGGCAGCGATTGATCATCATTGCGGCTCTTGCGCTTGCTGGCGTAGCTGCCGAGCTCTGTCCTTCATCATCTGCTCGAGGACATCCGGAGCTAATGGTTCACTGGGCGGCGCCGGGGTTCCGCTATCCGCTGGCCGCTGCGCAACCTGTGCAGCGGGATCCTCCTTCGGAGGTGTCCAAAACCCCGTGCTGCTCGGAGGTGTCCAAAGCAGAGGATCAGGGACCGTCTTTGCTCGATCGTCACTGCCGCTTTTCTGCTCGCTTGCCGGAGGTGAGAAATCTGCAGTCTGCCCGACCTTCGCCAAAACCACACGGGTCAATTTATCCGGGCTGTCGGGCGATCCTACGATCACATAGTTGAAACCGGATCCGTTCAGCACACTCGCCAGCACTTGCCGAATCGTCCCCGGCCCCTCGCGCAAGTAAATCCGGTTTGCTGCGCTACCCGCGGGAAAGTCGATCACTGCCCCCGTCCGGGCACTAATAGCACGCAAGACCTCGGCAAGACTCGCGTTCCACGCTTCAACCGTCAGCTTGCCGTTCGTGAAGGTGACCACGGGCTTACTCGCAACGGCAGGCGCGAATGTTTCATTGCCGTCCACAGAATTCTTCCGCGGAGTATCGCAGACTCCACCGATCACCTGTGCGCTGCAGCCAACGCCAGACTCCTGACTATGCCCGGCAGCAACTAACCACCAAGGCATTGCAGCCACAATCAGGACTGATCGATATTGCCAATATTTAGTCAACTCGTTCTCGATGCTCCGTTACGCTCCAAGCTCGACCTGGAGTGAGAGAGCACACCTACGGAGGCTAAGCACCCGTTTCGTTTGCTGCAATACTGCCCATGTGCTAGTCATTTTGGCTAGTTCTCAAGTCTTCGTCGTGCCAGAAACTCATCGATATCGCTCCCCAATCCCTCGCCAGATTCGTCCTGCACGCATCAACTTCCAGGCGCGCACGTCCAAGACGATTTAGTTCGTTTGTGTTAGTTCTTTGATCGAACGGGCTGATTTTCCAAGCTCTTAGCCGAATTTCTCGCCGGCATGCACGATCAATGCCTTGACAATAGTGGCCTTCAATGGGAAGCTTACTTCGCCCTCTCTTGTTGGCGGCCTTTTGCGCGTTCCTCCCCTCTGCCGCTAACAACGTGATCCGTCTTTGTGACCGAACCTCGGGTGAGGTGTTCGCGTAGTCGCGTCGCTGCGAACCAATCCACGCAATGACCAATGACCAGCGACTTCGACGTCGCCGAACACCAATGCGGTGATAAAGGAAGAATCCGCCCGTGGCTGCTTCTCAACGCCCTGGCGGGAGTTCCTCGAGATCAATATTAAGGAGTAAGCCGTGACGATGGGGGTATCGGAGCCTGGGTTCCTGGTATTGGACTCCAAGTTGAATCCCGTAGCCTGCAATCAGCAGGTGATCAAAATCCTTGCCTTCCCCAACCTGGTCGACCAGGTCAAGCGTATGAGTGTGTTTCTTTCCGATAAAATCCGCGTCAGTCTGGTCGATCGCCAGTCGAAAGATTCGCTGGAATTTGTCAAGGAATTTAGGTCCGGCAAACGTCGCTACAACTGTCGCATTTTCCAACTCGACTCCTCGGAAAAGGGCGCCCTGTTGGTTCTCGTGCTGGAGCGGTTTGCCTCCCGAACGGCTTCTCTGTCGCAGCTCTCCGAGGAATTTGATCTAACCGTCCGCGAACAGGAGACCGTCCAACTGTTGCTCCAGGGCCTCACCAGCAAGGAGATCGCGGCCCGAATGAACATCAGCCCAAACACAGTAAAGGCATTCCTCCGTCTGGTAATGGTCAAGATGGGTGTCTCCACCCGTTCCGGAATCGTGGGCCGAATCGTCGGGCCCGTCTAGCCTGGTTACCTTCAAAGTTCTTACTCGAACCCCGAAGAAGTTAGTCGTGGTGAACTAGTCCATTTGTGGACTTTACTTAAGATTGCGCTCACGTAAGATCGCTGCTCGCTATGCGATCACAAGAAGTAGAGCGCAGGAGAGACCCTCGCTTTCCCCAGATCCTGGAGATTGAGGTTAACCCTGTCCCTCCGTTCGATTCCGCCGAAGGCCCGGAAAAGCCAATCCTCGGGCGAGCTCAGAACATGAGTCGAGGTGGCCTCTGCTTCTTGAGTCAACGGCCGGTTTCGCCCTCGTCGCTCTTGCGCTGCGAGATGCGCGCCGCGGACGTCCCGGTGCCAATCCCAACGCTCTTGCTCGTCCGTTGGACGAAGAAGCCGAACTTGCGCGGCAAGAATTACCTGTCCGGGCTGCAGTTCCTGCTTTAGGCGGCTCGGTTAATCCGTATGTATTAACCAGACTGGCTAGTCTTTCGGGCTAGTTTGATTTTCCTACTGCCTACAGTCTAGCCGGGAAAGAGAGTTGAAAACCCGTAGCTGGGCGTTAAAGTTCTACGTTCACTGTGTGCAGCCATCCGCTCCTCCTCCGGATCGGCCCAATTCATGAGGCGGTGAAGTATGCACCTCGCAAGCAGAGGAGGAACCGGTTACGCCTACACAACGGTTCTATCTCTCGCCTTGCTGCTTTCACTCAGCATCACCGAGCCGGGTTGTGGCAGCTCGTCAACAGCCGCAGCCCCTCCATCCTCCACCAAACCTCTGACTGCAATCCTGATTTCTCCCGCCACTCCAACCGTGGCGCTGGGTCAGAGTCGGCAGCTTACTGCCACAGGAGTGTCCAGTGACGGCAGCCAGCAGGCCATAACGAACACCGTTACCTGGGCCAGCGCCCAGCCTTCCGTCGCCAGTATCAACGAGTTGGGCCTGGCGTCGGGCAAGCAAGTCGGGAGCGCTAAGCTTAAGGTTACTTCAGGCTCAGTTACCGCTTCCGTCACTCTTACTGTCGGGGCAGCCGCTTTAGTATCGATCGCCGTCACTCCGGACGGTGCCTCGATTCCGAAAGGTGAAACTCAACAACTCGACGCGGTAGGTACCTTCAGCGACGGGAGCCAGAAAACTATTACCGACTCGGCCACTTGGACCGTTTTCCCAACCGGCGTTGCCAGCATAAGCTCCACTGGATTAGTCAAGGGTCAAACGGTAGGTTCTGCCAAGGTCTTCGCTGAGTTAGATTCTATCCGCGCAAGCGATCTGCTGACCGTCTCGCCGACCGTCTTAGTGTCAATCAGCGTAAGTCCGCAGAGCCCATCGATTCCGAAGGGCGAAACTCAACAGTTCACTGCGATGGCTAACTTCAGCGACGGCACCCAGAAAGCCATTACCAATTCGGCGACTTGGTCGGTTGCCCCAACCGGAATCGCCACTGTAAGCTCCACCGGATTAGTCACTGCTCACGCGGAGGGTTCTGCAACTCTCACCGCCGCCTCAGGCTCTGTGCACGCAAGTGATTCGCTGACCGTCTCGTCGCCTATCCTCGTATCGATTGCCGTCGCACCCGCGAACTCATCCATCATGCTGGGAACTACTAAGCAACTAACTGCGACTGGTACCTTCGACGACGGTAGCACTCAGGACCTTACAAACTCGGCGACATGGTCCTCCGCGAATTCTTCCATGGTAAGTATTGGTCCTGCAGGGCTCGCGGCCGCGAACTCTGTCGGCTCTACCAGCATCTCCGCCACTTCCGGCGATCGGACTGGGTCGGCGGCCCTCACGGTTGAGCCGCAGTTGCTCGTCACCTATTTCAGCCAGGCCAACAATCCCGCCACAATGGATGGAACGGTATATGTCACGAACGTCGGAATGACCCACAGCTCGCTCTGTGCAATGGTCTACGTCTTTGACACCCAGCAAGAAATGACGGAGTGCTGTGCCTGCTCGACCTCGATAGATGATCTTCGGACCTTGTCGATAAACAATGATCTTACGAATCAGCCGGCGACTGGCGCTGTTTCGGCAACCGGAGTCATCGAGATCGTATCTGCCGGCCCCAGCAGCCAGGCCTGCAATGCCAGCACTTCCCCTCCCGGAGGAGAACTCCGGGCTTGGTCAACCCACATCCAGGTTGTGGACCCAGCTACGTTTGCTCTAACAGAGGCCCCGTTTGAGGTCGTGCCGCTGACTCCAACCCATGCCTCGCAGCTCCAAAGCCAATGCGGGTTTCTGATGGAGGAAACTCAGGGTATCTGTACTTGCGGCGGCACCGGCGATTAATGCTTGCTTGCTCGCCACTCTGACTCAGATGTTCCAGGGCTGGCGTTACCGCTTCAGGAATTCATTTGTGCTGGTCATCACCTGCGGGACTAGTTCCTTCGGGGCGGTGCCAGGGGCCATTCGATGATGTTATAAGGCGTGAACACAGACAAAAGCGATTTGAGGTGGTGAGATGTCGATGGATCGGACTCCCTTGAAAGATGCGGAGGAGGCGTGGATCGCAAAATATAGATCCGCGCTGAAAGACATTCCAGTTCAGCAGTCACGTTCCACGAGATTCCACGAAGCTCTGAACCGAGCCCATAATATCATCGTGTCGCGCGTTGCAGGAATCTTAGCTGGCTCGCTGGATCCGAAACGCTGGAAGAGATCGAGACGCCCGGTTCAATCCTCAAAACCGGCAACCGTCTCGCAACCACAAACAACTCTTGGCGGGAACCTGGCGGAATCGAACGCCAAGGTAGCTTGACCGCAGCCCAGATCGGCCGCGCTCCGCGGAGGTAGAGGTTCAAGGTCTCGGACAAACAATCATGCCGACAATCCCTGAGCGTGTTGAAGCACCCATCTTTACCATCACCAGCCGAATAAATGCCTTCACCGTGTTGGGGCTGATATTCATTCGCTGAGCAATCTCTTTGCTGGTAAAGCCCTCCCGCAGGAACTGCACCGTTTCCTGCTCGCGAGCGGTCAGGCCAAAGCGTTCAGAAATTTCCGCAATCGTAGTCGACTCGTGGCTCTTCCTCTCGATCATGACGATCGTCAATTTTCCGGACTGGTCTGAACCACTTCTGTGATTGTTAGGGTTGTTATGATTCTCCGGAAGGTCGAGCGCAAAAGACCGGCAAAGATAAGTCCTTCTCGCAGATTGCACCTTGCCCGCAAGTCCCGACCGCAATAGCCCTTCGCCCAGACTCGATCGCACCTTCTTCGCCAGCCACATGCCGAAATTGTGTATGTTTCGCGGGTGCTCGGGAAATGTAAGTATCTGAAGCACCTCGGGATTGGAACCGACAACTTTCGCCGCCGTATCCACCACAATCAGACCCGGCCGGGCCGGCGCGCTATGCGATAAGTTTCCCATTTTCATAACGGTCAACAGCCCCTCACACCAATGAATTTGGCCCCATCACGCCGGCGGGGCTCCGCACTTCGACCACTTCGACCGGGCGAGCAACCCAATCTCTTGATGCCCATGTTACCGATCGCGGGATATTAGTAGGTCAGTCCTGTCTCAGCAAGGGGCAACACAGGTCATTTCGGGGCATTACGGGGCATCCCGGTGCAAAAGATCGCCGCATCACGGCACACATCTCGAGACAGAAGGGACAATCTGTGGCTCCTCCGCGCGATCAATAGCTTGTGGGTTGCGGACGGCTACGTAGGTCCTTTCCACTTCTTGCAAGTCTGATGTATTGGGAGTCGCGTCGAAGGCTGCGGAGATGTGTTGAGAAGGACTACCGCTAGCCACCCCCAATACCTTCCCACAACGCCAACCATTCCTCCGCCAAGAGTGTGGGTTCAATCCGATTTGTACGATTTTGGAGGAAGCAGGAATTGAATCCCGAAATAACCTAGGAAATAAGACTGGTTGCTGCGGACAGGTTCGAGGCTGCGTCCGACCATAAATAGGAAGATCACCGGACTATGAATTTTATAGCGAGCTCCAAAATCGATGGTGGGCTGGGTCTCTGAGGGATGGAAAGTTCCCTGCGAATAGAGTTCGATGTCGCCTTCGAGTTTTGGAGTGAAATCATGGCCGAGGACGAGACCAGTAATCCATCCGTCCGGCCCTTTGTGCACAAACTGATAGCCGATTTCATAATCCACATCGATGGGGCCAAATTTCCTCGAGAACTCGAAGGGCAAAAGGAAAGCCTGGCTCGGGGGTGTTATCCCGCGGCGGACGGCGTCGTTCGGGTTGTTGAGGAAAAGCTGGGGGAAAACCGAGACGTTGAGGCCGGACTCTCCGGCATCGTAGAAACGCCATTTCACCCCGGGATTGGATTGACCTAAACCAAACCTGGTCCCAGCAGAGGGATTCTGAACTCTTAGCCAGGCATTTTCATAGGTGAGCTGGATGCGATCGCCGACGCCGAAATTGATGTCGACATCGGGCACGTGTGAGACGGACTGATTGCTGTAGAAAAATGGCATATAGCCAAGATTGATTTCCCAGTTGAGATTGCCCGGCGTACCGGGATCGTTGGTGTAATAAGGCGGACCACCCTGCGCCGCAACCCGCAGCGAGAGCGTGACCGGTATCACTACCAACAGCAGGCAAGCAAACGTGCGGGCCGACATATACTTGATCGTCTTCGGAAACGCGCAACTCCTTTGTGAGTTCAGAAGGTCAAACCGCTGGAAGATTCAGCGCTGTTTCTCTAACGGCCCTGCACTGCGGCACTCGCTGCCGGCACCGAGATTGTAACCGAGTCGGGCTGCG
The DNA here is from genome assembly GCA_049590215.1 of Candidatus Sulfotelmatobacter sp. GTDB lineage: Bacteria > Acidobacteriota > Terriglobia > Terriglobales > Acidobacteriaceae > Sulfotelmatobacter. The sequence continues at coordinate 2,376 of JBAWCJ010000479.1, read as the reverse complement.
TCCATACGGCTGTGCCGCTCGTCAGGTCGAGACGATGCATGGTGATCTTGAGGCGGCCGCGATCCACATCGACTTGCAGATAGTGGTAGTTCACTTCTTTGCTTTGAAAAGGATCATCCTTGGCCCGTTCGATCGGATACGCGTGCGCCCCGGCGCCGCCGGTCACAAAATAGGTCACGCCACCGTGCTCATGGCGTTCGTAGTTGTGCACGTGTCCGGAGAACACCACGATCCGGGCGCGCAAATTCTGTTGCCGCGCCTCCAGCATCTTGGCCAGTTCCTTCTCTGGTGCGCGCGCCGAGTGTCCTCCGCCAAACATCTTCATGTCCGATGAACTGGTGTAGGGAGGATGGTGAAGAACAATAAACACGAAATCCACATCCCCGGGAACGTTGTCCAACTTTTGTGTCAGCCACCTACCCTGTGGGCCGGAGACTTCGTCCAGCGAACTGTCGAGCACAAGTATTAGCGTGTTGGCGGCGCGTACAGAATAATACCGGCTGTTCTTCAAATCAGGAAAGCGCTCGAAATAGTTGGCCAGAGCAATCTTTTCATCACCGTGAAGATCGTGGTTGCCGAATGCCGGGTAAACCGGAATCTTGTCGGCGCGCCACACTGCGGTTTCCGTATCCCACACCTTCCAGTCATTTTTATCGTAGCCGTTGTAGACAATGTCGCCGGTAAAGCAAATGAACGCGGGACGAGTCTCGGCAATCGCCTTGACCAGCGCCTGCCGTACCGGCGGATTCGCTGCTTCTGTGTCCTTGGGATCGTGGAAGCGCGAATCGCCATACGCGACAAAATGGAAAGGCGTGCTCACCTCTAGCTGCAACTCCACCGGCTCGGTTTGCGCCGCCGACTGAGAATGCGAGCGGGAGCACGCAACACACGCCAGAAGAAGAATCATCGGCAATTGTCGACCGAGTTTCATTGAATCATCCGCAACTAGCGGCCCACGACCAGCACCTCAAATTGTCCCGCTTCGGCTGTGGGCAGGAAGAGATGATGCGTTTTTGGATCCAGCGCCATCGTCTTCGCCTTGGGCAAGGTCTTCACATTTTCGACCACCGAGTACTTATCCGGACTATCCTCACGAACCACCGTGATCGTGCCGTCCCCGTTGGAGTTAAAAACCAGGCGAGACTCCGGATCGAAGGCCGTGGCGTCCACGTGATCGCCGATGGGCAGGGTTCTGATCACTTGCCCGGTATCCGCATTCACCACGGCCATTACCTTGTTGCGGCAACCGATAAACAATCTGCGAGTTGTCCGGTCCATCGCAATGCTCGAAGGCGACGAACAAGGCGCGGTTGGCCAACGCTGCTCAACCCTCAAGGAACGCGCGTTGATTTTCAGGACCAGGCTCGCATCTTCCAGATTATTGTAAACATACCCTGTGCCATCGGCGACCGCAAACTCCGGCCCGCCGCCGAGATCGACCGTTCCCACCACCTTTCCGGAAGCGGCGTCGATGACAGATGCGCTGTTGCTGTCACCATTAAAGGCGAAAACGCGGGACGTCGCAGGATCGTAAATGATTGCGTCAGGTTTTTTACCGACCGGGACCTCGGCAACTGCCTTCAGCGTCTTCAAATCGAAAATCGTAACGGTTGAAGACTGGCCATTGCTCACAAATCCCCGGTCCAGTTCCGGGGCGATGGCGATGCCATGCACGCCGAGCGTATTCTCGATCTTGCCTACGATTGCGCCCGAATCGACATCGAGCACTTCCACTTGGGTTCCGTGGGAAACGTACAGGCGCCGTGCAGCCTCATCGACCGCGAGGTAATCCCAGCTCCCCTGGCCGGGAATAGGGACTTTCTTCGTGATCGTAAACTCGCTGGCGGATGCTGGGCATGGATTCGTGAGAGCGAATCCTAATGTCAAGACAGCCACAAATAGCGCGAGGCTCTTGATGGTCAGGTCGTGATGCCGGTGCTTCTTCATCTGCATAAGGCTCCTTGGATCTTTCGGCGCATTGAGTCTGCGATCATTGGTCTCACGGTACAACCCCGTGTGGCCGAGCATAAGTTTGCCTGAACGAAGTGCGAACTTCATGTCGAGGTGCATCCCGCGCTCGGACGAATTATTCTCGGTGCGGTTCCCAGCGCAGGCCGAAGGAATAGGTCGGCCGGTAGTATTCGCGCTGCGTCACGTACCATGGGCTGCCGTTGTAGAAGCCGAACACATCATCGGTGAGGTTCAGGCCCTGCCAGAGCACGGTGAAACCCTTCTGCAAGCGGAAGCTAGCTTGCGCATCGACCTGTAGATGGGCATACAGGTAGCTGTCTCCGAGCGGTCCCTTTGGTCCAAGATAGGCGGGATCTTCGCAACCGGGGCCCGTGCCCGCTGCCCCTGCCGCGGCTACCGCCGCGG
>JBAWCJ010000478.1:0-1712 GCA_049590215.1 Candidatus Sulfotelmatobacter sp. | reverse complement strand
GTCCTGCGCTTCTAGCCAATCGCGCTTTGAAGCACGGTAGTCGATCTCGATGTCCGTGTAGCCCTTTGCGATCAGACACCAAAGCCGCAGTTTCTTGTCAGTCTGCACGATGGGATTCTGTAGCTGTTCGTTCAAGAACCGTGAAAGGTCGACAAAGGACATCGTTTCGGCTTCTGATCTGAGGCGGCCAACCTTGGCGTGAAGTTCGCTCCGCGGATCGCCCCGCTCCGAGAACAGCCTTTCGGCTCTGGCATAGAGCGGCGCCGCGGCGGGTCCGTTATTTAAGAAGTAAAAGTGATCTGCGACGGCGAGCAGGACCTGGGGATCTGCCCACTGCTGTGCATCCGTGGCATCAACTTGGAAAGCGGCACGGCGAGTTGAAGTCGCCATTCTGTGTCGCAGGGTGAAGACGAAGTACGAGCAAGTAGTTAGAACTACCAGAGCAAGGGCGACAATAAGTGCCGCCCGCGTTGGGACACGAATCCTCACGCGAGATTCCCTGGTGCTGAGTACTTCTCAGAGAACTAAAGGTAACCCGTTCCGAGGCGTCAGGCCTTCGTTCCTAGGGACTGGGTCTGAAACGACGAGTGGTTACCACCTTAGAACCTCGCCAGTTCTGAAAGGTTTCCCGAGAATCAAATAAAAATTGGAAACCCGTAGCTTCCAAAAGCCGCTCCGGATCGCGGTTCGCACGCATTTTGTCCCTATGGCTTTGTCCTAAAGGATGTTGTGACCGGCATTCTGAACCCAGAGCATCGGATCTACCCTGTCCAGACGCACGAGGCATATCTCCCAACGTAGTAAACTGATCTGAAGATCAATGAGTGCGCATGCCGAAAAACTCGCGCGGCAGTTTCTGGGCGCATTGCCAGCGTCTGTAATGTCCCGAGGGCTCTCGGCGATTGAAGGCCGGCGGCTTACATTGCATTCGGCATCAGACCGCCGAAAGGGCGGACAGTTTGGAGCACGTTTGAAAAAGTTGTGGCCATACGGCTATAGGTTGCCTTGTGGCTCCGTTTACAGGCACGCGTTCTTATGGGGCGCGGCAAATTACGTAAAGGGATTCCAACACGAAGAGTTAATCGTCGGCTTCGGTTTGGCTCGCGGTAGCCGCACACGAATCGATTCCGTAATGAAGATCCGGGGTGAGTCTGAGCGGGTAGTACTCCCACCGAACAAGGCTTCGGAGATTCATTCGTTCTTGAACGAAAGCGAGCGCCACACAGTGCTTTTTGTTCATAACCATCCCGATGGTCATCCTATCCTTTGGTTATTGGGGTTAGTGCTCGGCAACGATCCGCTTCCGTCACTGACAGACCGCAACTTCGCCATCGGTGCTTTCATCACTCGGCTCCAAACGAAAATGCAAGGCTTGGCATTTGGAAGACTCCGCTTCTATTTAGTTCAAAATGACGTCATCTCTGAATTCTCGGGATTTACTCCTGCTCTCCTGCTCGATGCGTTGCGGCTTGTTGCCCCTCGCGAATCAAGGACGCAGTCTCTGTAAATAGGAATGGAGCAATACACCATGAAAATAAGGCCTCGTTTCCGGAGGTCAGTCAGACGCCGGCGCAGTTTCTCACCTCCAGAACCCCCGATCATTTTTGGACAATTCGTTGGCAGGAGACTGAGCGAGCTTTCTGACGAAGAACTGAAGCGATTTTTGCAGACCGACGCCCGGCGCCAAACTGCTCCGGTCATGGAGCTACCGC
>JBAWCJ010000477.1:0-6411 GCA_049590215.1 Candidatus Sulfotelmatobacter sp. | reverse complement strand
GGGTAGAAATAAACGTCAGGCTGCGCGACAAGCAAACGGGTCAGAAAGCGCATGGTGTTTCCGTGCGGGCCCGCAGGAATTAACAGCGTGTTGGGGCGCGCGGCGATCCGGGGATCCGGTTGCTTTCCGGAAAACATCGCCACCCGAAAGCGTTCTGGTGGAAGCCGGGCCACAACTTCCTTCACCGTCAATTGCTGCGCATTGGTGAAGGCCGCGTCAGCATGGGACGGGGTGAAGATGGTGATGAATCGCTGCGTTTTGCTCATTCCAGTTTCGCTAACTTGCTTCCGGCGAAGACATTCTCGGAATGGCTGCACCGGCAGCAATGATGCTGCGCAACCACTCCGGGTCCATCGGCTTCAAGAGGCGGTCTTCTGACAACGGGATCGCGGGCTCCTCCAATAGGCGCGGGATCTCGGCGATCTGCTCCGGAGAGTTCAGGATCCGGCCAACTCCAAAGCGGGCGTATTGAGCGGTATATCCGTAAGCCGAGAGGTTCAACCACTCGCACAGGAAGCATGGAACTCGGAGCAGGGAGCACTCGATCACCACGGTAGATTCCACGGTGATTGCGAACCATGCCCTTGCAACCAGTTCAGGTGTAAAGGGTTCATCGAGAACGTCCACCAGCGCGGCGTATTCGGGCGGCAGTACTTTCGCGACAAGTTCCATTCGTTCGGCGCGGCTTTCGAAAGGATGCAACTTGACTACTAACCTGCGGCCGAACTCGCGTGCAAGTCTCGCGAGTGGTGGAAGAAGCTCCGCGTAGATATCTTCGGTTCGCAGGCGACCAACTTCGTAAGGCTCGGAGAAAAACAAAATCAGCGAGCTTTCATCCTTGCGTTCTTTCTTCGCGCGTTCACGAGCTGGAATCGAGTTCGGCAAGGGCGGACCGGCCACGATCACACGTTCGGCGGGCAAGCGGCAAACTCTTATCAGATAATCTTGTTCCATTTCTCCCTTGGCAAGATAGAGATCGGAGGACAAGTTCTTCATGAGGAAGCGGCCGTCCAGCGCTCCGTGATGAAAGTCGAGGGTGGGAATGCCTTGCTGGCGGGCCAGGAGTACGGGAAGTCTGGTGTAAATGTTGCTGTCATCACCGCACATCACAGCGGAGATTCGCTCCTCCGAGAGCACATTCCGCCAGGCATTCCGGATGGTAAGCCCATCGCGGAAATGGTTGGAGAAGCTCTCCAGTTGACCCGCGCGGAACAGCAGGTCGATCTCCGGAAGCCGTTTGAGGCTTGATTGCAGGTTCCGCCACTCGCCAAGAAGCTCCAGGTATTCTGCTTTCGGCTCAGTCCCGCCGGCGTAGGCAGCCAGGCTGGTGCAGGTCACGTTCGCGGCGGGGTCGAACTGGGTACCGCTGCGGCGCGTCGCCACCAGCAGAAATGATTGCTCGGGAAGCATGCTGGCATAAGCCATTGCCGTGCGCGATACATTGGTGTAAGCGCTGGGCAACAGGACGGATGGTCCCAGCATACCGCGCTGCCTGGCGGCAAACCGGGAGCGCCATCGATAGCGCAGATCGTATTTGTCCAGGAATATCTGAGCCAGTTGGTCGAACGAGAACCTCCGCAACACGTCGCTATAGTGGCGAAAGTGCGAGGAGCGAGATGTATCAGGGAACGTGCGCAGGGAACGTTGCAGCAGAAGGGCAACTCCATTCGCGGGCCACGCCTGCCGCGTTGCGTACAGCTCTGCGGTCGCATCCAACTGTTTCGCGAGGCGCCCCAGCAGAACAGCATCCCGCAACTCCGGGTAGATGAGAACACTCACCAGATCCCACCAATCCAAACCTGTCTCATCGAGAAGCTGGTTACGTCCGGCATCGAGGAGCTGACGGATCGACTCAAAATCTTCGATTCCCCGCCACAGTGTGTCCGACTGCAAGATAGGAGAATGCAAGCGCTCTTGCCATGCGGACCGGGTGAACGCCGAGGACCTGCCGAGGTCTACAATCAGGTCCCATTTCTCGCCGGCCCAGGGGCCCGAGCACGGGGAGTCTGCGGGATGGACAAGGAGAGTCTTCAAGAATCAAGAAGTGCGACCCACCAGTCTAAATGCTTTTCGTTCCAGGCGTGACTTCTCTCGTCGGCCGCAATCGGCGCAGTAAGCGGCGCACTGCCGATTCAACCTTCGGCGACCGTTTCAATGCGCTGGCCGCGCGATATCTCACGATTTTGTGCAGGTGGCGGCTCCAGGATTTCGTCAGGGCAACGTCGAGCGTTTGTCTCGTACTGTTTCCAAATCGATCCTTATAGCCTTCCGCGCCCAGGCCCAGATCAACCTCCTTGATTCCGTTCATGTCACAGGCTTCGGTCACAATCCTCAAAAGCAGGCACTGACCGGGCGAATTCTCTTCCTGACGACTGTCAAAGGTTGGCTGATACCAGAACCAACTTCCATGAAATTGAAACCCATAATTCCACGCGACCGGCCGGTCCCCAATCACTAACATGCTCAAAGTCACGACTTGACTGCCAGAAAATCGCCGAGTTAGTTCTTCAAGAAAGAAGCGGCGTTCGGGTGTGGAGAGAACGCTAATGCGGTGCGTAGACCGGAAGCGCGCCACATGCGCGTTCATAAACTCAGGCAGGGCCGCATGAATCTCGGCCTCAGACTGCAGATGGGCAAAGGTCACCGGACCTTCGCGCTCCATAGTTCGGAGGTAACGGCGAAGCTTTTTCTTGCCTGCCAGAGCACTCTTTATCTCCCGGCGTTGTCCCGCAGAACCGAGTTCCACCTGGACGCACAGGCATGCTGGCCGCATGTACAGGTGAAAGCGATGTTTCTCAGCTGCAGCATGAAGTGCGGCGGGGGTCGCCGAGTCCGCCGGCAAACTGGCAAGCACAAGGTTGCCGGCTCCCAACTGGCAAAGCTCAGCGAAAACTTTGTCGACAAACTCCGCTCGCCGTTGCGGATGGCTCAGAAAGTCACAGTAGTCCGCGGTAGTAGCGGCGAGAAAGCTTACATTCTGCTCGTTGGCGTCCGTGGCCAGACACGCCACTCCTGCCAAATGATCGCCGTCGTAGCCAAGAAGCAGCAAAGGTTTTAGTGAGGCTTGATAGGCAGACTGGACCGCAAGAGCCCACTCAGAAGTGTAGAAAACTTCGGGTCGCTCCATCTGCAAGACCAAGTCATCCCACTGCCGCAGCAAAGAAGGCTCCTCGGGAATTTTTCTGAGCACGACTACACGCATGCAGCACTCACTGATGCTTCAACTTTCGAAAGACATAGTAGTACCAATCCGTAACATAGGCCCGGCTGCGCCGGGGATAGTCGTCCCCGGCGAATCGCAGAAATTGGAAGCCGTGCTGCTCCAATTCTGCAATTACCCGTTCGGGTATGGCGTAGTGAGTCAGCACTCCGCCGTGAGCCGGATCGACCATATAACCGTCGCCGGCCCAAAAGGCGCGGCGCGGCACTCGGCGCAATAACCGGAAAACCGAGTCCATCGCGGATTTGGCCAGCGCCGCAGCAACCCGCAATGACAAGAGAAGAATTCTCGTGGGTTCGAGCAACCACTTTCTCTGCCCCGCCAGCAGGTGAGCGAGATCGTCTATTCTTTTCGGGTTCCAAGCCGGGCTGAGAAAAACAGCTCGCGGGTTGTGAGACGAGAAAATAAAAACGCCGCCGCTTTTCAACACGCGGTGGATTTCCGCGAGGCAACGCCGCCGCGCTTCGCTCGGGACCAGTGCGTCGATACCGTTAAAGGCCATCACCACGGAATCAAAGCTCCCATCAGCGAGTAGGGCGAGATTCGTGGCATCGGCCACAAGAAATTCGAGTTGCGGAAACTTCTCCCGACACGCTGCCACCATGTTCGGCGCATAGTCCACACCCACATAGCGCGATGCCAGGCGGGAGAGATAGCGGGTCGTGCGGCCGCCCCCGACGCCCAGATCCAGAATGGAATCCCCTGGCTTCAGAAACCCCTCAAACAGAGCCTGCTCACACGGACTGAGGTAGTCGAGCGAAGCGTAATACGCTGCAACGTGGGACTTGTTATAGATGGGAAGATTCGGGTCGCTCTGCCGTGAATCGGCCGCCGATGGGTCTCCAGCAGGGTTGGTGGATGAAGTCATGTGGGACGTCGACTGACCAGTCTCATGAGTTGACGACCAGATCCCAACTCAGGGGCGTTCCCCGTTCGATATCGCGCATCGCGCGTTTGCCCAGAACCTCACCTAAATGGCGGGTGTGTAGCCCGTGCCCGGGGCGGATCGAGCGCACATTCGCCTCCGTGAACATCTCGCCTTGCCTTACATTCTCGACCACAAATAGGGAACGGCGGAAGACCTTGCTTGCTTCTTCTTTCTCGCTCACGCCAAAGTGCGCTTCTCCCAGCGCTTTCTCGGCCGTCCGCACGGCTTCCACCATGGCTTTGAATTCGTGCGGGTCGAGAGAGAACGCGCTATCCGGCCCCGGAGTTGCGCGCGACAAGGTCAGATGCTTTTCGATGATGCAAGCTCCCAGTGCAACAGCGGCTACCGGCGCTGCGATTCCCATCGTATGGTCGGACAATCCCACGGGAACTCCAAAGCGTCGCGCCATCTCCGGAATCGTGCGCAGATTCATCTCCTCCGCAGGCGCGGGATAAGCGCTGGTGCACTTTAGCAACGCAATCTGTGTGGCGCCCGCCTCGCGAGCGCTCTGCAACGCCTCCTCGATTTCCTCAACCGAGGCCATGCCCGTTGACATAATCAGGGGCTTGCCGGTTCGTGCCATTTTCTGGATGAGAGGGATATCCACCAGTTCGCACGATGCCACTTTGTGCGCAGGCACGCCTATCTCCTCGAGAAAGTCCACGGCCGTGGCATCGAAGGCGGTGGAGAAAAAGTCCAGGCCCAGATCCTGGGCTACCGTTTGCAGCCTGGGCTGCCATTCCCAGGGCATGTAGGCTTCACGATATAACTCATGCAGATTACGGCCGTCCCACAGCGTCCCACCGCCAATGCGGAAATATTCAAGGTTCGAGGCAAGCGTCATCGTATCGGCGGTGTAGGTCTGCAGTTTCAGGGCATCGGCACCTGCTTCCTTGGCTGCTTCTATAATCCGCACAGCGTCGTCGAAGCTCTGGTTGTGGTTTGCTGAGAGTTCGGCCACCACGTACGCTCCCTGCTCCGGACCAATCTGGCGTTTGCCAATTCTCATCTGCAACTGCAGCTCCTCCTTAGACGATAGCGCGGACTAACTGGAATGCCTCGGCGGCCGCACACCCGGCCACGCTTCCCCAACGCTGGGCCCCCGCACGTAACGCTTCAGCAGACCGCGGGTGCGGAAACGCCCGTGCTTCACTGCGGTAGCAGGCCATGGCGCGAATCTTTACTTCCAGAGTCTCCGCGACGTCCACGAAGGTATTCGGCCGAAAACTGCCTTCGAACTGCTGGAATGCCCATTCGGTGGAGGAAGGCACCTCGAACAAATAAACCTCCCGGACCGGGCAGCCGGCAACAGGACGAGTTCCCGTGAGCACAGCGCGGTGCACCACCGCATGATCAATGTTCAGGTCGCCGCCATGATGGGTATAGATGCGCGATGGAGTTGTTTTCTCGATCAGCGATTCCACCATCTTGACAACGTCAAGAAGCGGTAGCGTGTCCAGTCGGTTGTCCGGCAATCCGTGCAGGGAAACCTGTTTTGCTCCCAACGTGCTCGCCGCTTGCCGGCTGTCGGCATGAAGATCCTGCAGCAGAGACGGGTCGGCCTCCGCACGGTGGGGGTAGCGCGAAGTGATGCCCTCAGCCAGGATGGCTATGTGGATTTCGTGCCCTTCTCGGGCCAGCCGCGCGATTGTCCCTCCGCATCCCAGGACCTCATCATCGGGATGCGCCGCGACCACGAGGACCTTCATTCCTTGTCCCTCCTTGCCGGAGTAATGGTCACTTGCGCAACCACGTGATCGGTATGGTGAACGGCCTTGCTGAACTCGAATCGGAACGCTCCCGCTTCCAGAAATGCACGGGGGTACTCTTCGGCATCGAGCATGCGGATGTAGTCGTAAATCTGGCTCAAGGATTGGAGTTGTGCCACATTGCTCTGTTCCGGCTTTCGCCGTGTGAAGATGACGGCTTCTCCCGTTTGTGGCACAGGCTTCATTCGCTCCCGGATGATTCGCGCGATCATTCCGGCCGCTATTTCGCCGGCCCGGATATAGATTTCTTCTGCCCCTCCCTCCAAAGTCATGGGTTCTTTGCAATACACCGGCCCCGCGTCGAACTCTGGAGTCATGCGCAACGCGCTGATCTTAGTGTCGTGATGTCCGCGCAGAATCAGGTTCTGCAGGGGGCTGCCGCCGCGCCCGTAGGGAACGTCGGTCATGTGAAAGCATACGCACTCGAAGCCGCTCACTAGATCGTCGGGTACCTTCCACGACCAATGCAAAAAAAACACGTAACGGGGATCAAT
>JBAWCJ010000476.1:0-5060 GCA_049590215.1 Candidatus Sulfotelmatobacter sp. | reverse complement strand
GAGTATGGCGAGGACTTTCAGGATATTGGCAACGACATCCGCAACCAGTACTCGCTCGCCTATCATCCCACGAACACAAAACTGGACGGCACCTACCGCAAGCTAAAGGTCGAAGTGCTGACGCCCGAGGGCGCCCCTTTGAAGGTGAAAGATCAGAAGGGTAAAGAGCAGAAGATTGAAGTCGTCGCCCGCGATGGCTACACCGCCAAACATTCGGTGGATTAAACGCGGTCCTAGCCAGGAATCTACATCGAGCGGGAAAGACACGAATTCACTCATGCCGTTGGAGCGGCCGGGGGCGACTTAGAGCGATTTGGATGAAGTACAACTAGCTTATCGACAGTCCAACTTTTTGACAAAGGTAAAACTCAATCATATAATATCCAACTATGGCGATTGAGTACGCAACCGTCAAGGCCAAGGGACAAGTAGTGATCCCGGTGGACATCCGGCGCAGGTTCCGGATCGACGAAGGTACGCGAGTAGCTTTTCTGGAAGAGCAAGGCCGTTTATTCATTCAGCCGGTAACGGATGAGTTTATCGATGGCATGAAGGGCGTGCTCGCGGGGCGTGGCTTGCCTGACCGGGTAGAGCGGAGCAGGGATCGGGATCTGTAATGAAGGTACACGTGCTCGATGCCAACGCCCTCTATCGCTTTTTGACCGGGGGCCCCGGCGCCGACACGGTGAACCGGCTTTTCAAGGAAGCCCGCGACACCGAGCAGCCGCTCCGTATGTCGGTGATCAACTGGGGCGAGGTCTACTACACCATTGCCAAAGCGGAGGGCTTTGCGGAGACGGTCAGGGTCATGGATCGCGTGAAGCTGCTCCCTCTTACAGTTCTCGATGCGGGGGAAGCGGTGACGGTGCGAGCCGCCCAGCTCAAGGCAGGTTACGGCTTGCCTTACGCCGACTGTTTTGCAGCCGCCACTGCCGCGAAAGATCACGTTCTTGTGACGTCCGATGCGAAAGATTTCAAGAAAATCTCAGGGTTGCACATCTTGCCGCTCCCGGAACACAAAGCGAAGAATTGAGTTGACACCAGGATCAGTCCCGGCAACTCCTTCCGTGAGAACTGAGAACTGCCATCAGTGTCCTTGAAACAAAGCATTCAACAGCAACACAACTCCCGCCCCAACGAATACCAGCAGAGCCATCTTGGCTCCCGGTTCCTTGTTCACCTCAGGAACCAGATCCGAAGCCGCAATGTAGATGGAGACACCGGCCGCAAGCGGCAGGCCTGCGTCCACGTGCTGGCGGAAGACCGCCATGGTCAGCACCCCGGCCAGCGTCGCCCCGCCCAGAACCACTGATGCTCCCCAGGCCGTGCCCCTGCTGCGTCCGCTCGCCAGCATCACCGAACTCACGGTGAAACCCTCCGGAATCTTGTGCAGGAATACTGCGAAAAAAATGATCCAACCCAGAGCGTTCGACACCAGAAACCCGGAGGCGATCGCTATGCCGTCGAAGAACGTGTGGATGATCAGGCCGAGCAGCACCGAATATCCTTTGTGCGAATGCATGAACTCATCTTTGTGGGTCTCTTCGCCAAAATGAAAGTGCGGCGTGACGGTGTGCTCGAAGAAATGAATGATGAGGTAGCCGAGCAGAATCAAGTACGCGGCCGATCGGCCGCGCAGCTCGAGACTCTCCGGGACCATCTCAACCAACGCGGTAGCCAGCATGAAGCCCGCGCCCAGCGCGACGAAGTAGCGCAGATAACGCCGCTCCCAACTGCGCTGCACGATGATCGCCCCGCCGAAGACGTTAGCGGCGGCGGCAGTGAGGCCGAGCAGAATGCTGATGAGAATCGGGCTCATGTGCGGTTGGCGAGGATAATACCAGAGAGAACTCACCACGGAGCCACAGAGAAACAATCAGGAATTTGGTTTTCTCTGTGTCTCTGTGCCTCTGTGGTGAATTTATCCCGAATGCCTTATATGCATTACATCGCCGTCTTGCACGATGTAATCTTTGCCTTCGAGTCTGAGGGTTCCCTTCGCTCGGGCGTTCGCCTCGGAACCAGCTTCCAATAATTGATCCCACCGAATCGTTTCGGCGCGGATGAAATGTTTTTCCAGATCGGAGTGGATTGCTCCCGCCGCTTCCTGCGCGCGAGAATTGGCAGGAACCTGCCAGGCGCGGCATTCATCTTCTCCGGCCGTAAAGAATGAAATCAGGCCGAGCAGTTTGTAAGTGGTACGAATCAGCCGCACCAAACCGCTTTCTGTGAGGCCGTAGCTGGAGAGAAACTCCGCGGCGTCAGCATCGCTCATTTCCGCGAGTTCGGCCTCCACCTTGCCGCAGATCGCGGTGGCCGCGGCGTTTGGCCGCGCCGCGATTTCGGTGAGCGCGTACTTGCTCACTGCGTCTTCCAGTTCCTTGCCGAGTTCGGTAGACTCGCCGATGTTGAGCACATAGAAAATCGGCTTCTCGCTGAGGAACATGAAGCCCTTGATGCGCTTTTTATCCTCGGGAGTCATCGTCATCTCGCGCAACGGCTTGTCAGATTCCACCTGCGCCTTGGCGCGCTTCAGCAGCTCGAATTCCTTTTCGAGTTCCGGCGTCTTCATCTTCTTGAGATCTTTTTCCAGCCGCTCCAGCCGTTTTTCGATTTGCCCAAGATCGCTGACCAGCAGATCGAATTCCACATTCTTGATGTCGCGTAGTGGATCGATCTCGCCAGTATGCGGCACCGAAGGATCGTCAAACACGCGCACCACGTGAGCCAGCGCATCTACATTTCGAAGGTGAGCCGCGTAAGCGCTGTCTTTCAACGCTTCCTGGCCAATCGCGCCGACGTCGACGTATTCGACCGAAGTGTGCGTAAGCTTCTTCGGGTTGTAAAGAGCGGCCAAGCGATCGAGCCGGTCGTCCGGAACTTTCGCGACGCCGATGTGCGCCTCACGCGGGTTGGCCCGCGCCTGATCCGAAAGATGCGCCTTGGTCAGAATCCGAAACAACGATGTCTTGCCCACCTGAGGCAGGCCAATAATGCCGGTTTTCATAAGGAAAGCTTCTAACTTCTGGGTTTGCCACGCCAAGGCGAGTTCACTGCGAACCCGCACTGTGGCCTCAGTGACTGCCGGACAACCTTTCAGGATAAATGATCACGGGGATATTGCCCAATGCGACTAGGGAGCCGCTGTGTCTCGGTTTCAATTTCGGCTGACGGATTTCAGTTAAGCGGCGAGCGGATGGCCGATCTCCCAGTGCAGGCCGAAGGGATCAACCAGGCGTCCCAATCGCCAGCCATGTTCCTCGCCCACCGGGAACACCTCGGACGCGCCCGCCGCCAGCGCCTGAGCAAAAACCTTGTCAGGGTCGGCGACGGTCAAGATCATTCGGACCGAGCCACCACCAAGAGACTCCGCGTGCGGCTCAACGGGCTGTCCATCACTCAGCCAAAACTCGGCGCCCTCGACTGAGAGCCGCGCTACAACTCCTGCTTCGGGATCCGGCAGCCGGTAGACTACCTTCGCTCCGAATGCCAGCTGGTAGAAGCGGAGAGCTTGCTCACCGTTGCGAACCGTTAGCCAGGGTGCGATCGTGCAGGGGGTTGGAAGGCGTGCCGAACTCATAGACGCATCCTAGCGAAACCCTAGCTGCTGCGCAGTCAAATACACCACCACCAATCCCAACAGAAGCACCGCGCCTTCGACGCGTGTCGACCACACGTGCAAGGCATCGAACTGAATGCGCTCAGGATTGTCGATGGGCGCGGCAGCCACGTCGCCGAGCGATGCCCGCAGAACATCCATGCGCGGGATGATACCGAACTGCGAGATCAGCGTAAGAGCAAGCATCAGGCAGATCAGAACGTGGCGCGCGGCGAAGACATGCGCCGCGCCGTCGGTGAGGCGGCTGTAGAGCAGCGAACTCGCCAAGAAGATGACTCCGGAAAATAAGGCGATCCAATGCAACTTGCTCAAGGCGCGCCCAACCACGTTGCCAGCAAGATGAGTCGTAGGCAGAACTGTAAATGCCGTGGGCGCAAGCACGAAAGCAAAGAAGATGAGCCCGCCAATCCAGACCACAAGCGATAGCAGCATCAGAAACCGCAGGAAGGACATAGAACGAAATTATATCCTCAGCGGGAGGTCCCGAGTCCCGAGTCGCAAGTCGCGAGTCCCGAACCGTCCGATGATAGATTTCAAGAAAATTAGATCTGGGACGCGGGACTTGGGACTCGCTACAGCTTCTACACCGGCACGGCCACGTTCTCGACAATCTCGCGGAGCACCTGATCGGCCTGTTCCGATTTTTTCAGCGTCGAGGCATAGCCTCCGTTGACCACCACGCGGTGGGCGAATGCAGGAACGGCGAGGGGTTTGAAATCTTCCGGAGTGCAGAAGGTGCGGCCATCGAGGAAGGCCATGGCTTGCGCCGCGCGGTAAAGCGCTTGCGCTCCGCGCGGCGAAACTCCGAGCGAGAGATACTCCGACTCGCGTGTCCGCTTGACAATTTCGAGAGCGTAGGTCACCAGCGATTCATCAACACGAATGCGCTTCACGGCCTCCTGCATTTCGAGCACGTCCGTGCCCGTAAGCACTGGCCTCATTTCCTGCAGAACTCCTGCGCCAGCTTCGGAGCGCAGAATCTCGCGCTCGGCTGCGGCTTCGGGATAGCCCATGCGCACCCGCATCAGGAAGCGGTCGAGCTGTGATTCCGGCAAAGGATATGTTCCGTGATGCTCCACTGGATTCTGCGTGGCGATCACCAGGAACGGCTGCGGTAGTTCGTAGGAGTGCGCGTCGACTGTGACCTGGCCTTCGTTCATGGCTTCGAGCAGCGCGGATTGCGTCTTCGGGGTGGTTCGGTTGATTTCGTCGGCCAGCAGAACGTTGGTGAAGACGGGGCCGCGCTTGAACTCGAATTCCTGCTCCAAAGAGGAGTACACAGAGATGCCGAGCACGTCAGAAGGCAGCATGTCACTGGTGAACTGCACGCGCTGGAAGGTGCAATCGATGGCGCGGGCGAGAGCCTGTCCCAGCGTGGTCTTGCCGACTCCGGGGACACCTTCGATCAACAGGTGTCCGCGGGCGAAGATGCTGACCAGCG
>JBAWCJ010000475.1:0-4022 GCA_049590215.1 Candidatus Sulfotelmatobacter sp. | reverse complement strand
GCTCCGCACAGAGCGAATGGGAGAGCGAAGATGGAGTGCTCCCACTTGATCATTTCGAGCGTGACGCGGAGGTTGTGGAGGACGGGCACGGGAGTAGGGTATCAGTTCTCAGTTCTGGGTTCTGGGTTCTCAGTTCTCAGTTCTCAGTTCTCAGTTCTCAGTTCTCAGTTCTCAGTTCTCAGTTCTCAGAAATGCAAAAAGCTGCACGGGTGGGTGTCAATGCTCGTCGCAGGTCGGGGTCTTGACTGATACTAGGGCGATCTGGCCTTTTGACACGGACTGGGGCGGGTTTACTGAGAACTGGGAACTGGGAAGTCGCTTTTAGATCCATTTCCACAATTGACAAGGACTACACGGTGGGGCATTATGGGTGCGTCAAATTGCAGTACTTTTTGTTGCAGGACGCAGATTACGGACTGGAGGGAGCGCATGTCCGAATTCATCCGCAGGATTTGGTCGGAAGATGAGGGCCAAGATATTGCTGAATATGCGGTAATGCTGGCAGTGATCCTGGTTCTGGTCGTGGGCACGATACGACTGATCGGGTCCAATGCCAACAACGCCTTTTCCAATGTAGCCAGTTCAATGCAATAGCCGGACGGGCGGCGCACGCGCAATTCGGAAACCTAAAGTGAGCCTTTCAGGCATGACGCGATTTTTCTCATTTACCGGGCAGTTTCGCTACTACTGGTTTAGCGGGGTAGCGGCTGCGGCGGGGCTTGCGGGGAGATCGAGTCAGCCATGATTGACTAGATTCAAGCAAGTTCGCCAGAGGCCGCGATTTAAGATCGCGGCCTTTGCTTTTGGCGGGCCTTTGGTCTTGGCTAGGAAGGCGATGTGGAAGCGAGCCAAACGCGCCATTATTGGGTCGCAAAGAACGCGACCCGTGGCGCGGCTCGCCCGGATCCCTCGCTGCGCAAAGAACGCTTGCTCGGGATGACAAACAATTTGATGACAAAACATTTTCGGGAGAGAACTAATGATCGTTAATATGTCGGACAAGGCAACTGAACAGGAAATTGCGCACATTATCGAGCGCATTCGCGAGGCGGGGTACACGCCTCATGTGACGCGGGGAGTGGAGCGCGCCATTGTGGCGGCGGTGGGAAACGGTCGGCGCCACGAGATTGAGGCGCTGCAGGTGGCGCCGGGCGTCGACAACGTGGTGGCCATCGCGCAGCCTTTCAAGCTGGTGAGCCGGCAGGTTAAGCCGGAGGGAACCGTGGTGAACCTGGGCGGGGTCGCGATCGGGGGGCCGGGGGTGGTGGTGATTGCCGGTCCTTGCTCAGTGGAATCGCGGGAGCAGTTGATCGGCACGGCTCACGCGGTGAAGCGGGCTGGGGCCACGATGCTGCGCGGCGGGGCGTACAAGCCGCGGACTTCTCCTTATGACTTTCAGGGACTCGGTCTGGAGGCGTTGAAGATTCTGCGCGAGGCGCGGGAACAAACCGGACTGCCGGTGGTGACCGAGGTGATGAGCACCGAGGATGTAGACATCATTTGCGAACATGTGGACATGCTGCAAGTGGGAGCGCGAAACATGCAGAACTTCGCGCTGCTGCGGCGGCTGGCGACTGTCAAAAAGCCGGTGCTTTTGAAGCGCGGTCCGTCGGCTACGGTGAAGGAATGGTTGCTGGCGGCTGAATACTTGCTTTCGGGCGGGAACAGCGAGGTTGTGCTTTGCGAACGCGGGATTAAGACCTTCGAAACGGAGATGCGGAATACGTTTGATCTGGCAGCGGTGGCGCTGGCGCGGGATCTTTCGCATTTGCCTGTGATTGCCGATCCTTCGCACGGGACGGGAAAGCAGAGCCTGATTGCGGCGGTGTCGCGGGCGGCGGTTGCGGTTGGGGCGGATGGACTGATCATTGAAGTGCATCCCTGCCCGGAGCGGGCGTTGTCGGATGGGGCGCAGTCACTGGATTTCGCGGGGTTTGAGAAGGTGATGAAGGCTATTGCCGAGCCACTGCGGAGGGCTGCTGTTCCGGTGGGAGTGCAGGCAGAGGTGGCGTAGGCCAAAAAGCCTCGCTGCGCTCGGCTGGACGGCCGAAGGCGGCCGTCCCCACGTGATCTTTGCCTGTCCTTACATTTATTGGAGGAAAATGCCGAATTTGAAGATGCCGCGTTTTGACATCACGATTGCCGGTGAGCTGAATCTTGACCTCATTATGTATGGGCTTCCCGACGAGCTTCCGCCCGAACGCGAGTTGCTGGCCGAACGCATGATGCTGACTTTGGGGGGATCGTCGGCGATCCTGGCGCACAACCTGGCGGCGCTGGGGAGCCGCGTGGGGTTTCAAACGCGCATTGGAGACGACGATCTTGGTGCCACTGCTCTGCAGCGGCTGCAGGAGAGCGGGGTGGATGTTTCGGAAGTGCGTCGCGTGCCGGGCCCGGTCAAGACTGGGCTCACGGTTATTTTGCAGCGGGCTGCGTGGCGGAACATGGTGACTTATTCCGGAACCATTGCGGAGACTACGTGGGATGATCTTGACCTGACCTATCTAGCCGATGCGCGGCATTTCCATGTGTCTTCTTATTACCTGCAGGGTGCGCTGCGGCCGCGCGTGGCGGCGTTGTTCCGTAAGATGAAAGAAGCAGGACTCACCACTTCTCTGGACACCAATGATGATCCCGACGACCGGTGGGAGGGTGGGCTGCATGAGGCGCTGAAATATGTCGACGTCTTTCTGCCGAACGAACGGGAGGCGCCGAAAGCGGCGGGAGTCAGCGATCTGGAAACCGCGGTGAAGAAGCTGGCTGCCATGGTGCCGTTGGTGGTGGTGAAGCTGGGTCGCGAAGGTGCGATGGCGCAACGCAGAAGCGAACGGTTCACCAGCCCGGCGCTTCGAGTAGAAGCAGTGGACGCAGTGGGGGCGGGAGACAGCTTTGATGCGGGTTTTCTGCATGAGTATGTGCGGGGCGCGGATTTGGCGGCGTGCCTGGCGGCCGGAAATCTGGCGGGAGCTTTTTCCACCACGCGGCCGGGAGGGACGGAAGCCTTCCGTGATGCGAAGTACCGCGCGCAATTCTTTCGAGAGCGGGGATTCAAGCCAGGCGCGTGATTCGGCTCGGCGGCGCGAATGAAGAGGTTGATAAAAAGCGAGGCGCATATCCAAGAAGCTCGCCTCAGGCGCTAAAGCGCACCTCAATTTCAGGACTTAATGGCACCCTTCGACTCCGCTCAGGGCAGGCTTAATTCGTGCCCTTCCCGAGCCGTGCTTGAACTTGGGTTTGCGGCACCCTCCGAGCTCTTTTCTCCTTGAGGCCCTTCCCGAACTCTGCGTGGTTACTCTAGTTACCAGAGACATTTTGGAAGTTGAATTATGATCGAGACTGGAACGAGCTATGAAGAAACTGAGTTTTCTGGTCTCCCTCACGAACAACGAGAACGACTATCAGCAGGAGCAGCAGGCGGCGGCGGAGAAAGCTGCGCGGCGTCTGGGCGTGGACCTGAAGATCGTCCATGCTAACAACGACGCGGTTACGCAAAGCCAGCAACTGCTGCACTACATTCAGGGGACGGCCGGGTCGCGGCCCGATGCGATTGTGTTCGAGCCGGCGGGAGGAACGGGATTTCCGCAGGTGGCTCGCGCCGCAGTGGCCGCGGATATTGGCTGGGTCGTGCTGAACCATGAAGCCGACTATCTTAAGCAGCTGCGGCAGGGGTGCCATGTGCCGGTCTTTTCCCTTAGCTCTGATCACGGGGAAGTCGGCAAGATCCAAGGAAAACAGTTTGCGGCGCTGTTGCCGCAGGGTGGATCCATTCTGTACATCGAGGGGCCGGCGAATAGTTCCGCCTCGCATGAGCGGACTGCGGGAATGAAGTCGACGAAGCCGGCGAACATTCAAATGAAGACGATGCGGGCGAATTGGACCGAGGAGAGCGCCTACCGCACCGTCAGTTCGTGGCTGCGATTGCGCACTTCGCAAGAGACGTCCATCGATCTGGTGGGAGCGCAGGACGACAGCATGGCGGCGGGCGCCAGGAAGGCGTTCGCGGAAATCGCGGTGGGTGAGCG
>JBAWCJ010000474.1:0-16835 GCA_049590215.1 Candidatus Sulfotelmatobacter sp. | reverse complement strand
AGCGTTTGCGTTCTTACGCGATGAACAAACCGGCGCGCGGTTCACTGCTCGGCATCGAGCACCTCGAGGAGAAAGAAATCCTGGGCCTGCTGAAGCTGGCCCGCCGGATGAATCCGCTCAAGGTGCGGCCGCTGCTTCGCAACAAGCGCATCGTGCTACTGTTTTACGAAGCTTCTACCCGAACGCGATCCTCTTTCGAGATCGCCGCCAAGTCACTCGGCGCCATCACCACTCTGGTGCAGTCCTCGGGGTCGAGCATCGAGAAAGGCGAATCGTTGCTCGATACTGGAGCCACGCTGCGTGCAGTGGGCGCGGACGCCATCGTCATACGCCACCCCTGTGCGGGCGCGCCCCACCTGTTGGCGAAGCACCTCGACATTCCGGTCATCAACGCCGGCGACGGTATGCATGAGCATCCCTCCCAGGCCTTGCTCGATGCCTTTACGATTCTGAAACACAAGAAATCGTTCAAGGGCTTGCAGGTTGCGATCATCGGCGACATTTACCACAGCCGCGTCGCGCGCTCGGCCTGCCATCTGCTGGCGAAGTTTGGGGTGAAGGTGGTGCTGTGTGGCCCACTGGAGTTTGTGCCCGAGGTCGCGGCGACTTTGGCGCCCGGCCTGCGCGTCTCTCGTCATCCGGAAGAGGCGCTGCGGGGTGCGGACGTGATCATGCTTTTGCGTCTGCAAAAAGAGCGCCTTGCCGGGCAGAAGATTCGATTGCAGGACTATGTTGCCCACTATCAGCTGACTCCCTCTCGGCTGAAGCTGGCCAAGCGCGATGCCATCGTCATGCATCCCGGACCAATCATCCGCGGCCTGGAGCTGACCACGGAAGTCGCCGACGGCGCGCAATCGGTGATCCTGGATGAGGTTCACAACGGTGTCCCCACTCGCATGGCGATTTTGGCGCGAGCGTTGGGGAAGGCAAAATGAGCCACGGGTTTTCACGGATCGACACGGATTGAAAGAACACGGATTGAAAGAACGATGAACGCAAAATCCAAGCCGGGCGCCATGCTGATCAAGGGCGGTCATGTGATTGACCCCGCGGCAAAGATCAACGCGCCCATGGATGTGCTTCTGCGCGATGGCCGCGTGGCGGAGATTGCTTTGCCCAACAAGGTGCGCGGCGGCGCTGATGAGAAGTTCGATGCACGCGGTCTGATCGTTGCCCCCGGATTCATCGACCTGCACGTTCATCTGCGCGAGCCCGGACAGGGATATAAAGAGACCATCGCCACTGGCACAGCCGCCGCGGCAGCCGGAGGTTTCACCTCGGTCTGCACCATGCCTAACACCGCGCCTGTGGTGGACACGGCCGAGTGGGTTGCCTGGTTGCGGCGTCCGGAGCGTGGCGCCGTGGTCAACGTTTTTCCCATCGCTGCCGCAACGCGCAACTCGCGTGGAGCTACGCTGACCGACTTTGCCGCCCTGCAACGCGCCGGAGCCGTCGCGGTTACCGATGATGGCAAGCCGATTCTCGACGATGAAATCATGCGCGCCGCGCTGCGGCTCGGCGCCGAACTTAATCTGCCGGTGGTGCAGCATGCCGAAGATACGCGCCTTACTGAGCGCTGCTCGATGCACGAAGGCCCCACCAGTTTCCGTCTTGGACTGCGTGGCATGTCTGCCTCTGCCGAGGCTAGTGTCGTGGATCGCGATGTAACTCTCGCGCAGCAGATTCGCGAATCCCGCCTGCACGTAGCGCATCTTTCCACTTCTGACGCTCTCAAGGCCGTCCGCCGCGGCAAGCGCGCCAAAGCCCGCGTCACTTGCGAAGTCACGCCGCACCACTTCACGTTGCTCGACCAGGATGTGGGCGAGTACAACACGAATTTCAAGATGAATCCGCCGCTACGCTCGGCCTCTGACCGCGAAGCGATTCTGGTCGCGCTGGCCGACGGCACCGTGGACGCCATCGCCACCGACCACGCCCCTCACGCCTCGCATGAGAAAGACGTCGAGTTCGAGCGCGCTGCCTTCGGCATCACCGGACTCGAAACTGCGTTGGCTCTGGCGATCACGAAACTTCACCGCGAGCACAAGATTCCGTTGACCCACATCGTCGAACTTTTTACCGCCGGCCCGGCGCGCGTCTTCGACCTCCCCGGTCGCGGGTCGCTCGCCCGCGGCAATTTCGCCGATGTGACCATCTTCGATCCCAAGAAGCGCTGGACGTTCGAAGCCGCCAAGTCGCGGTCGCTGTCGCGCAACACTCCGTTTGATGGCTGGCAGTTCACGGGGAAAGTAGTGGCGACGATTGTGGGCGGGAAAATCGTGCACCGCGCCGACTGATCAATTTACAATCCCCATTTTCTTCCCTACTTTCCCCAGCACCTCCAGCGCCTGCTCCAACTCTTCCTTCGTGTGCGTCGCTGTCATGATGGTGCGGATACGTGCCTTCCCTTCGGGCACGGTGGGGAACGCGATGCCGGTACCGAGGACTCCTTCTTTGAACAGTTCTCGGGAGAAGTCCATGGTGAGCTTGCCGTCGCCGATGATAATGGGCGTGATCGGAGTTTCGCTGGCCGGAGTGGCGCGGCCGCCAATGTCGAAACCGAGCATGCCCAACTCTTTTTTCCAGAAGCGCGTGTTCTCCCAGAGTTTTTCCATGCGCTCGGGTTCATTTTCCAGAACATCGAAGGCGGCGATGCAGGTCGCCGCAACCGACGGCGGATGCGACGTCGAAAACAAGAACGGCCGCGCCCGGTGATAAAGAAAATCAATCAGATCGCTCGTTCCGCAAACATATCCGCCGAGCGCACCGATGGCCTTTGACAAAGTTCCGACCTGAATATCGACACGCCCGTGCACTTTGAAATGATCGATGGTGCCGCGGCCGTTGCGGCCGAGCACGCCAGAGGCGTGCGCGTCGTCGACCATCATGATGGCACCGTATTTTTCGGCAACATCGCACAGCCCCGGCAGCGGTCCGATGTCGCCATCCATCGAGAACACGCCGTCGGTGATCAGCAGCTTTTTGCCGGGTTCGTCCTTGATGCTGGCCAGCTGCTCTTCCGCGTGAGCGACGTCTTTATGTCGAAAGACCAGAATCTTCGCCCGCGACAGGCGCGCGCCGTCGATGATCGATGCGTGGTTCAGCGCGTCGGAGATGATGAAATCATCCTTGCCCAGCACGGCCGAGACCGTGCCCGCATTCGCCGCGAAGCCCGACTGGAAGACTACACATGCCTCTACATTCTTGAAGCGCGCA
This sequence comes from Candidatus Sulfotelmatobacter sp., assembly GCA_049590215.1. Classification (GTDB taxonomy): domain Bacteria; phylum Acidobacteriota; class Terriglobia; order Terriglobales; family Acidobacteriaceae; genus Sulfotelmatobacter. The sequence goes on along the minus strand of JBAWCJ010000474.1, from coordinate 13,619 downwards.
ATCTTTTTTTCGAGCTCCATGTGGATCTTCATGGTCCCGGCAATGGTGCGCACCGCGCCTGACCCCACACCATACTTGCGCGTCGCCTCGAGCGCCGCTTCTCGCAGCTTGGGATGCGTGGTCAATCCCAGGTAGTTATTCGAGGCCAGGTTGATGACTTTCTTGCCGTCGAAAGTGCAGACCGGCGCCTGCTCGTCCTCGAGCACGCGCAGCTTGAAGTGCGTGCCCTTGGCTTCGAGTTCGTTGAGTTGATCGGTGAGATAGGAGAGCGGATTAGTGCGGGTTGCGGTGGTCATGGGAACCTCGAAACCTGATCTGCCACGGATTTGCACGGATCAACACGGATCGGAAGTGAGAAGAGTAAATCCGTGTTGATCCGCGTAAATCCGTGGCTCAGAACATAATCGGATTACCGGTCGCAATGCTGGCCTCACAGAGGAGCTTCATGTTGGTAAAGAATTCCTTCTCGGACTCGGCCAGGATATCGCTGGAGTGCAGTACGGTATTGACCTCTTTCAGCAGTGACGGCGACTCCTTGACGGGGATCCAATCGCCGGTGTGCGTGCCGTCGTAGAGAACTTTCTCCAGCAGAATGGGAAATCGTGGCCCGGGTTTTCCCTGCAAGTGGCGAAGGAAGCTGCGCAGATTCCCCACCTTCGTAATGTTGCCGAGAAAGAACGAGAGGATAAATCCTTCATGTTCACACGAGTCGGAAAGCCACTGGTCGTGCGCTTCCCATTCATCGTCGGTAGGGTCGCCAGTGAGCATTGGTTCGCCGCGCTCGTCGAAGGTGAGCCGGTCGGGAAACGGGTGAGGCTTGGCTTTGCCGTCGCGGATGCAGGTGCAGCGGACGAACGCATCAAGGGCCATGGGTTCACCTCCACGTGCTCCGTGGCAAAGAAGTTACCGAACGGAATTTAACGCACCCCGTTCGGATAGACCAATATCTTACTAGCCTCGCCTGTCTTCAGCCGCTCCATGGCCTTGGAGAAATCCTTCATCGCGATGCGGTCGGTGATCACCGGATGCAGGTCGAGCTTGCCGGCCTTGAGCAGCGCGGTCATCTGGTACCAGGTCTGGTACATGCGCCGCCCGTTGATGCCCTGCACTGTGATGCCTTTGAAAATAATGTCTTCGGAAAAATTCAGTGAGATGGGTTTCGAAGTCAGGCCGAGTAGGGAAATTCTTCCGCCGCGCCGCACAATATCGAAGGCTGTTCGAATCGAGTCGGGATGCCCCGCCATTTCGAGCACCACGTCCACGCCAAGGCCCCCAGTTTTCTCCATCACAATCGCACGCACGTTCTCCTTCGACGGATCGAGCACGTAATCAGCCGTCATCTCGCGTGCGATCTTGCGTCGGTGCTCGTTGACTTCAATGGCAAACACGCTGGTCGCACCCACCGCCCGCGCCACGGCAATTGCAAACAGTCCGATCGGCCCGCAGCCTGTGATGGCCACGGTTTTCGCGGCAATCTCGCCCGCAAGCACGGTATGAACGGCGTTGCCCAAAGGATCGAGAATCGATGCGTACTCCTGAGGAATGGCAGGATCAAGTTTCCAAATGTTGGATTCAGGAATCACTACGTACTCGGCAAAGGCGCCGTTGGCGTCGACGCCGATGATCTTCACGTTCTGGCAGATGTGAGCTTCGCCGGTGCGGCATAGCAGGCACTTGCCGCAAGCCACATGCATCTCGGCGGAGACGAAATCACCCTCCTTGACGCTGGTTACTTCATCCCCGAACGCTGCGACCTCGCCGCAGAACTCATGCCCGGGGATCAGCGGGGGATGGATCCGGTTCTGCGCCCAGCGATCCCAGTTGTAAATGTGCAGGTCGGTGCCGCAGATCGACGCCACCCTTACTTTGACCAGTACCTCGTTCCGCCCAAAGGCAGGAATTTTTACCTCGCAAACCTCGGTGCCCGGCGCGGCCTCCGCTTTGACGACCGCTAACATCGTGGATGACATGACGGCTACCTTATGAATTCAGACTCGGACACAAAACATTTGATTTTAGCACCGGTGGGAACGCCGGATGTGCTTTCGCCGTTGCATCAACGCTCCGGCGGCAATCCCCGGTTCGATTTTGGAGGAGCCGTTTTGTAGTTTTCCGACTTCCCGCGGGGAATGCTCAGCGTCTTCCACGCGCTCGAGCGCAGATGCTTGGCCAGGAAAATAATCTGCCCGGTGTGATGCGCGTAATGCGCGATCTGCCGGTTTACAGCCTGAAGCACGGTGTGAGGCTCTCCGCGAATCGTCACCGTGCGCATGACGTCCTCTGGTGTAAGCGAGTCGATTGCCGCAAACACCCGCTCCCAGCCTTCTTCCCACCACTTCATCAGAACTGTGCGCGTGGTTGCAGGGTTGAGCTCAAATTCCTGATCGCGAAAACGATCGGGCTTCTCTCCATCGGAAGTGAGGAAGTCGGTGAAGCGCGAGCGCATGTTGCCGGACATGTGTTTCACCAGGACGGCAATGGAATTCGATTCCGGGTCGAGCGTGATAAACAACTCCTCGTCTTTGAGTTGTGCCATCGCGCCCTCGGCCAGACGCTTGTGTCCATGCATCTGGCGACGGGATTCTTCGATATAGTGAGCTGCAGCGTCAGTCATAAGTTTGGCTTGTTACGAATTAGACGCTGGGCTTGCGGGCGGGATGATCGGGTATGGCGCCGTCAGAATCTGCTGTCGCATCTCGATCTCCAGTTCGAACCCTCCCACCCATTTGGCAAACAGGTTATAGAGCAGCGCGCCGATCGCGCCCATGACGAATCCCATCGCCCCGTAGAGCAGCGGTGCGAGGACGGCAAGGCCAATGCCAAAGCCGACCCCAAAGGCTCCGGCTAAAGGATTGTTCTGCTGCTGGCTGAAAGCAGACCCCATCAATCCCATCAGCAGGAAGAATGGCGCGACGATCAAGCCCGTACACGCATAGATTAATCCCAGGATCTTGGCGACCGACAACACTCCAACCGATTTCACGATGTGCATGGCCAGCTCCTTAATTTCCAGATTGAGTTGAGCGTCCCCAGCCGCCGCCGCCCGGAGACTCGATTCGGATGCGCTCGCCTTTTTCCAGCCGAGTGCTGAACTTCCCCGGCATCTCCTCGACCGATCCGCCGCTTCGAATCACGCAGGTCTTTCCGGGCGCGCCAGGCTCGCCGCCGGCAAGTCCCCACGGCCCGCGCGCGCGCCGGTCGGCGAGAAGTGTGACCTCGCAGTCAGTCAGCACTTCAATCTCGCGAATAATTCCGTCGCCTCCGCGATGCCTTCCCCCTCCGCCGCTGCCGGAACGAAGCGAATAGTGGCGAACCCGCAAAGGATAGGCATACTCCAGCGCCTCTGCCGGAGAGTTCAGCGAATTCGTCATGTGCGTATGCACGCCGGAGACACCGGACTTGCCCGGACGCGCGCCCATGCCACCCGCGATCGTTTCATAGTAGGCAAAGGGCTGGCCGGTACGGGGATCGATTCCACCGATGGTGAGATTATTCATGGTTCCCGAAGCCGCCGCGGGAATGCGGTCTGGAATGGCCTGCGCGAGCGCGCGCAGCAGAACGTCCACGATACGCTGCGAGGTTTCGACATTTCCTCCGGCGACCGCCGCCGGGGGCCTCGCGTTTACAACTGAACCCTCCGGAGCAATCACCCGGATAGGCCGCATCAGTCCTGCGGTTGCCGGAACATCATCGGCCAGCAGGCAACGGAAAACGTAGAAGCACGCGGAATAGGTAATCGCCTCGACTGCGTTTACGCTTCCTTCGACCTGCGGATCGCTGCCTGTGAAGTCGACGGTGACGACCCGGCCAGAGGGTTGCTCCGCCACCCTCACCGTCACCGCAATCTTTATCGGCGGATCGCTGATGCCGTCGTTATCCAGAAAGTCTTCTGCGCGATAGGTACCCGGGGGCACGCGCAGCAGAAAGCTGCGCATCAGTTCTTCCGAATACCGCAGCAGTTCCTGCGCCGCACGCTGGGCGCGGTCGATTCCATAGCGCGCGCAAACTTCCCGCAATCGCTCATCCCCGGTGTGGCAAGCCGCGATCTGCGCGCCCAGATCGCCTTCGCGCTCCTCGGGCGTGCGCACATTGTTCAGCAGCAGCGCCAGCACATCGCGCTCCATCACGCCTGCACGCATGATCCTCACCGGCGGGATGCGGAATCCTTCCTGATAAATCTCCCGGCACAGGCCCATCGATCCTGCATACGCTCCGCCAACGTCCGCATGATGCGCCCGCGATGCAACATAGAAGTCAGGCGAAGCAGGTCCCGCACGACGGCGGGGCTTCACATAAACCGGAGCAACCAACGTGATATCCGGCAAGTGAGTTCCGCCGCGGAAGGGATCATTGAGCATGACCACATCTCCCGGCGCCATCTCGCACGCCGCAATCGCCGCGCGTACCGACATTGGCATCGAACCGAGGTGCACCGGCATGTGGTCGCCCATGGCGATCACTTCATCCGCGTTGTCGAACACGGCACAGGAATAGTCACGCCGCTCCTTGATGTTCGGGGAAAACGCCGTACGGCGCAGCGCCGCGCCCATCTCTTCCGCAATCGAGTGATACAGGTTCTTGAAGATTTCGAGTTCGATGGGACCGCGTCTCATGAGGCGCAGTGTACCGGAATAGCGCGCCTTCATGGTCGATCGCCGATCAGCGCCAGCTTGCGCTCTTAGAAAATTCTTCTGCTCTCTGCACAATTCTGTTGACACGGTGTTCATACTGCCGCAATATCTTGTGCTAAGGACGCTGCCCGTACCACGAGTTGGGTGGTGTTTGGCAAAACGTGTCAGGTGTCTGACATCCTTTGCAAGGGAAAATCGTTCACGGAGGAATCTTCATGGCAACGAAGAAAAAGGCCAAGAAAAAAAAGAAACACTAACCGTCTGCGAAACGATACTTCGCACGGACCAAAAGTTTTACCAGCCTCTCAGGAGAAGCACCTCTTGAGAGGCGTTTTGTTTTTGGAGCAGTCAGCAATTCGCAATTAGCAGCCTTGGCTTCCCCAGTTGAGTCCGGCTCAGTCTCCAAAATTCTCCATATAAGGATTCCTTCGGGTATGTCACAATTGTGAACCACAGGCTTCAAACGTGAGGGGCGGGCTTGGGCGCGAAAAACATGAATGCCAGGAAAAAGGGCTCGGGCAAAAAGACGGATGAAATCTTCATCCCGGACAAACTTTATTTCCGCATCGGCGAAGTGGCTACCCTGTGCCGCTTGCCCGCTTACGTGTTGCGCTTCTGGGAAAGCGAGTTCCCGCAACTCAAGCCCGTGAAAAGCAGTACCGGCCAGCGCATGTACCGCCGCCGCGATGTAGAAAGTGTCCTTCGCATCAAGCAGCTGCTTTACGAACAGGGCTTCACCATCGTAGGCGCGCGCCAGCAACTGCGCTCGGAGACGAAAACTGATAAAGGGCAGGCCGCCATTCCGTTCCCCGCACAATCTTCCGCCGAAATGCAGCGCATCCGCCAGGGGCTGCGCGAGATCTTGAATCTACTTTCCACGCGGCGCACGGGATAATTGCACCGATAATTCCGGTTCGCAACACCAGTCTGTTATCAACCCATGTTCATAATCCGCCAGCGCGCGGGTGTAGAATGCCGCTCTGCAGCGAGGGACCAATGGGAATTCGTCAGAAGAAGCGGGGCATTGTTTGGGAAGACTTTGGGGAGATCGTCAAGAAGAGTTCAAGGGCAGTCATGCTTTTGCTGGCCGCGACTGCGATCCCGGCTTCGGCTCAGGACGCAACCGGAAGGATCTTCGGAGCCGTCTACGACCAGCAGGGAGCGGTGATCTCGTTGGCGCAGATCACGGTGACCAACACGGCCACCCAAGTCGTCCGCACCGCCGTGACCGATGACGAAGGCCGTTTTCAAGTATTGGCGCTACCTATCGGCAACTACAAGGTGAAAGCCGAGCACGCCGGGTTCCGCACCGTGGTCAGCGCCGAGCAGAAGCTCTCCATCAACCAGGCCTTGCGCATCGACATCAAGATGGAAGTCGGAGCCGCCAGCCAAACGGTCGACGTTGGCGCCGAAGCTGCCGCGGTCGAAACCGTCAACCCGACGCTGGGGCAATCGATCACCGGACGAACCCTCACCAACATGCCGCTGAACGGTCGCGACGCGCTCGACCTCGCTTTGCTCCAGCCCGGAGTGACTGAGAGTAATGACGACAATGGCGGCGCCGGCAACTACAGCATCGCAGGTGGACGCACCGATTCCGTCACCTTTCTGCTCGACGGCGGACTGAACAACGATCTTATCGATAACAGCAATCTGCTCGACCCCAACCCGGATGCCATCGCGGAATTCCGCCTGCTCACCAGCAACTACACCGCAGAATACGGGCGCAACGGAGGAGGCATCATCAGCGAGGTAATCAAATCAGGTTCCAATCAGATCCATGGCAGTGCCTTCGACTTTTTCCGCAACCGGGTGCTCGACGCCAACGACTTTTTCAACATTCCGTTAGGTATTCCGCGGCTTGATCTGAAGCGCAATCAATTTGGCGGCACGCTAGGCGGCCCAATCCGCAAGGATAAGATCTTTTTCTTTCTCGCCTACCAGGGACAAAAGCAAATTCAAGCTGTCCCTGACATCGACGTTCCGGTGTACACGCCGCAGGAACTGCAAGGAAATTTCTCCCAGGTGATACCGGAGGACGGTGTGACCTGCGCGACGGCTGGCGGATGTCCCGACCCGAATGTCGCCGCATTCCTGGAGAATAATCCCTACTTCGCAACGCCGAACGGCAACGCGGCGCAGGCCATTATCGACCCCACCAAGATCGATCCCGTCACCCAGAATTACATTACCGCCGGCTTGATCGCGACTTCGCCGACGAACCAGACGGTCTGCATCCCCAATAGTCCCGCCGGCGTTTGCACCGGCCTGCTCTCCACTTCACTAGAGCAGACGAACAACGCGGATGAATTGACCACCAAGTTTGACTTCAACCTGAGTGCAAAAGATAAAGTCTCCGCGACGATCGGAGTAAATCGCACACCATCGCTGAACCCGTTTCCCTTCGCCACGGTGCCGGGATTTCCCAGCCGCACCGTCGCCGATTACTACTTCACGAACATAGGCTACACCCGCATCTTTTCCCCCACCTTGCTGAATGAGTTTCACTTCGTAACTCATCGCAGCAATTATCTGCAGGACAGTGTGGTCACGCACCTGCCCACCGGACCCAGCCTCGGCATCGGCATCACACCCGATCTCGCAACCGGCCCCACCAATATCTATTTCGACACTGGCTATCAGTTCGGTCCCAGTGAGAATGGTCCTACGCGCTACGTGGAAAACACTTTTTCCTGGACCGAAGCGATCTCCTGGACGCGGGGGAAACACAATTGGAAGTTCGGAGGGGGATTCTCGCCATACCAGGAGAACCTGGTCTATGACTATTACACGAATGGAGAATTCGATTTCTACTCTGGCAGTTCTTCCACCGCTTCGGGAAACCCTTACGCCGACTTTCTGCTGGGAGCAGCGTCTGCCTATTTCCAGGGAGCGCTAGCGCCTTCTAACATTCGCAGCAAGAGCACCTATCTGTTCGCTCAGGACGAGTGGCATACCCGTAAGAATCTGGTCCTGACGCTGGGCCTGCGTTACGAATACAACACCCCCAAGGCTGATACCGAAGGCCGCACGTTTTCCGTAATTCCAGGACTGCAATCAAAGCGCTTCGTCAACGCTCCTTTGGGGATGGTGTTCCCCGGCGATCCGGGCGCTCCCAAAGGCACGAATTTTCCCGACAAGACGAACTTCGCGCCCCGCTTCGGATTTGCCTGGGATCCCACGGCAAATGGCAGGACCAGCGTGCGCGGCGGCATAGGCCTTTTCTACGACATTCTCAAAGGTGAGGATAATCTCCAGTTCAACGGCCAACCTCCGTTCGTGAGCAATGCCGGCTTTTATTTCAATAGTGTCCCTTCACCCCAGACGGGACCGCTGAATTACCTGAGTCAACCTTTCCTGGCCGGCGATCAGACCAATACCTTTCCCTCCACGCCGCCACCGAGCAACTACGACTTCGGACCGGTCGAGCCGATTAACAGTACCGGATTCATCTATCTGGACGACCCTCATCTGCGCACTCCTCACATCTTCCAGTACAACCTGGGCATCCAACACAATCTTTTCGCCGACACGGTTCTGGAAACAAACTACGTAGGCACTTCCGGCCACGGATTGACCTCATTGAGAGACATCAACCCGATGGTGTTGGGTACTACGAATCGAGTGCTTGATCTACCTGCCGGCGACAATAACTGCATGGACACGGGATTCCCAGTGCTCTGCTTCGGCGAGCTTCCGGAGTTCCAGAACGTGTCGCATGCGAACTACAACGCTCTCGAGGCCAGCCTCACGCGGCAACCCAAGAGTTCCAAGCTGGGCACCGCTTATTTCACTCTCGCCTACACCTACGGCCACAATCTGGACAACGCATCAGGATTCGCCCAACGCAACTCGACAGTGCCGGCCTACAGTCCGAATCTCTTCTACGCTTCCGGAGACAGCGACGTCCGCCAGCGCATCAGCTTCAGTGGAGGATGGGACCTGCCCTTCGATCGAATGTGGGCCATGGGTCCGAAACGCCTGACCAGGGGATGGAGCATTTATCCCATCGTGACCTGGCGTACCGGATTTCCCTTCGACATCCCAGCTGGATTAGGAAATACGATTGACCCCACAAACCCCGGGACCTCAGGCGCCGGCGACCCCTATCTTTCCCGCGCTGCCGTCGTCGCACCGATCCGAATGCTCGATCCCAGGCGACTGACCACAATCTATCCGACCGTTTACGGCAGCAGCCCGGGCAATCCTCACATTTGCGAGATTACAGCTGGCGCTCCCATTACGGGCCACTTCATTTTCGATCCCAACAGTTTTTCCAATATTCCCCTGACGAACGATGCCTACCACGAGGACCTAAACGAAGAAAGCCCGAACCCGTGTTTCCCGCAGCTGGATCCGGTGCGGTTTCCCGCGGACCGCACCTACGGTCTCGCGCGCAACGTGCTGCGCGGACCGCATCTGACCAATCTTGACGTGGCGCTGGCAAAGACGACCGCCATCACGGAGAGCGTCGCCGTGGAATTTCGCGTGGAATTTTTCAACGCCCTGAATCATCCCGAGTTCGCGCAGCCCACGGTGCTCGACGGCGCTACGAACATCAACGGTGCCACCTTTGGCCAGATCACGACGACGGGAAGCTTTCGAGGTCCAGCGCCGCGCATTGGGCAGTTGGCAATGAGGATTACATTCTAGATTTCGGCACGGAGTGATCGGTACAAAGGCACGAACCGATCTTGGGGATAAAGGCGGGGTGACCCGGGCTAGCGGTTGATCTATCCGCGTGCTCGGATCTTCCTCACGCCGCGCGCTCTGGAGTCGGCTTTTTTCCAGCGTTTGCGGCATCCAGGCGGATGCGGCTGACGCGCGTCGTTTCCTGCACCAGATCGTCGGTGGCGCGAGCATCATCGCCCGCCATCACCGACCCGGCGGCCAAAGCAAAACGCAGCGCATCGGCCTGATCGTCGAAATACAGAATCACTTGCCCAGACATAAGATTCTCCCGATGTGGACTTCTCTCAACGACGACACCTTGAAAAAGAGCTCGACGAGAGCGACGCTGCGGCCCGCGTAATCCAGGCGCAGCTTTCTGTGATTGTCTGGGAAAAGGTACTTGGGATCAAAGTATTCTTCTTGGTTCGCGAAGATTCATTAGGACATGCTGCTGCCCGAAAGTTGAAAGGCGGGAGAAGAATGGTCGGGACGGGCAGATTTGAACTGCCGACCCCTCGCACCCCAAGCGAGTGCTCTACCAGGCTGAGCCACGTCCCGACTAGGAAGGATCCCGCTGCTTCGCATCCACAGCGGATGGGGTTACCAGAGAAGTTTATCATCAGCGACGCAATTTTCGCCTGAATTGATTCTCACCTCCGCGTGCGTTTCGCTTTGCGACCAGAGGGTCTGGGCGCGGGCCGGCGCGGGGCTTCTTCCAGGACGGCAAACTGGATTTTCTTTTCCACCGGGTCGATGCGGTCGACCAGAACGCGAATCCTTTGCCCCAGGCTGTAAGTCTTGCGTGAATGCTGGCCGATGATCTGCCGCATGTTCTCGTGGTAGGTGTAGAAGTCATCGGTAAGCGTGTTCAGCGGGACCAGTCCTTCAACAAACAAATCAGTGAGCTCGACGAAGAAGCCGAACTTTGTGACACTGGTGATCAATCCGTCGAAATCCTCGCCGATGCGATCCTGCATGAACTTGACCTTCTTCCACTCCATTAGCTCACGCTCAGCATCGTCGGCGCGGCGCTCGGATTGGCTCGACTCTTCGGCGATCTCGTGCAACTCCTCGACTTTGATTGGGCCGCCTAGCGGTTTGGGTGCTTCGCGATGGGTGGCATGATCCCGTCGCTTCGACCAAGGCGTAGCGACGGCGTCTTGCCGGCCCGAGTGGTCATCGGCATCTGGATGAGCCGGCGGGACGCCGACGCTGCTGTCGAGCGCAGATGAAACTCCTACAGGTATATCCCCGTCCCACTTCTCGGGCAATTCCCGCAGCACATCTTTTAAGATGCGATGCACGATCAGGTCAGGGTAGCGGCGGATCGGCGACGTGAAGTGCGTGTAACTGGTTGCCGCCAGCGCGAAGTGGCCCAGGTTTTCTTCCGAATAGCGCGCCTGCTTAAGCGACCGCAGCATCAGGTAGCTCAGGATGCGCTCCTCCGGCTTGCCGGCGATCTTGGCGGCCAGCTTCTGGTACATGCGAGGAGTGATGTGGACGTCCTTTGGTATTTCAATCGCGCGCACCTGCTTGCCGGCGCCGCCTGCGGCCCGGCGGTCGGTCTTAAGCTGTACGCGATGAATGGGCAGCGGCCCCACTCCGAGCGAATATCCAAACGTCGCGGCAATCACTTCGAAGTCATACACGCGCTTGGCGTCCGGCTTTTCATGAACTCGATATAGAGACGCGACGTGCTTCGATTCGAGATAGTGCGCAACGCACTCGTTCGCCGAGAGCATAAACTCTTCGATCAGACGATGCGCGATGTTGCGCTCCGAGCGCGTGATGCTCTTCATCAAGCCAAATTCGTCAAACTCGATGACGGGTTCAGGCAGATCGAAGTCGATCGATCCGCGGCGTTGGCGCTTTCGGTTGAGGATCATTGCCAGATCGTGCATGAGTTCGAACGTGGGAACAAGCGCCGCGTAACGGTCGCGCGCCGCGTCGTCGCCTTCGAGCACGGCGTTCACCGCGGTGTAAGTCATGCGCTCGGCCGATCGGATCACGCCTTCGCACAGCTCATAACCAACAATCTCGCCACGGGAATCGATCCGCATCACGCACGACAGCACCAACCGCTCGACCTGCGGACGCAGGCTGCAGATGTCGGTCGAGAGTTCAAGCGGAAGCATGGGCACGGCGCGGTCGGGAAAATAAACGCTGGTGCCACGCAGTCGCGCTTCCTGGTCGAGCGCCGACTCCGGCGTGACGTATTGCGCAACATCGGCAATATGAACCTGCAACTCGAAATTCCCGTCGGCGAGGTGGCGCACCGTGACAGCGTCGTCGAAGTCGCGCGCAGTTTCGCCGTCGATGGTAACGATGGGCAGGCCGCGGAAGTCCCGGCGATGGCGAAGCTCCGTCGCCGGGATGAAGGCTGGAATATCCTGCGCCTCTTCCAGCGTCGTCGCGGGAAAATGATGCGGCAAATGAAACTTGCGGATAGTGATTTCAACGTCGACCCCGAAGTCGTCCTTCCGGCCCAGAATCTCAACCACGCGGCCCCGCGGGTTTTGCGTGGGCGTCGGCCAGTCCGTGATTTCAACGTCAACCACGACGCCTTCAAGATCATCCCATTCCAAGCTGCGAGCAGCCTCGTCACCCAGCACGCGGTCGACAGATTTTCGTAGCGCCGGCGCCTGCTCTGAGCGCGGTCGAAGGGTCCGGCCGACTTCCGCAAGAGCCGCCGAGGACGGCGGCGCTGCAACTTCGGGATACTCCATCCCCGCCGGAATCACGATGTCGTGCGTGATCTTGCTGTCGATCGGCTTCACGGAATTATGGCGGCTGCCGTAGTGAAAAATCCCCACCACCGTGCGATGAGCGCGCACCACCGGCCGCACGATGCGGCCTTCAGCGCGGCCATCGGGACGAACCGCGACGACATCGACCAGCACGCGATCGCCATGCATGGCGTTTCCGATGGCGTGGGGCGCGATGAAAATATCCCCAGCCAGCCGCGACTTAAGCGACGCACTCAGCGAACTCGGGTCGGGGATGACGAAACCAAATCCGTCGCGGTGCATGCTGAGGCGTCCAACAACCAGATTCTTATCGACTGCAGGCTGGGGCAAAGCGTAGCGATCAGAGTTAAGCTGAACCAGTTCGCCGGCAGCCACCAGCTTCTGAAGGTGCGAGTCGAGTTCTCCGCGGGCGTCGCCATGCAGGCCGAGTTCGCGCACCAGCTGCTTGAACCCGGCGGCGCGCTTGGGCTGCCGGGCAATATGTTTCAGGATGGTGGAATCGGAAAGCATGCGGAAGCTGTCAGCTTTCAGGATAACCGAAGGGCTAGATGCAGCGCAGCGGACTCCCACCGAGCTTACGCTGCTACCATGTATCTCCGCCGCCGCGAGGCGGCCATGCGCCAAGCGCGCGCCGGATCATCGCGATCTGTCCGGTGTGATAGCTGTTGTGCGCGACCATCTGCCACAGCACAGCCTCAAGCGTTCCTGCCAGCTTCGTGTCGCCGTCGTGCACGGTTTCTATCTGGTGCTGCATTTCCTGAGGAGAAGATTTCGCCAGCGCAGCGAAATCAGCGAGCAGACCAGCAAAGCGTTTCCGCTGCCGATCCCAATCTTGCGCGTCGGCGGGCGAAGCCGCACTCGGAAAGCTCTCTGAGGAATGCTCCGGATACGCCGGACGCTCCCCGCGAATGCGGCGCACTTCATACTCCATCCAATAATTCATGTGGAAGACAAGTTGCCCGATCGAGTGCGGAAATCCCGCGACCGAACGCCCAGCCAATTCGGCAGAAAGATCCTCGACGCACGCAAGCGGATCGGCGTGAGCGCCTTTGCCCCGTAGCAGCTCAGTCAGTGCGCGCGAAGACATAGGGTTTGAGTCAGCCCTTCGCGGCAAAGTACTTCTCTTCCAGAATCCTGCGGTGATGCAACTCATGCCCCGCGATAATGTAGGCCAGAGCCCGCACGCTGACTTCATTCTTGTTGGCGACACCGCGCCGCACCCACGCCGCCTCGTCGAGATTGCGCAACAGTGAGATCGTCGCGCGGCGCACTGCAATGAACTCTTCGACCAGATCGCCAATCGGACGTTCCGCGAACCCACCGTTGCGGACATAATCGTCCTGCTCAAAACCTTCCAGCGGCGTAGCGTCGGCCCGTGCGATGCGCAGCGCGCGATAGGCGAAGATGCGCTCGGTGTCACAGACATGGCCAAGAACTTCCTTGGCGCTCCATTTCTCCGGTGCATAGCGGAAGTTGCCGTCTTCCTCATCGCGGCAGGAGAGCAGCAGCATCGTTTCGCGGCGCTGCTGGTCGAGCGTATTGAGAATGTCGTCGCCCTGCACCAGAGAAA
>JBAWCJ010000473.1:0-4850 GCA_049590215.1 Candidatus Sulfotelmatobacter sp. | reverse complement strand
CATTCAGCTCAGCCTTGTCCGCCACATCCTCAAGCTTCTCCTCCCGCACATTGTCGATAGCAATCTCGACGAGATCCCGCACCATCGACTCCACATCCCGCCCCACATACCCAACCTCAGTAAACTTGGAAGCCTCAACTTTCAAAAACGGAGAATTAGCCAGCTTAGCCAGCCGCCGCGCAATCTCCGTCTTCCCCACCCCAGTAGGCCCAATCATGATTATGTTCTTGGGGATGATTTCCTCGGCGAGGTCGGGGGTTAGTTTTTGCCGGCGGGTGCGGTTGCGGAGCGCAATAGCGACGGCGCGCTTGGCGTCCTTCTGCCCGATTACGTGTTTGTCGAGCTCTACCACGATCTCGCGGGGAGTGAGTTCGTCGAGTGCGAGTTGCTCTTCTTCGGCGCTGCTGGGTAAATAGATGGCCATAAAATTCAGTGACTAGTGATCAGTGGCCAGTCTGCGAGTCTTCGCTGGCCACGGATCACTGGCCACTGACCACTTTCTTACAACTCTTCAATCGTGACCACATCGTTCGTATAGATGCACATTTTCCCGGCTATCTTCATCGCTTCTTCGGCGATCTGGCGGGCGGTTAGTTGTGTGTGCCGCGCCAGGGCTTCGGCTGCGGCCTGCGCGTAGGGACCGCCGCTGCCGATGGCGGCTACTCCGCCGTCTGGTTCGATCACGTCGCCTTGTCCGCTCAGCAAGAACGTTTGTTCCTTGTCGCACACCAGCAGCAATGCTTCCAGGTGGCGCAGGTATTTGTCGGTGCGCCAGTCTTTGGCCAGTTCTACGGCGCCACGTCCGAGGTTGCCGTGGTACTGCTCGAGCTTTGATTCGAAGCGGCTGAACAGGGTGAAGGCATCGGCGGTTGAGCCGGCGAATCCCGCGAGAATCTTGTCGTTGTAGAGGCGGCGAATCTTCTTTGCCGTGTGTTTGATGACGGACTCGCCCAGCGTAACCTGGCCGTCGCCGGCCAGAACAACGCTGCCGTTGCGGCGGATGGATAAAACAGTAGTAGACCGGATCAGTCGCTTCGTCGGCATGGGCGCAATCTGTGATTATAGCAGCGGGGGAGTGGCGTTGACGGGGGAGTAAAAGAACTTCACCACAGAGACACAGAGTCACAGAGAAAACCGAAAGAGCGAAAACCAGAAGGATTGTAACTTCCTACCTCCCGACATGCGGCCGCACTGGCGGCACTCTGGTCCGCCAGTCGACTCGCACCCAGTGTACGCGAGATGAGTGGAAGACCGCGATCGGTGCGCCGCCGTACGCCACGGCAGGCAGGTGGAAGTGCACATTGATGAACATTTCCTGCTGAAATCCCGTGGGGTCAAACGCGGAGTTCCGCACCAGATCGAGCGCAGCGCGGCCCAGGTCGTCGGAGGAATTCTGCAGAGTTTCCGCATCGAGCACGCTGCCATCCTGCGCATCGAGAATGGCGTGTACGATCACTGGCTGAAAGAAGCGCGACGTGGGCCCGTCAGAAGGGTCGACACGCAGTGGTCCTAAACGGCCAGCGCTCGATAAAGCGAAAGTCTCCGCGGCCTCGCCCATTTCCTCGGACGGCTTGAAGAGATTGGCATCGAGGCTGGGCGCATCTTCCAGGCTCTCGACATGGATCTGCACCGCCAGCCTGCCTTCCTCATAAATCGAAACCTGCCGCGGCAGAACGTGGCCGTGGAAATTGGAGCCATCGTAGTCATACACGGCATAAATTCCCGGAGCCTCCGACCATGTGCGCAACACGCCGGTCCCGGAGTCGACGCAGTCCTCACGCTCGACCCACGCACGCGGCGCAGGATTCGGCGGCAGCGAATAGCTCAGCAGGAAGCAGGTCACCGGCTTGCCCTCATGCACCACATTGCCCGCGCGAATCTCGAACTTTGCGATGTCATGCAGCACCGGTCGCAACAGCACCGAGCGGATCAACTGAATGCGCAGTGGGATCGGCTGAGAGGGATTCGTGCCGTAGACACGGTGATCGGCGCCCACGCGAGTCACTTTCACATCGCCTAACCGCGCCGTCCAGCGGAACTGCGAGTGTCCGTCGTAGAACTCCTCCATCGTGCCTGAGCCCTCGTTCATGGTTGCGCCATTGGTTTCGAACGAAACCTTCAGCGCGTAGGGCGTTTCGGCATCACGTAAATTGAAATTGTTTCGAGCGCGGTCAAGAAGATCCATCGCCGCGCTGCGCTCTGCGGGTTTCGAAAGAATTTTGGGCTGGCGAGTGACCAACTCGTGCGGGTCCGCTGGTGGAGGGTTGGTCTGACCGAATACCGTCGAAAAGCAACCCAGCGCAAACACAAAGAGGAGAGATCCGAGGAGCCGAGAGGGCGTTGCCATAAGGCCTCCTTACATCGAGACACAAGCCCGGGGACCAGTGCGGCATTGTAGCGAAGATTTGTGTCGCGGGCAATTTTCAGCGAAACTGCACACCGGGTCGCCATCCCGCTAAAATAGTTCTTGACGTGACCATATAGTCACGTTACAATTTACTCACGTAATGACGGATGGCGTTACCAAGGAGAAAGGCAATGACACTGGAAGACCTCACACTCGACGTTGAGCAGCATGTGGAGATCAAAGCTACGCCGGAGAAGGCGTTCGCGGCGGTTTTGTATCGCCTGGGAAAAGGCAATACCAAACCCGACGGGGAATCGATGCACTTGTTGCTGGAGGAAAAGCCGGGCGGCCGCTGGTACCGCGATCGCGGGCACGGCATCGGACACCTCTGGGGATTTGTGCAAGTTCTGAAGCCTCCGACTCTGCTGGAGCTGAGCGGGCCAATGTTCATGTCGTATCCGGCGATCAACCACTTGGAGGTGAAGGTGGAAGCAGCGGGAACCGGTTGCAAGGTCGTGCTGCGGCATCGCGCGATCGGCATGATCGATCCGCAGCACCGCAAGGGCGTGACTAAAGGCTGGCACCACATGCTCGACGAAATCAAGAAAGACAGCGAGCAGCAGTGAGGGAATCTTCGCATCATGCCGCGGACGAACTTGATGCCGTGTGGAAGGCGCTCTCGGATGCGACGCGGCGCGCGATTCTGGATTTTCTGCGCGATCGCCCCCGCACCACCACCGAGATCGTCGAAGCTTTTCCGCACCTGAGCCGCTTCGGAGTGATGAAGCATCTCGACGTGCTCCGCGCGGCGCAATTGGTGCAGACGCGCGAAGCGGGCAGGCAGCGGGTGAATTCACTAAACGTAGTGCCCATCCGGCAGATTTACGAACGCTGGGTAGGGCCGTTTCAGGAGCTTTGGTCGGGCCAGCTGCTGCGCATCAAGGATCTCGCCGAGAACGATATCGGCAAGAAAAACAGCACGCGGGCAAAGCGAACCACTTCGCGCAAGCGAAAAAAACATCAGGCCGCCAGGCGGCGGTTTGTGACCGAAAACAGCAACACGCAACTCGAACTTACTAAATAGGAGAATGCAAATGACCACACTAGCTACCAGCGCAGGAATTCAAGGACACGAGGTTGTTTCATCCAAAGAATGGATCACCAGCCGAAAAGAACTGCTTCGCAAAGAAAAAGAATTCACCCGGTTACGAGATGAACTAAGCCGGCAACGCCGCGAGTTGCCGTGGGAGAAAGTTGAAAAAGAATATGTCTTCGACGGACCCAACGGCAAGGTCACTCTTGCCGAGCTTTTCGGCGGCAAGAGCCAGTTGATTATCTACCACTTCATGTTCGGTCCGGGATGGGAAGCAGGCTGCCCGAGCTGCTCCTACCTGGCCGACCATTTCGATGGTAGCCTGGTTCACCTCGCCAATCGCGACGTCACGCTCGCCGTGATTTCGCGGGCTCCGATGGCCCAGATCGACGCCTTCAAGAAGCGCATGGGCTGGCAGTTCCGCTGGGTCTCGTCATTCGCGAACGAGTTCAACCGCGACTATCACGTGTCGTTCACGAAAGAGGAGGCGAAAGGCAAAGTCAGCTACAACTACGAACTCACCGAGTTTCCCAGCGAGGAAGCCCCGGGCGCCAGCGTGTTCTACAAGAATGATGCCGGTGAGATTTTCCACACCTATTCGGCGTACGCGCGCGGGCTCGACATCCTGGTGGGCGCCTACAACTTTCTCGATCTCGCCCCCAAAGGCCGCGACGAGGACGGTCTGGCGTTCACCATGTCATGGGTGCGACACCACGATCGCTATACTGACGGCTACCTCGTCGATCCCAAAGCGCTGTACTCGGAGCCTAAGAGCACCGCATCGTCATGCTGCGCGGAGCACCAGTCGTGAATTGTTGCGGAGCCATTTCGGCCAGCTCGAGTCGCCCTGCAGAAGCGCGGACTGCGAACAGCGGTCCGCGTCTGCGGACGGCGTTACGGAAGGCGGCGCGCCGTTGTCGCAAGGCTGCGGGATGGATTCTCCCCGGAAGCATTCTGGCGTTGCTGCCGAAATGTCCGGCGTGCATAGTCGCCTACCTCGCGATCGGAAGCGGAATCGGCATCTCACTATCGACCGCGATCTACCTGCGGATCGGTCTTATAATCCTGTGCGTGGCTTCGCTCGCATATTTTGCGGTGAGTCGCGGACGTCGCTACCTCGCGCGCCGACCGGAAGCCAAGCCCTCCCAAAACCACTTCGCGCCGAAAAGCTGTCAATAGCCAAGTAGTACACAGTTGAGGCTAAGTTGCTCACAGCTATGACAATATAAATCCGGAAAAATGACGGTTTCACCCATTCCAAAATGCTATACTGAAAGTATAGAGTAAAAATTCTGCAAAATGAGGCGCGGCCCTTGGGCTGCGCCTTTTCTTTTAGGGAGTTCCGCTGTGGTGTCGCGCGAGACCCTTCCTTCCGCTGCGGCAGAGTCGGTTATAGGGATCCCCTTCGGC
>JBAWCJ010000472.1:0-1519 GCA_049590215.1 Candidatus Sulfotelmatobacter sp. | reverse complement strand
AGAAGAAGTGCGCACATCTGCCATGCCGATGCATGACGCAGAACGGCGAGAAGTATTGCGGTCAAGCTTGCAAGGAAGCGGGATCGAAGGACGTCGAGATCGCTTGCCAGTGCGACCATGCAAGTTGTCCGCTTACCGTGTGAAAAACTGCCCCGCTTGAATGTGGAGGCTGGCTCTTAGATTGACCGTTTCTTAGATCGACCGAGGAGAATCTCTGCATGACGACGCGCCGCATTATGCTCCTGCTCCTGGCAGCGGCGGTCGTCACCCTACCCGTGCTAGCAAAGGCCCAGCTACTGGCCGATCCGGTAGATTCTTCGACCGCAGTTGTGACCACGACTGTGGCACCACCCGATCTGACATACACGCGTCCGACGGAGGCAACGAAACTCCACAACTACGTCTTCGACGCATTCGGACCGTATTCCATCGCCGGCGCAGGGTTCGCGGCCGGTCTTAGCCAGGCGTACGACACCCCGCCGGAGTGGAAGCAAGGCGCCGCGGGTTACAGTAAGCGATTCGGGTCCGACTTTGGCATCGCAGCGATAACCACGACGGCGCGCTATGGGCTCGCGCAAGCCTTCCACGAAGACACGGTCTACTACCGCTGTGAATGCAAAGGGGTGCTTCCGCGGCTGCGCCATGCCGTGATCTCGACTTTGACGGCACGCCGCGGCCAGGACGGCCATAGCGTCTTCTCGTTCCCTGCGCTGGCAGCGCCGTACGCCGGCACCATGACCGCCGTCTACGCATGGTACCCCAGCCGCTACGACGCCGAGGATGCGCTCCGGATGGGTAACTACACTTTCCTGGGATATGTGGGCGGGAACATCGCCCTGGAATTTATTTATGGCGGACCCCACTCCTTGCTTCATCGCATGCACCTCCCGAACGGGCCCGCACCGCCAACTGCGAGTGCAAACCCATGACCGACCGCGCACTCAACGCGCCCGCGAATGCGGCTTCACTCCTCCCGAGGTCGTCGATCGTGCCTGTGCCTTCTACTGTCTCAACCAAGGGCGCATTCAACCAGTTTCTGGAATGGTTCGGCGATCTCGGAATATTCTTCTGGCAAGTGGTACGGGCTGCGGTGACGCCGCCTTTCGAATTCCGCGAACTGTTTCGACAACTCGATGAGATCGGATCGAAGTCGCTGCCGCTAGTCGCCTTGGCGGGCGCGGCCACCGGCATTGTCCTCTCTATGGAAGCTCGTTACAGCCTTACTCGATTTGGCGCTAAATCACTGCTTCCCGCCGCCATCGTGTTCTCCATTATCCATGAGACTGGCCCGATCATTACTGGTCTGGTAGTGAGCGGCCGAGTGGGTGCTGGCATTGGTGCAGAGCTCGCGTCGATGAAAGTGACCGAGCAGATCGACGCTATCGAGTCATCCGCGGTAAATCCCTATCGGCTCCTGGCTGCGACCCGCATCCTGGCCTGCATCCTGATGCTGCCTTTGCTGACCCTCGCTGCCGACGCCTCCGGCCTGATCATGGGCTGGCTTGCGCAGGCATTGGCT
>JBAWCJ010000471.1:0-1805 GCA_049590215.1 Candidatus Sulfotelmatobacter sp. | reverse complement strand
TTGTCTGTGGCGCCGTTCGCACTTGCCACAAGAAGATAGGGGCCGGTTGCGAGTTCCTCCACTTTGATCTCGTATACACCTTGTTCCGCATCACACACCTCGACGGCACGGGCCTTGCTTCGCTCCGCGTGCTGCGGAATCTCCAGGATGTCGCCGTAGCTGGATTCGGGGATCTGTTTGCCATGCGAGCCTTCACCCGTCGTCCGCCCCAGCGGATCGGTAAGCACGAGTTCTACAGCGGGGAAGCCGTCGCGCCGTGGCGCCATCGCAGCAACGCTGACAAAGGACCTTCCCAGACAGGAAAACCTTAGCGACTCTTTTGGCTGTGCTGAATCCCCGGCGAGTGAGATGCGTATAGCGATCAAGAACATCGTTACAAGCGCTAAGCGCGACATTTCATCCTCCGCCCACGTCCAACATCACCCGTGATTGCCCACACAAGACTTTGTCATTCCTAAGCGCGCAGCGCAGAGAGCCTGCCCTGAGCGAAGCCGAAGGGAATCCGCTGTCGCGTCCACCACCCCGACTCCCGCCACGTTACCGCGCTCCCCTCCCCTTCTGCCTCACCCTCCAGAACGAACTCACCCCAAACCACGAAAACGTCACGGTAAAACAGAGTGCCACCACCACACGCCCCAGCCCAACCCGCCCGGCCTCATATTTCGCATACTCTTTCGCCGCCGCAAATCCGCCACTCAAGGCCATCACCAGGAAAATCAGCCCCGTAACCTCCAGCCACAACTGATGCAGCACCCGCCCAAAGGCCCGCCCCATAGCCGACAGGGCGCCAGTCGCGGCCCGCACCGTCCGGCTGCGCTGGGCCTGCTGTGAGGCAACCCGCGCCGCCACTCCCAACTTTCGTGCCGTGGAAACCTTGCTCACGGCCTCGATTTTAACAGCCTCCGGCGCTACAATGACCGAAGCCTGCGCTGGTCCGCAAACCGTTCGGCCTCCGCAGGCATCCAACGCATTGTTGGGTGTTAGAGCCAAGGCAACCGGCGATCGGGGGGACAAAGTGGATCAGCAACTCAAACAACTCATGAAGGAACTCGGCGAAGCCATCAACGAGTCTCTTTCCGATTCCGAACAGATCGCCGAAGTCGTCTCCCGCATCAAAGAGGGTGGTTACGATATCTTCCTGGTCCTCGAGGCCACCATCGGCGTCAGCAAGCAGGGCGAAAAGTCCTCCGACAAGACTTCCCTGGTCACCACTCTCTCCACCAATCCCGAATTCAAAATCAGCGATCAGGATATGAAGTTCCTGAAATCCCTCCGCATCCGAATCGAAGAAGAAAAGTAAAACCTGATACCGCTGACCCGCTGATGTGGCGACAGCCGCCCTCGGCTGTCCCGGCAGGAGCGAATCTCCGCCGAGTCTTCCCAAATCCGCACCACTATCCCCGAAGCCGCTCAACCGCGACCCAACGCCCACGCGGCAACTTTCTTTCCTGTGCTACCATCTACTGTTTTTCTGGGTCGCTCCATGTCCATGAAAGACACTCTCGGAGTCCTTCTCGCGGGCGGCGCCGGAGAACGCCTTTATCCTCTTACTCGCGACCGCGCCAAGCCCGCCGTCACCTTCGGGGGCATGTACCGCATCATCGATATCACCCTCTCCAACTGCCTCAACTCTGACCTGCGCCGCGTCTACATCCTCACCCAATACAAAGCCCTGTCGCTGAACCGCCACATCCGCGAGGGCTGGAACATCCTCGGCCGCGAAGTCGGAGAGTTCATCGAAGTCCTCCCGCCCATGAAGCGGGTCAGCGACCAGTGGTATCAAGGCACAGCCGACGCCGTTTACC
>JBAWCJ010000470.1:0-3737 GCA_049590215.1 Candidatus Sulfotelmatobacter sp. | reverse complement strand
CCATATCTCTTCAAGGCGACAAGTTTAGGCAACACCGATGTATTTCGCTTCCAGGAACCATTGAGCCCCCGGTCCCTGTTCCGCGATCTGGGCCCGGTCTTCGTGCTCTTCAGTGCGGCCGGTTTGGTTCTAGGATGGCGCGCCCGCAAAAAATACCCGGGACTTCGATCGTTGTTCGTGATCTGTGGCACGTTGCTTGTCTTGTTCCTGCTCTCCGGCCCGATTTACCGCCAGTTCTCTTTGCGATTTACAGGCCAGGATTATGTCGCGTTCACTCCTTCCCGTTTCCTGATGGACATGGCCTGTTTCGTCAGCATATTTGCAGGATACGCAGCCTCTCGACTCAGACAGAAAGCGGGAATGTCAGTCGCCGTGGCCACGGTGCTCGGTATTATGTTGACTGTGTCAACCTACCGAACCTGGCAGCAAATGATCCACGAGGGTGGCGCTCCGGTCGGCAGTTGGGGAGCTTACCACTGGATTGCCGAAAACACTCCCCCGGACGCCATCGTTTTGAATACGAACTCCTGGGCGTGCGTCGCCAGCTGGCGCCGCACTCTCTCTTCTCCTCTTCCGATCTCCGAGCCGCGCCATTCGGACCCTGCCTGGGAAACTGTGCGCAAGCAATTGCAGGAAGGTATTTTTTCGCAAGAAGCGCTTCGTCACGAATTGGTCAAAGTCATTTCTCCGGAGGAGGCTCCCCCCAATAAGTTACTCTGGAAAGACAGCGACGGATGGGCTGTGGTCGAGGTCTGGCCAGGGGGCGGTAAATGACAAAGGGCCACACTCACGCAGCCGTTAGCCCGACACAAAAATCGCACGAGCGTTCGAACGCGTACTCCGGCACTTCAGGTTCGGCGAAATTCTAGACGGTCACCCATCGATGCGCGCACTGACTCTCACTCCCTTTTACCCGACGGCCGCAGACGATGCTTCCGGTTGTTTCATCGCCGAGTCCGTTGCCGAGCTGCAGCGCCAAGGAATCGAGTCGTCGGTGATCGCGGTCCACCCGATACACCACTCGTATCCCGGGCCCGATCCGAAGGCGCCGCCTGCAACATGGAAAAAGTACTTCTGCCTCCCCGGAAATCCAGGACTCTCGAGCGCGGGACAATTCCTGCACGCCGCTCTGAAATTTCACGTGCGGCAGCTGCACGCGCGACAACCGATCAGCCTGATCCACGCTCATGCGGCCCTGCCCTGCGGACAAGCCGCAATGCTGCTGGCACGAGATTTGGGCGTTCCTTTTGTGGTGACTGTGCACGGGCTCGATGTCTTTTCCACCCGGCAAGTTCCAGGCTGGTTCGGACGCCGCTGCTCCGCCGTTTCAGGACAAGTCTACGGCGCCGCCGCCCGCGTCATCTGCATCAGCGAGCAAGTTGCGCGGCAAGTCCGCGAAGGTATTAGTGACCCCATCAGCATCAGCGTCGCATACAACGGCGTGGATTCGTCCTTGTTCAAGCCGGGGAGTGGTTCTGCAGCAGGTCACGAGGTGATCCTCAGCGTCGGCAACCTGATCCCCATCAAGGGACACGAATTGCTGCTGAGATCAGTGGCGGCAATCGCACCGGACCATCCCCAGGTGCAATGTAGGATTATCGGAGATGGACCAGACCGCGGTCGACTGCAGCAACTCGCGCGAGAGCTGCGCATCGAAGACCGGGTTCACTTTCTGGGGCGCAGGCCACGCGCGGAAGTGGCTGCGGCGATGAGGGACAGTACTCTGTTTGCCTTGCCCAGTTGGTACGAAGGTCTCGGCTGCGTTTATCTTGAGGCCATGTCGGCAGAGCGGCCAGCCATCGCTTGTCGAGGCCAGGGAATCGAAGAAGTTATTCGTCACTGGGAGAATGGCTGGTTGATTGAGCCAAAAAATCTCGATGACCTGACCACCGCACTGCGAACCTTGCTTTCCAACCGGCCTCTACGGGAGAAACTCGGCGGCAACGCCCGGCAAACCGTGCTGCAAGGCTACACTCTGGCGCACCAGGCAACGCAGCTGTTAGCCATCTATGGTGAGTGTCTAGTATGAAGCGCCGGCTCGTAATCACGACGGAAATCATTTCTCCGTATCGCATCCCGGTGTTCAACGTCCTGGCAGAACATCCCGATGTGGATCTGCATGTGATTTTCCTGGCCGAGACCGACCCCAGCATGCGGCGATGGAAAATCTATAAAGACGAAATCCATTTCTCTTACGAAGTTCTGCCGCACTGGCGACGGCGGATCGCGGGCTACAACTTTCTCCTGAACCGCGGCGTAGCGTCGGCGCTCGATCAAGCCCACCCCGATGTCATTGTTTGCGGCGGCTATGGATACCTTGCGAGTTGGCAGGTGCTGGGTTGGGCCCGGCGGCACCATCGACCTGTGTTTCTCTGGTCAGAAAGCAATCAGCAGGATCAGCGGAGGGGCATGCCGCACGTCGAGATGCTCAAGCGCCGCTTCATCGCAGCCTGCAGCGGATTTGTGGTTCCGGGAAAATCTGCGGCCGCGTATGTGGCAACTTTCGGCGTGCCCCACGAAAGAATCTTCGTCGCTCCCAATGCAGTGGACAACGCTTTCTTCGCACAGCAGGCGTCAGTGGCACGACGCCGTGCAGCCGAACTGCGGCGCCAGTTCGGCTTGCCCGAGCGCTATTTCCTTTGCGTCGGCCGCCTCGTTTTTTCCAAAGGAGTCTTTGATCTGCTGGATGCCTACTCGCAATTGGCGCCGGAGTTGCGCGCAGCAGTGGGGTTGCTTTTCGTTGGAGACGGGGTTGAGCAACCGGAACTAGAAGCGCGAGCCGCCGCAATCCATCCCGGCACCATCCGGTTTGCCGGATTCGCCCACCGCGAGCAGCTCGCGGTTTATTACGCTCTAGCCGAGGCACTCGTGTTTCCTACCCACACCGACCCGTGGGGACTGGTAGTCAACGAGGCCATGGCGTGCGGCATTCCGATCGTAGCCACCGATGCTGGCGGCTGCGTCATCGATCTCGTGCAGGATGGATGGAACGGCTACGTCGTTCCGACGCGCGCACCGCAGAAACTTGCCGAGGCCCTGGCGAAAGTTGCCGCTTCGCCGGAGCTAAACATAGCGATGGGAGCGCACAGCGCACAACGCATCGAGCAGAACTCACCTGAGGCCTGCGCTGCCGGTTTTGTTGCCGCAATGGATTCGGCCCGGCTTAAAGCCGCCTGAGATTCAGTTTCGCACCGAGTCCACATACAAACTATCTGCAACCAGCTTCAGCGCGGGAACAGCAGCGCCCACGTGGCGCAGCATCTCCGAAGCGTAAACAATCGCCTTGTACGACGGCGGAAGAAATCGCAGGTCGCTGAGCTGTGGATCGAGAGAAAAAAATCCGTCGATCGAAAGCTCGCTGGGACCAATGAGCCGGGCGAAGGTCTCCCTAAGTTTCCCCGGCGACCAGTAGCGCACCTCAAATCCGCGCGTCGCGCGAAATCCACGACGGCCTTGATGATAGAGGCAACGTACACCGAACATGTTCGCCATCTGAATCAGCGAGCGGCCGCCCGGACGAAGCACTCGCGCCACATCCTCCAGGATCTCGCAAACGTGCGGCTTGCTTAAGTGCTGCAGCACGCTGTAGGAGAATACTTGATCGAAAGTCCCAGTGCGAAACGGAAGATAGCGTCCATCCGCCACCACGAAGCAGGCGTCAATGCCCAGTTGCTGAGTGACCCGGCGAGCCGCCAGCACGCCATTTAACGAAGGATCGATGCCCACCGGGCGATAAC
>JBAWCJ010000469.1:0-15947 GCA_049590215.1 Candidatus Sulfotelmatobacter sp. | reverse complement strand
AGCGCTGCGTGTTCTGCGACATTCTCAACCAGGAGGAACGTCAGGCCTCACGTGTGATCGAGGCCCGCGGCGATTACGTTGCGCTCGGGCCCTACGCTCCGCGCGTCCCTTACGAAACCTGGATTTTGCCTCGCAACCACGATGCCTCCTTCGAACGCACGGGACTATCGAAGCCGGGATTGCGCGTGAATCTCGCTGCGCTTTTGCGCCGCACGCTGCAGCGCATTCGCACCGTCACGGAGGGCTTCCACCTCGTGCTGCACACCTCGCCCAACAGCCTGCATCCTTCGAAGACTCTCGGCTATTGGAAGACCATCGACGACGACTATCACTGGCACATCGAGATCATGCCGGTAATCGCCGCGAAAGCCCGGTCGTATACCTTCAAAGAGGTTTACTATTCGCCCGTGAGCTCCGAGACCGCGGTGAAGCAACTGCGGGAGGCGAAGATTGATGGATGAAGCTCCCACACCGGATCGCAGGAATTCAAAGCCGCAGAGGCCGGTTGGAATCACGCTCTTGGCGGGAGTCTTCTTATGGATCGGTTGCCTTGGAAGCCTCTTCTTTCCCATCTTGTTGGGCTTTGGTCTGACGCGGATAATGTGGGAGGGGATGACTGCTGGAGTCGCGAAGTCGCATCCGTGGCTGCAGCCATTCATCCACTACGGCGCTTATCCCTTCTTCATACTCTACTGGCTGCTCTACATAGCCTATGCGTGCATCGGATTCGGATTGTGGAAGCTTCGGAATTGGGCACGTCGAGGGCTGCTGGGCCTTTTGATTTTCTTCGCAGTCGCAAGCGTGTTGTTTATACCGTTTGTCGCGCAGCCTCCAGAGTTTCGTTTTGCAGCAGCCACGGGAATGGTTATTGTTTCGGGATGGGTTGCCTGGTATTTGAATCGTCCACGTGTACGCTTCGCGTTTGGTTTGGAACCGCAGCAATCTGACGGGAGCGTGCACCAGCCGCCCGGAATGTCGACAAACGGGAAGGTATGGACCGCGTCCGCTGCAATTGCCACAATCGGGCTATTTGTTGGCGGCATACTGTTTGCGGCGGAGAGCATGATTCGCGAATCTGAAATCTACAGGACCACTCTCATCGTGGCTGAACGTTCCCCTTGTTTGGCGATCAAAGTCGGAGAACCTTTTAAGGCGGGATGGATGGTTATGGGTAATCTGCAGGAGAGCAACACGAGAGGCTCGGCACATCTGGAAATTCCGGTCTCAGGCTCGAAAGGCGCTGGCAGCCTTGTTATGTCAGCAGAGGAAAAGAGCGGCGTCTGGACGATAGACGAACTCGCGCTGGTCCAAAAGGATGCGCGCCTACAGATCATTCCCGACGGCTCATCTGCTAGTTGCGAGTAGGAGCTTGCAAACTGCTACAATCCCGTCCTTGGAGATCGCCTTTTGAAGTACCTGATCTGCGTCCTCGCGCTTCTCGCCTCGGCCTCGGCCCAGACCGCCAATACTCCAACCGCAATCGCCCCCTCCCAGGAGAAACAGAAAGTTCTCTGGCAAAAACTGGAGTCGACGATTCACGATGTCGACGAGAATCTCGACGGCGTGATGGGTGTGGCCATCGAAGACCTGACCACCGGCCACCAGTTTTTCCTTCACGAGAACGAAGTCTTCGCCCAGGCGAGTTCGATCAAGATCACGGTGCTCGCCAATCTTTATCTACAGGCGCAGCAGGGCAAGCTGAAGCTTACCGATCTCTACACCGTGCAGTCCTCAGATCTTGTCCCCGATAGTGACATCATGGGCGGGCTCACCCCCGGCGTCACCCGCATCACGCTGCGCGATCTTGCCACCATGATGGTCGCGGTCAGCGACAACTCCGCCACCAACGTCCTTATCGACCGCGTGGGGATGGCGAACGTCAACGCCATGCTCGATTCCCTCGGACTGGCACACACTCGCCTGCGCCGCAAGATGATGGATCTCGAAGCCGCCAAGCAAGGCCGCGAAAATATTTCCACGCCGCGTGAAATGATGACTCTGCTGGAAGACATTTATCGAGGGAAGCTGCTCGACAAAGAATCGACCGTGGACTTCTTCAAAGTTCTAAGCACAAATAAAGATTCGTGGATTCCCCGCGACCTGCCCGCCGATGTAAAGATCGCCAACAAGCCGGGCTCGCTTGAAGCCGTGCGTAATGATTCTGGCATCGTCTTCGTCGAAGGCCGTCCTTATGTGATTTGCGTGATGACCGCGTTCCTCGCGAACGAACGCGACGGCGAACAGGCAATCAGCAAGATTTCACTCGCCACCTGGCGCATGTTCGACCGTCTCAGCCGTGCCTCGGAATACGGCCGGGTCGTCTCCCCGGGCAACGGCGCCCGTTGAACTTCCGGCCTCTGGTCAATCAGCGCGAAAGCAACGCCCGCGTGGTGCAGCTAGGGCCGGCCTCCAGCGCGGCGCAACAAACGAATGACCTCGGCGTTGTTATGGACTTGCGCCCAGGTCAGCGGAGTATAGCCGGCGCGACTGCGCAGGTTCACGTCCGCACCCGCAGCCAGAAGCGCTTTCACAACGTCGGGGTTTGCCTTGGGATTTCTGCAGGCCAGAATCAAAGCAGTTTGCCCGCTCTGATCCAACGCGTTTATGTTCAGCGCGTTTACACCTGCATTCACGTTGGCGCCCGTTGCCGGCGACAGCAACTGCTGCACGGTCTTCAAGTCTTCCCGCGCTGCCGCCCGCATCAGATCGGTTTGATCAGGGTCCTCAAGGATTTCGCCACCGCTTCCCAACTCGATCGGCCAGGCGATGGGAATGATGCGGACGACCTTGATGCCGATATCCCCATTCATCTTCTGAAAATCGTTCAGCTTGAAATAGCCGCGTAGCAAGGGCTGGATCTGTATCCCAATCGTCGATTGCCACGCCGGACTTCCTATAGGGAACCAGGCTGCAGCGGCGTCGTCCCAGACTTGCAGGCGGAACACGTTGAAGCCGTCGGCCAGGTTCCACTCGAAGTGCGCATCCATATCGCGCGTGAAGCCGGCAGGACTGATCCACACGACAGTGCAAACCACCAGCAAAACAGCTACAACGTAGGGCCACAGGCGCCGGCCAGCGACGCGAGATACTACGACCGCCGCCAACCCGACCAACGCGAGCGCTTCAATCAAAAAGCCTGCAGCGATGAGCGCTTCACCAGCAATGTTCCACCAGCGCAGCCGCCAATCGAGAAACCCGCCATCGTCAAAATGCCAAAACGGATTGAGGTAGAGAGCTACCAGACCGGCAACAAACAGCACCGCTCCAGCCTCCAGACCATAGAGTGTCCAGGTCACGCGGCGGATGTGCTTGGCGGTCGGGGTGAGCATCAGCGTCTGCCAGTGTTGCAGACCGGCAAGAAGAGTATAGACATTGCGGGGGAGGCGGGGAATCAAAGCCGACACCACCGCGGACGTCGCGATGGGAACACGGACGACAGCTTATTGCGCTCCCGCCACCTTCGCATGCGGTGCTGGGATCCGTTGGCGCAGAAGCTGCTCGGCTGCCTTGGGCTCTACCGGAGCGGAGAAGAAATGTCCCTGCCCCAGGTCGCACCCTAGCGCCTGGAGGTGTTCGACCTGACGGGCGGATTCAATACCCTCGGCGATTGCTTTCAACTTCAATTTGTGCGCGAGCAGGACAATCAACTCCACCGTGTCGCGCGTGCCGTGGTCAGCCAGCATTCCGGAAATCAGGCGGCGGTCGATCTTCAGCGCAGCGATGGGAAACTGCCGCAGCCCGCCGAGAGAGGAATTGCCCATTCCAAAGTCGTCCAGGATCACGCCGACGCGGAGTTGCTTCAGGTGCGAGAGCACGGTGGCGGTCAGTTTTTCATCGGTCGCCGCCACGCCTTCCGTCATCTCCAGGTGCAGCCGCGATGGGTCGATCCCGGTCTGCCGCAGCGTCGCTTCCAAGCCGCTGACGAAGCGGAGATCGGCCAATTGCCTGGCTGAGATGTTCACGCTCACGCCGACGCGCGGCAGTGGGGAATTCTCAATCGCAATCTTGGTGTCCCAGGCGTTGTCCCAGGCGCGCAACTGCTCACATGCTTCCAGAAGCACCCATTGGCCAATCGAAACCAGCAACCCGGTGTCTTCCGCGGCGGCCATGAACTTCTCCGGCGAAATCAGACCCTGCTCGGGATGCTGCCAGCGCAGGAGTGCCTCAAACCCGGTGATATGGCGGGACTCGAGTTGCTCGATGGGCTGGTAGTGCACGCGAAACTGGTGTTTCTCGAGCGCCTCGCGCAGCTCGGATTCCAGCTTGAGCCGGTTGACCGCGCGGGTGTGCACCGCCTCGTCAAACACTTCGCAGCGCGAGCCTCCCATGGCTTTGGCGCGGCGCATCGCGACGTCGGCATCTATCAAAAGATCCTCCGCGCGCTGGTGCGTGGGCTTGCTCAATGCAATGCCCACGCTCGCAGAGGTGCGCACCTCGCGCCCCTCAACCAGAAAAGTCTCAGCCACGGCAGAGAGGATTCGCTCCGCGACCCGCATCGCGTTGCTCGGATCGCTCACCTCTTCGAGCAGGATGGTGAATTCGTCACCGCCCATGCGGGAAAGCACCGCATCCATGGTGGCGTTGTCGAACTGCGGGCGGGCAACCGTGTCGTCGTGCCGCAAACAGGCTCCCACACGCTGGCCGATCTCGACGATCACACGATCGCCCAGCGCCTGACCCATGGTGTCGTTGAACGTCTTAAAGCCATCGAGATCCACAAGCAACACGGCATGCTGCCGCTCCGGATTGCGCCGCGCCCGTGCAAACAAGTGCTGCAGGCGATCGAGAAAGAGCCGGCGGTTGGGCAATCCGGTTAGAGCATCGTAAAAAAAGTTGCGCTCGAGTTCTTCTTCGGCGCGTTTGCGATCGGT
The DNA here is from genome assembly GCA_049590215.1 of Candidatus Sulfotelmatobacter sp. Taxonomy (GTDB): domain Bacteria; phylum Acidobacteriota; class Terriglobia; order Terriglobales; family Acidobacteriaceae; genus Sulfotelmatobacter. Next base: position 11,076 of record JBAWCJ010000469.1, on the reverse strand, counting down.
CACGTCGCGATTCACGATGACCAGTTTGGCGACTTCGCCCTTCTCGTTGCGGATGGTGCTGGCCATCGACTCGAGCACCCGCCAGCTGCCGTCTTTGTGGCGGATGCGGTATTCCAGCTTTTTGCCGACGCCGGTGCTGCGGGCCTCGCGCGCCGCTTCCAGCACTTTAAAACGATCGTCCTGATGGATCTGCTCAAAAGAAGACGTCTCAGAAAGCTCCGCCGCCGAATAACCAAGAATTTTCTTGTAGGAGGGACTGTTGTAGAGCCGCCGCCCCTTCACATCGACCAGCGCAATCATGTCAGCGGCGTTCTCGGTAACGATCTTGAACAGCTCTTCGCGCTCCTTCGACTTCCGGCGAGCCAGGTACATGCGGAACTGCTGGTAAATCACCAGGATGCCGAGCGCGGCGAGAGCGATCCCGTACCATTGCGGCATTATTTTGTACCCAGACTGAGAGGAAGAACGTCCGAAGCCGACCTTCAAGAAGGCTATCGGCAAATATAGGCGGGATGATTAGTGGGCTGGGAGGTTTCTCTAGGGATTTACCACAATCTTGCCAAACATCTGACTCCCCTCCAGATACTCGTGCGCCGCCCGCAGCTCGCTGAGGGGAAACACGCGATCGACTACTGGCTTCAGGCGGCCAGCGAACACATGCCGCAATACTTCGTGCAGCTCGCCCATGGTTCCCATATAAGAGCCGAGCAGGGTCAACTGCCGGGCAAACAGATGCCGCAGATCGAGAGCAACATTTGGTCCCGTGGTCGCTCCGCAAGTGACCAGCGTGCCGCCGCTCTTGAGGGATTTCACACTTTCGTCCCAGGTGGCGGCGCCCACGTGCTCGACCACGATGTCGACGCCCTCTTTACTCGTAATCTTCCGGACTTCTTCGGAGATCTTTTGCTGGTAGTGGTTGATGCCGTAGTCCGCGCCCAGTTCGCGGCCCTTGGCGAGCTTCGCTTCGTCACCCGCGGTGGTAATCACGCGGCAGTGAAAGAATTTGGCAATCTGAATGGCGGCAATGCCTACGCCAGAACTTGCCCCGAGCACCAGCACAGTCTGTCCCGGGCGAATACCGGCTCGGCCCACAAGCATGTGCCAGGCAGTCAAAAAAACCAGAGGTACGCTGGCCGCCTGATTGAAATCGAGCGAGTCGGGAATTGGAATCACGTTCGCCGCGGGCACTGCGATCAGTTCACAGTTTCCTCCATCCACACCATTGCCTAGCACGGTAAATGCGCGGCACTGGTTCTGCACTCCGGCGACACACTTCTCGCAATGTCGGCAGTAATGCATGGGCGCCAGCAGTACGCGCTGCCCCGGCTTGAATCCGCCGACATACTCACCCATCTCGACCACTTCGCCGGCGACGTCGCTGCCGAGAATGTGCGGCAGCTTCACTCCCGGCAGCCCCTTGCGAACCCAAATATCCAGATGATTCAGCGCACAGGCCCGCACTCGAACGAGCACCTGATCCTTGCGGGGCTGCGGATCGGGTACATCTTCGTAAGTCAAAACTTCCGGCCCGCCGAATTGATGAATGCGGACAGCCTTCATAACGTTCTCCCAAGAGCCTGAAACTAACACAAAATGGGTTGCGTTTGACTCTCTCCTATTAACCGACTGATAATCAGATCTGCAAGCCACCTCCCGCCTTATGGATATCTACGAGCAAATCGTGCAGCTCCGCCGTGACGGACGGCGGGGCGCGGTCGCGACCATCGTGAATGTGCGTGGCTCGATCCCTTCATTTAAGACCGCGAAGATGCTTGTGCGCGATGACGGATCGATCGTCGGCACTATCGGCGGTGGTTGCGTCGAGGCCGACGTGTGGCAAGCAGCGCGCGAAGTCATGGAATCGGAAAAGCCGCGCACCCTCACTTTCGATCTGAATCAGGATCCGAAATACGACACCGGCCTGGTGTGCGGCGGTACGCTCGAGGTTTTCATCGAGCCGGTATTACCTCCAGCATTACTTTATATTTTCGGTGCAGGTCACGTAGCTGCTAATCTTTGCCAAGTCGCAGCTAAGGCGGGATTCGACCCAATCGTCACTGACGACCGCACCTCCTATGCGACCAAGGCGCGTTTCCCGGCCGCCCGCGAAGTGCACGCGCTTAATTTCGATGAGGCGATCAAGCAGCTTGATCCCAACGAAAGTTCCTACATTGTCATCGTCACCCGCGGTCATCGCGACGACATGCTCCTGCTGCGTTGGGCGGTGAAGACCCGCGCCCGTTACATCGGGATGATCGGCTCCAAGCGTAAAGTGATCGGAATCTTTAAAACACTGCGGGAGGAGGGCGTGCCCGCTCATCTGTTCGACCGCGTCCACGCGCCCATCGGACTCGACATCGGCGCCGTCACGCCCGAGGAGATTGCGGTAGCGATAACGGCAGAGCTGATCGCGTTTCGCCGGCATGCGGGTGCCGGCTTGCCGCACATGAGCTGGTTCCGCTCGGAGGAATCGCAGCCTGGAACGAACGAAACGCCGGACACGCGAGAAGCGGCGCTCGACGAGCATGAGTAAATTGCTGATTGATGATTTCTGATTGTGAAGCAAGGCTTCAAGCAAGAATCAACAATTCTTTGCCGTTCCTGCTATCTTCGCAGCATGATCCGCGCTTCCACCTTCGCTGGAGTGATTCTTGCCGCCGGAGATTCTTCGCGCATGGGCCGGGATAAAGCATTGCTGCCCTGGCCCCCGCAAGTGGCCGGACAAGCGATTTCCAACGACACATTCCTCTCAGCCGCAATTCGTTCATTGTTGCTGGCTACTGATTTCGTGGTGGTGGTGGTCGGAAAAAATGAAGCGGCGCTGGCGCCAATTATTTATGCGGACGGAGCGTCTCTCGTGGTCAACAAAGATCCGGCGCGCGGCCAGTTCAGTTCATTGCAGATCGGCTTGCGCGAAGTGCTCAACCGTGGACGCGACGCCGCCATGGTGACTCTGGTCGATCGCCCGCCGGCGGGCTCGGCGACTCTCCAGATTCTCCACGATGCCTTCGAGGCAGCCGACCCGAATATCTGGGCCGTCGTGCCTGAGTTCTCAGGCAAACACGGGCATCCATATCTTGTGGACCGCGGCATGATTGAGACGTTTCTCCGGGTCCCGGCTACCTCGATTGCCCGCGATGTCGAACATCAGTATCAGGAACACATCCAGTATGTGCCGGTCGACGATCCTCTGGTCGCCCTGAACGTCAACACTCCGGAGAACTACGCGGCGCTGCTGACACGCTGCTCTTGACTGGTCTTGCGACGTTGCGCGATTTCATCGAGCACGTTATTGTCGGTAGATGAACGCTGCTGAGTCCGAAACATTTCTTCCTGTCACCAACGAATTTCTTGAATCGATTCTCCGTCTTAAGCTGCGCGTTGCCGCCTTCGATTGCGACGGCACGCTGTGGTCGGGCGATGCCGGGGAGCGCTTTTTCGATTGGGAATTGAGAGAGGGCGAGCTTATTCCGCGGGACCTCGAACGTCCGTTGCGGGAGCGCTATGCTGCCTACAAGCGCGGCGAAGTGGATGAGACCACGATGTGCGGCGAAATGGTGACGATGCACCGGGGCATTCCAGAGCTGCAGACGATGGACGCTGCCACGCACTTCTTCGAACAGTTTTTTGTCGTGCAGATTTTCCCCGAGATGCGAGAGCTGGTGCGCCGTCTGCAGGAAAGTGGTTGCGAGGTCTGGGCAGTGTCGTCTTCCAATGAATGGGTAATCCGCGCCGGGATGAAGCATTTCGGCATCGCTGAGAGCCACGTGCTCGCTGCCCAGGTGGAAGTCGAGCGTGGCATCGTTACTGGTCGACTGATCCGCGTGCCTTCGGGCGCGGGCAAACCGGAGGCTCTCCGCGAGGTGGTCAAGAAGGAAATCGACGGCGCATTCGGCAATTCCCGCTGGGATCGGGACATGCTGGCGATGGCGAAGCATGCCTTCGCGGTGAACCCGAATCCCGATCTCGAGGCCGTGGCCAGCGAGCAGGGCTGGCGAATTTATTTTCCTGAGGGCAAGCGTTCGCGGGGCTGATCGTCCTGCCCCGCGCCCGCCGTTTACAATTGAAACAACGAAATGTATTCCGCGCAGCTACTCGATCATTTCCAGAATCCGCGCAATGCGGGAGAAATTGCCGACGCGGACGCCACGGCAGAAATCGAAAATCCTGCCTGCGGCGACGTGTTACGGCTAACACTGAAAGCCGGCGGAGGCCGAATTACGGGGGCTCGGTTCAAGGCGAGAGGATGCGTGGCGTCCATTGCCTGTTCTTCGGCGTTGACGGAATTGATTGTGGGGAAGACGCTGAGTGAGGCCCTCGAATTGCGGCGCGAGGACGTGATTGCCGCGGTCGACGGTCTGCCCCAAGCCTCAACCCACGCCGCGCAGTTGGCCCTCGACGCGCTTTCGGCAGCGCTGAGTCAGATCGGTAAGTAGTTAAAAGCTCATGCCGTCCTCGCACACGCCGTGCCACATCGCCTGCCTGCAACCCAGCGCGACCGTCATTCTCGCGGCCGTGGGCGCACTCGACCGCGTAGTCGCGTGTACAAAGTATTGCGCGGATGTAGTTCCCGAAATCATGGCGCAGCCGCGGACCATCCTTTCCGACTCCTGGACGGCCAATGCGGAGCAGATTATCGCTGTTGAGCCTGACCTCGTCATCGCCTCAGTGCCCTACCAGGAAAAAGCGGTGATAGAAATACTCAAGTCGGGAACTTCGTTTCTAGGGCTTGCGCCTAAAAGCTTGGCCGATGTCTACGCCGACATTGCCCTCATTGCCGGGGTGGTCGGGGCGAATGAACGCGGCGAAGAAGTGATCGCTCGCATGCAGCAGCATATCGAGCAAGTCCGCGCCCGCACCGCTGGAGTGGTTCGTCCAAAAGTTTTCTGCGAGGAATGGGGCAAACCCCTTATTGCGTCGCAAGTCTGGGTCGCGGAACTGGTGGAAGCTGCCGGGGGCGAGTTTCTGGGAATACCCGGACGGCAGATTTCCGCCGAGGAGGTCGCCCGCATGGATCCCGATATCGTGATCGCCGCCTGGTGTGGAGCGGGCGACCGTGTGCCGCTGGAGAGAATCGTGGCCGAACGCAATTGGCAGGGAACTCGCGCCGCTCGCGCGTACCGCGTCTATTGCGTGCGGGACGAGCATCTCAACACGCCCGCTCCCACACTGCTGCGCGGTCTCGACGCCCTGGCCTTTGCGATTCATCCCGAAATCTTTGCCCGCACGGAAGGAATCCGGCAGATTACTTGCGTTTCATCTTCCACAGCCGCGAATCTGCCGCTCTGAGTTAAGATTCTCCTCATGCCCGTCGCCACCAGAATCGAAGAGGTTCGCAACGAAATCACGGCACTCGCACAAGCGGCGCCCACGGCCAAGGACCTTATGCAAGGCGTCTGCAAGCTTTTGCATGAACGCATGCTGAAATATAACTGGGTTGGCTTTTACATGCTCGAAGCCGGCGCCCAACCGCCCATGCTGGTGCTGGAGGCTTTCGTGGGCGCTATGACTCCGCACACGCGAATTCCCCTCAACCAGGGAATTTGCGGGGCCGCCGCGTCCAGCGGCAAGACGATCGTGGTCGACGACGTCAGCAAAGATCCCCGCTACCTGGCCTGTTCTCTGGAGACAAAGTCTGAAATCGTCGTGCCTATTTTCGTGAAAAACCAGGTGGCCGGCGAACTCGACATCGACAGCCATTTCCCCGCGGCGTTCGGCGTCGACGACCAGAAACTCGTCCAGTACTGCGCTGAAGTCGTCGGTAAAAAGCTGGAAAAGGGTCGCTGAGCCAGTTTTGATGGCAAACCGCAGACACAAGCGAGAACTTGTTCGTTCTCCAGGATCGGCAATTTATGAAACGGGTGGTTGCAGCCGTGATCGAGAAGGATGGAAAGCTGCTAGTCTGCCAGCGGACCCGGCATCAGACCATGCCGCTCAAGTGGGAATTTCCTGGAGGAAAGATTGAAGAAGGCGAGCAGCCTCGCCACGCCCTACGCCGCGAGTTGGAAGAAGAATTAGGGATCCAGGCTAAGATCGGCGACGAGATCGTCCGCCTGAAGCATACGTATCCGAACGGGGCGATGGTTGAACTCCGATTTTTCATCGTGCGCGAGTACACCGGCGAAATCGAGAACCGTATCTTCCGCGATCTGCAGTGGTCCGCGCCAAGGGATTTAGCCAAGTATGATTTTCTCGAGGCGGACGCTTCGCTGGTGAAGGATTTGGCGGCCGGGAAACTGCTGTGACAGGCGAAAAAGGTGGAAAAGCTCGGAGGATTCTAGCCTCCTCCTCGCAGCGTCCAGAACCACGCGATCGTCAGCCCGATCATGATCACGGTAGTCGCCCAAGCCACGGCATTAAAGAGGCGCGTGTTCACGTAGTCGCCCATGAGTTCTTTCTTATTGATCAGCAGCAGCATGAAGATAAGCACGAACGGCAGCACCACGCCGTTCACCACCTGTGACAGGACCGCGATCTTTACGAGCGGCAAACCGGGGATTAGAAGCACGGCGCCGCCGGCCACAATCAGCAGCGTGTACAGCCAGTAGAAAAACGGTGCCTCGCCGAATTTCTTGTCGACCCCGGATTCAAAGCCCAAGCCTTCGCACACCGTGTAGGCCGTGGAAAGGGGGAGAATCGACGCGGCAAAGAGCGACGCATTGAACAGCCCGACGGCAAACAGGATGTAAGCATACTGCCCGGCCAGCGGCTTCAGGGCCTGGGCTGCGTCGGCGGCATACTTGATGTCGCGGTAGCCGTGCACGTACAAGGTCGCAGCGCAGGCGACGATGATGAACCACGCCACCACGTCGGTAAAGATGCAGCCCACAATTACATCCCAGCGCGAAGCATGGAGCCCGCGCCTGGTCACGCCCTTTTCCACCACTGAGGCCTGAAGATAGAACTGCATCCAGGGCGCGATCGTGGTCCCGACTACGCCGATCACCATGTACAGGTAAGCCTGTTCGCGGAATTTCGCCCACTCTGGCGGCTTGAAAGTTGCGACGGTTGCGGCTTTCCAGGCCGGGTGCGCGAGCGCTCCGGCGAAAATATAAGTGATATAGAAAAAAGACGCCGCTAGGAAGACCTTCTCTACAGTCTTGTATTGGCCTTTTACTACGATCAACCATACGATGACGCCGCAAACCGGAACGGTCACGTAGCGCGAAAGGCCGAATAACTCAAGGCTGGTGGCGATGCCGATAAATTCTGTGACCACGTTGCCGAAGTTTGTAATCAGGATTCCAAGCATCATCAGAAACGTAATGCGGAACCCGAACTCCTCGCGGATCAGGTCGCTGAGGCCCTTGCCGGTCACCGCGCCCATGCGGGCGCACATTTCCTGCACCACGATCAGCGCCAGGGTGACGGGGATCATGGTCCACAGCAGCAGAAATCCATATTGTGCGCCGGCCTGGGAGTAGGTCAGGATGCCGCCGGCATCGTTGTCGACGTTCGCGGTGATGATCCCCGGCCCAACTACAGCGAGGAACAACAGCGTCCGGCCTCTCCAGCGTCTCCAAAGCTTCATGCGCACATTTCGCCGACATAGGAATTAGAACAACCCTGGGACTGGCCTGCAGGCTGCGTTTCGGGGCGCGCATTCCGTCTCAAGGCGGCATAAGAATACATGGGGAGCCCGTATCCGGGGTAGATGAAAATGAAAAATTGTGACGAAAAGAATCGAAAGCGCAAACAGTTTAAGATGTCTTCAGGGCCGGCCTTCGCAGCCAGAAGGGCAGGCCAAGACTCCGAATGACCAAGAACTCCGCGCGCGTCTTTTACCTGCTGATCGCCCTTATCGTGGTTTTGCTGGACCGCTGGACCAAGCATCTGGCGGCGCAGCGCATCCCGCTTTATTCGCATATTCAAATCATCCCCGGCTTTTTTCGGCTCACTCATACTGAGAACACGGGCGCGGCTTTCAGCTTATTCGCCGACTCGAACGCGCACTGGAAAACGGCCATGCTGATCGCGTTTTCCGTGATCGCCCTGGCCGTGGTCTCGATATTGCTCTGGAAAAACAACCATGCTCACGTGATTACCGGCGTCGCCCTGTCGTTGATTATGGGAGGAGCTTTGGGGAATCTCTGGGATCGCCTGGCGCACGGACGCGTGGTCGACTTTCTGCTGTTCTATGTGAAGCGGTATCAGTGGCCGGTCTTTAATCTGGCGGACAGCGCGATCGTGATTGGGGCGGGACTGCTGGTGCTGGAAATTTTGTTTCACAAGCCAAGTGGGCACGAAGGCAGTTCCATAGGAGGATAGCCTTGAGATCCGACAAGACGGCGAGATCGGGATTTATTTTCGCGATCAGTTGTGTGGTGGCGTTGTGCCCCTCCCTTTGTTGCTTGGCGTACGCGCAGCAGGTCGCTTACCCAGAGCAGGAGGTCCGCGTCAGCGATCTGCCCCCGCTCACGGCGCGATCTCCGCATGCAGCCGAGGTGCTGGCGACGGCGCTCGAAATACTTTTCAACGATAAGGAAGTGTGCTGCGGAAAGAATTCTGCTCTCGAAGACAGCCTCGAGTCAGCGGATCCGAAATCTTTGAAAGACATTGCCAGCAAGCTGCAAGGAAAGCATCTTTTAAGCGATGGCCGAGCCATCATGGTCACTACGGAATATCTAACGCCAGATCAGGTGAACGCCGGTCACTTAATCGCCATGATTCGCAACCAGCGTCCTGCGCTGATGATTTGGAACTCTCTTGTGTATGTGCTGTACGGCGTGACTTATGTCGGGACGGTTGACTACTCCTCGAATGAGACCGCGTATGCGGTGCACAAGTTTTTGCTGCAGGATGTGCGTTTTTCTGATTCGCGCCGGGCGGTCACTTTCGATCGCTTAACCGAAGACGCCACTAAGGTGCAAGGGTTGTTGTTTGTTGAGGCGTCGCGGCCGTAGTGTTGCTTCTACGGTGTGCCGTAAAGCTGTTTGTACACACTCGCGTTGCGCAGGATGGCTTGCACGTACTCGCGGGTCTCGGTGAAAGGAATCGATTCGACGAACTCCTGGGGGTCGCGATATTGGCCCTGGCTCAGCCAGTCTTCGACGCGATCTGATCCTGCGTTGTAAGCGGCCAGGGCGTATTCAAACGAGCCGCCGAACTTGTCGACCATGCCGCGGAAATAGCGCGTGCCCAATTGCAGGTTCACCGCGGGCGTATACAACTGGCTGGCCGAGTAGCGCCTCAACTTTACTTGCCGTGCGACGGTTTTGCCAGTTTTCGGCAGCAACTGCATCAGGCCCACGGCGTTGGCGCGCGAAACCGCGTTGGGATTGAATTCCGACTCCTGCCGGATGAGAGACGCTACCAGATAGGGATCCAGTCCATTCGCCGCGGAAGAGCGCTTCAGGTCGCTCCAGTAGGCTTTGGGAAAGAGTGCTTCCCAATATTTCCGCGGCAGATCGGGAATGTCGAGGGCGAAATAGTTCGGCGTGGAGTGCTTCATGACCTCGATGGCCTGATCGTAGTGCCCGCTTTCATCGTAGAGCTGTGCGGCTTCTGCCGGGCCCCAGCTGCCGCCGTCGGCTGCAGCGGCGGCCTGCAATTCGCGGACGGCGAAATCGACCAAGCCGCCATTGCCGAGAAGCTCGGCCTTCTGCACGTGCAATTCGTCTGATGGTGGTTCGGAATCGGCTACTTTCCCGCTGATATCGAGAGGTGGCACTCGATCGAGCAAAGCGTAGTGGGTGGTGGCATCGGCTTCCGCCGCTGGAAGATGCTTTAGTCTCTGCCGACCCAACTCCGCATAGTAGAAGTTGCGGTAACGATCCGAAAGCTTCTGATAAAACGCGCGGGCCATGAGGAGCTGATTGGCTTCTTCTGCGAGACGAGCGCGCCAATACAACGCTGCGGGAGTTTCTGCTCCCGAGGGGTACAAGGCAATCTGTTCTTCGAACGCTTTCTCGGCATCCTGGTTGCGTCCCTGACGCAAGGTGAGCCAGGCTGCCTTCCAGTGCGTATAGGAAGCGCGCGCGCCGTTGGGAAAGCGCTGCTGCGCTTCGCGAAATGCATCAAGGGCCTGATCGTATTCGTGATGAACCAGATGCAGGTTAGCGGCTGAGATCAGCGCCTGCTCGAGCCACGGACTTGTCGGCGCAGCCTGGCGCAGTTCGTCGACGGTGCGATAAAAGTCGTCGTTGTCGTTCGAGGCGAAGTCGACTTGACCCAGCAAGTACAGCCGATGCGCGTTGATTTCGCCGCCTTCGCCGCCGACCAGGGCGAGGACCATCTTGGCGTCACGGTTTTTACCGCCGCGATGAAGGGCGTCGGCCAGGTCGAGTTGGATCGCTGACTGCTCCGTGCTATTGGCATTGGCGCTAATTTCGTTGATCAGACTTCGATATTCCTCGGCGGCGTCGGCATATCGCTTCTTGCTCATCAACCCATCGGCGCGGGTCTTGAGCTGAGAGGCGGTTGGAGGAGGCACTGACGGCAACTTCCTCAACTCGGCGTACGCCGCGTCGGCGTCGGCGCTGGCGGGCATCGTGTAATAAATGTTCGCGAAGATTTCGGCGGCCTTCGCGGTCTGGCCTGCCGCGGCATAGGCGCGTCCCAGCGCAAGCTCCACATCCGAGCGCAGGGGGGTGCGATCCTGCGCGAGCAGAGTTATGACCTCTGCTGGCTGACCCTCTGCCAGGAGCGCGCTAGAGTAGCTGACGTCGGCGTCACGCACCAGCAGCGAATCCGGATGGGTCTTGGCAAAGTCGGTCAAGCTTGCCAGCGCCTCGGCCGTGCGTCCAGTCTGCAGGTACGAAGTTCCAAGGTAATAGTCGACGTAATCGCCGAGGTCGCCGGCATGCACTTTGGCACGGCTCAGCGGGTCGATGGCTTGGGCATATTCTCGATCGAGCACGTGGGCGTAGCCGACCACTAGCCAGGCCAGCGCTCCGGCATCCTCTTTGGCGTGAGCGCGCGCATAAGCTTGCACGCCGGCGTAAGCTGGGAGCGAACGATCCTGCAGAAGCTGTTGCGCCATGGGCCGCAGGCTGGCTGAAGCCACAAAGGCCTGGCGCATGCGCCGGACTCGCGGCGAAATCGGTCGCCGGTGCGTCGCGACGGGACGACGCCTCG
>JBAWCJ010000468.1:0-70131 GCA_049590215.1 Candidatus Sulfotelmatobacter sp. | reverse complement strand
GTGCTTACTGATTCCATCACGCCAAATGTGACCCGCGAGGTTGCTGCCAGCGACTCTATGCTGATGGGGGAACCTGTGCCGGACTCAAAGCTGCCAAGCAAGGCTTTCATCTCTTCCGTGTGTCCTTTATCTCCAGAGAACGAGGTGGTCGATTTCTTCTGGCCGACGGAGCATTCCAGTTTCTTGAAGTTCCACATGCGCGCCGTTTTCGACTCGCCCGACACTTCCAGATATTCCTTTTCCACTGCATTGGCGCCATTCGCCAGGTAATGGATGGTCCCGACGGAACCGTCGGCAAAGGCGATCGTGAGCAGGACGTTGTCATTGTTATAGCGGCGAGCGTTGTCTGTGGGAGCGACCGCGTAGACGCTGACCGGGAGCGCGCCGCAAAGGAACTGCATCACGTCGACGAAGTGGCCGCCTTCTCCTATAAAGCGTCCCCCCTGCTCGGGATGCTGCATCCAGTGCGTGGGCGGCAGGAAGCCGGCATTGACGCGATAGTGCATGGTCAGTGGTTCGGTGCGTCCCAAAAACATCTTCTGGATGGCACGAATCGGCTCGGAGAAGCGACGATTATAACCCACCATGAGTAGCGGCGCGGCTCCACTCTGTTGGGCTTCGTCGTAAGCGCTCAGAATGTTCCCAAGTTCCTCGTGATTGAGCGCCAACGGCTTTTCAACAAAGACGGTCTTGCCCGCCCGAAGAGCTTCCGAAACATAGCGCGCATGCGAGTCATGACGAGAAGTGACGAATAGCAAATTCACGTGCTGGTCATGAATGACCTCGCTGACCTCGGTTGCGCAGAACTCGAACTGATATTTCTTCGCGATATTTTTTGCGTTTAGCGGCTTGCCAGTCGCGAGACCCCTCATTCGCGGAGCTAGCTTTATGATCGGCGGCAGTAGAGTCGATTGCGTGAAGTTTCCGGCCCCGATGAAGCCGAGAACCGCAGAACGGCCTTGGGTTGTTCCTGCCGCGGGGCGCAATTCCATCCGCCGCGAGAGCGTGACCGGGGCACTTGGTTCGGAATACTGGATCAGGATGCCCAGATATGGCTCCTCAATCTTGCCGGTGATAATGTCGTACGCGCGTAGTCCTTCGTCCACTGGGATGCGGTGAGTGATCAGAGGCGCAACCTTCAGTTTCTGCTGCGCCATCATGTCGAGCACCGCTTCCATGTTGCGGTTTTCCGTCCAGCGGACGTAGCCCAGGGGGTAATCCTGCCCGCGTTCTTCGTAGTTGGAATCGTAGCGGCCCGGACCATAGGAGCAGGACATGCGGAAATTGATTTCTTTTTCGTAAGATGGCGAACGGGGGATGTTCATTCCAACCGAGCCGACTGTAACTACCGTGCCCCGTTTGCGTGCACATTGAATCGCCAATTCCACCGGTTGATTCGACTTGGTAGCCGCCGTAATGACCACGGCATCGGCACCATATCCGCGCGTGAAACTCTCCACTTCGAGAACAGCATCATCACCGCTGATGGCGCATTGATCGCATCCGAGCGTCAACGCCAGGTCAAAGTTTCGTGGAGCCACATCCATCCCCAGAACGCGGCAGCCGCTCGCCTTCAGCAACTGAGCGGTTAAGAGCCCAACCAGCCCCAGCCCGACCACAACTACCTGCTCACCGACGCGCACATCGGCTTGCCGCACACCTTGCATCGCTATGGAGGCGACCGTGGTGAACGCAGCCTCATCCAGGCCAACTGCGTCCGGCACCTTGACGGCCAGATTGCGGGGAATCGAAACGATCTCGGCGTGCGCGGCATAGCCGACGCCGGCGCAAGCGACGCGGTCTCCGATTTTGATGTCGTCCACTCCCGATTCGATGACGATTCCAGCCGAGCTATAACCGAGGTCCTTGTAGTTATCAAGCCTGTCGCGAACCTTGTTGTAAGTGGCCACCAGGCCTTCGCGACGGAAGTTGTCCATCACCTGGCGAACCAGATCCGGCCGCATGCGAGCCTTTTGAACCATCGAGGCTTGGGCGGTTTCCACCGATGTCCGCTCTGTGCCGGCACTGATCAGTGAGAATGCATTGCGGACCAGCACATGCCCCGGACGCAGCTTCGGCGCGGGCAAGTCATCGACGCTGATTTCACCTGTCTTCTGATACTGGATGATCTGAAGCAATCGCTCGTCCTTTCAAATCTATTGATGAAAGCCGGTCAGTTCTGGAAAAACGTACGGAACCAGATCTCGGTCGTCAGCAAGGTCCAGATCTGGTAGGCGTTGTCCTCAAGCCCCTGCTTGTCGCGCGCGATCAGGCCGGCGACGTATACCGGGTCGTATAACCCGCGATTGCGCAGAGACTGCTCGGACAGCATATCGCCAATCATCGGCGCCAGCGGCCCGCGGACCCAGGAGCGCAAAGGCGAGGCGAATGGCGCCTTAGGCCGGTAAACAATATTATTCGGCAAGTATTTCTCCGAGACCTTCTTCAGCAGATACTTCTGAGTTAAACGATGGATGCGCTCCCGCGGAGGCAACGAGAACATGAACTCGACAATGCGGTGATCCGTCAGAGGAGGACGGCCTTCGATACTAGCCGCCATCATAGCCTTATCCGAGTAAGTCAGATTATGCTCGGGGAGAAAAACGAGCGTATCGTTCAGACACATCTGCGTGAGGTATGACAACCCATTGCCATTGAAGCGTGGAGCTTGCGATTTGAAGAAGTGCGAGTCGTAATACGACATCTGGCTCGCGAAAATCTCTGAAAACTGCTTGGGAGCCAACGAAAGGTCCGACATCAGATAACGGTCGCTGCGTGGAGCCGAAGCAAACGACAGAAACCGTTTTCCCCAACGAACCTGCTTCAATCCACGCTTCGTGGTAGCCACAGGGATCCAGTCTGCAGCTTGCTGTACCATGCGCCGGACTATACCGGGCACGATGGCCTGATAGCTCTCCGCAGTCAAACAGGCGAGATGCTTTCGATAGCCGCCGAAAATCTCATCGCCGCCCATCCCGTTCAGCAACACTACGATATTTAAATCCCGTGCCGCTTTCGAGATCAGGTAAGTATTAATGGCGGCTGGATCCGACAGGGGCTCATCCAGATGCCACACCATCTTAGGCAGTAGTTCTTCCACTTGTGGCTGAATTTCTATTTCGTGATAGGTGAAGCCAAACTGTTTTGCGACCTGCCGTGCGTAGTCCCAGTCCGGCGCCATCTGCTCAAACCTCTGGTCTTCGCTGGAGAACTTGATGGTAAAGGAATGCACCGTCTGCTGCGTGTTGACGCGCATCAGCGCGCTGACGATCGACGAATCCAGTCCGCCACTCAGGAAGACACCGACCGGCACGTCGGCCCTCATCTGCAAGCGCACCGAGTCACTGAGGAGCGCGTCGAGCTGTTCGATGAGCGAAGCTTCACTTGAAAACTGCTCAGAAGGATGCAAACCCCAGTACTCGCGCACCGAAAGCGTGCCGTTCTCCAGGGTCATGCAGTGCGCCGGAGGAAGCTTGAGGATGTCCTGAAATCCGGTCCAGGGAGAAACCTGGAACCGTGCCGGAGTGTGCAGTGCATTCAGGTCAGGCCGTTTCGGGGCCAGCGTGGAAGCCAGAATGGCCTTGATCTCAGAGGCGAAAACAAGGCAGCCATTGTTGAAGTGATAGTACAAGGGCTTGACGCCCAGGCGATCACGCGCCGCAAATAGCTTCCGCTTACGCGAATCGTAAATCGCGAAGGCGAACATACCGTTCAACTTCTCAAGGCACGCCTCGCCCCAGATCTGATAGGCGTAGAGCAGAATTTCTGTGTCGCTCGTCGAGCGTAAGCGTACGCCCTTGGCCGTTACTTCTTCCCCCAGTTCCTTGTAGTTATAGATTTCCCCGTTGAAGATGATCCAAAGGTCGCCGGCCTCGTTGCACATTGGCTGGTGGCCTGTCGGAGAAAGATCGATGATGGACAAGCGCCGGTGCGCCAAACCGGACGACGATTCGGCAAACCACTTCAGACCGGCATCGTCAGGCCCGCGATGCGCGATGATATCGTTCATGCGCCCGAGCAGTTGAGCGTTTCCGCCGTTAATAATTCCTGATATTCCGCACATAAGGAAAAGTGGTCGTTATTGAGGAGGAGGGAGTCGACACTTTCCGCGCCTGGGACGCAGCGTGAGCAAACTCGTGCGCCCCGTCCCACAACAGATCAGCTTACCACCTCGCGTCGGGGTCACTGATGGAATGCGACAGTGCTGGCGCAGTATTGGCCTGAAGGAGAAGCTGTGTACCAACTGGCCTGATAAGTTCCTGCGCCGGCGGAAGTGCTAGTGAGATGCGCCCATCCGTTTCCGTCTGATCCAAAATCATCTGTAAACGCATTGCCACTAGTAATGGCACTAAGGTCAGAACTGTTGGCTAACATGATGGACACAATAAAGTCGCCAACCTGTTTGCTTGTGACCGCCGGTCCAGGAGTGTTATTGAGAGTCAGGCTGCCACTGGAAGTATTGGTTGCGTCTGGGCTCGAGGCTGAAAGTCCTGAGACCTCCCAAACCGCGATCTGGACCTGGGGAGACGTACCGGCGAGCGTAGGAGTTACAACGGTAGCACCCGATTTCGAATTCACGGCGTACCAAATCTCCGTGGACCATACGCCTGAAGTAGATCGAGCACCGGCCGAGACATAGGTGTTGCTTCCGCCAGTCGCATTGTCCGAAAGGGATGCGACCGAGGTACTCCCATTGAATATCAGCGCTACGGCAATCAGACGCCCAGATCCGGTGGCCGGAATCGTAAGGCTCGTGACCCCGCCTTTCGATGACTTATTAACGATGGCCCAAGAGGTATTGGCCCTGAAGGTGGCTGTCACACTCAGACTGCTGCTCATGACCACCTGGCAAGGATTGGCCCCGCTGCATGATCCGCTCCATCCTGAAAATGTCCACCCGCTCGCCGCGCTCGCATTTAGGGTAACGGAACTGCCAGTCGTGTAAACGGCGCTACACGTACCGCTGCCATTGGTGCAGTTGATCTGGCCGTCGGTGCTGGTCACGGTTCCCTGCCCCCCCTGGTTCACGGAAAGCGTCGTGCTCTGCGTACAGGACGGGAAGTTGAATGAAGCGACCCGGGTGCTCCAATTGGAAGTACCGCTCGTCTCATATTGGGTCGTGTACCAGAAGGTGCAATCGTCCGACGGGTCAATCGCCATGGCGCTGTAGTCGCCCCAGCGGTAGGTATTGGTTCGAGAACTAGTTGTAATGCCGGCCTCGGACAAAATATCGATCTCGCTCTCCATCGTACCCAGCGGATCAGTCGCCAGGCGGCCTGTGTAACGAATCGAAGGGCTCATGCTTGCATTGGAAACACTATAGCCTGCAGCTATGTCACCGGCTTTGTCCATGGCGACGCTGCCCATCCAGCGATAGCTGGAGTCGGGGGCGTACGTTCCTTGCTGGTACACTCCGAAACCTGACCCGGTGTTCTGCAATTCGTACCAGCGGATGCCAGTCTGGCTGCTGCTTGTCCCAATCGTGACGGTGTGGTTGGCGACAAGAGCCTGGTAAGTTCCATAATTGCGGTAGGCGAGCCGGTACATCAGCCGGTCGCCGTAGGAGTCCAGCATCTGCGTGGTTCCAGCCTGGGGGATGCACGCGCCGGTCGTGTAGTTGAGTTCGGCGATGGTCTCGCCGCAGGCCTCGGTGAACGCCGCTACCGGAATATTCGTGGGACTGGAGTTCGTCGACGAGGTCCCGAACCAGGAACTGGCAGGGGTCGTCCAATTCACGTGAAACTGCCAGAGGTCGAGAGACGCATCGTTGCCGTCAAAATTGAGGAGGTACTCCGGCGTGCCCGTCGGAGGCGGAGTGGCCCCGTCCAAATCCGCAGGCAACAGAACGCCGTAAGAGGTGGGAATGTGGTCGAAGCACTGCATGGCGGGTGCCACCGCACCTGTCAGCATGGCGCTGCGGTCCAACGCACAACCTGCGGCGCCCACGAACACAAGATCGTCGCCTTGATTATAAGTCACGTAGTAAGCATCCGGCCAAACGGCCAACTTGGGGTAGTCGGCCATCATCCCTCGGGGTATCGGGAAGTCATAGAGGTTCCAGGTCGTATTTGCTGCATCTGCCGTGTTGGAAACCGCAACACACAGTTGATTGGGGCTATTCCAGACCGGCATCAACATCACCCATACATTCGCCAGTTTGTCAAATTGGACGATTTCGTCAGAGTAGTCTGTTCCGCTAATGTAGCAAGGTGCTCCTAATGCCTGCCACAAGGTAGCCCCGGTGATCGGGCCAAGAGCCACAGCGCCAGTGGATTTGTCGAACACCGCAAAGGACCGGTCCACAAACTGGACAACCTGCGTTGGTCCCACGGCCACGTCGGAGTCGGGAACAATAGCTTGAATGGCGTAACCAGGAAAGCCGTTTCCGACGCCGAGAATGTTCAGTCCCGAATTTGTGGAGAGAGTGGAAAGAGCGGAGCTAGCTGTCGTTTGGTCTGATCCCTGAAGGGCTGAATCTGGGGCCGGGCTGGTGGCGCGGGGCCCGTGTATCACCAACCTGTCATTATCGTCGTCGTCCAGCAAACTCATTTGCCCTGACGGCGCGGGAATGGACTCCATCTGGCTTAGCGGAGGCGCAACAGCGTGCTTTACGGCCTTCACCACGACCACCTTCGATTGGCCCTGCGCCCAGCTCAAGGACACTGCCACCAGTAACATCCCGACAACAAAGGCGCGAATAACTAATAACGGGGATCCCATATTTCTCATTGATCTTATCTTTCTTTATGAGTGGACAACCGAGAAACTAAAAAACGAAATCAGGATAGCGAGCGCAGGCATGAATCAGAACGGATGCGCAACGCTGTCGGCCTTGCGTGAACTATTTAGGCGCCGGGACGGTCGCTAGTTACAGATTCCTGGGGTCTGGCGTTAACGACCGGGCTTGACAATCCCACATCCAGCAACTGCCGGTAGGTCGCTATCAATCTCTGTTCGGAGTTCTCCCACGCCAGTTCGTCACGGAAACGGGTGCGAGCAAACTGCGACATGCTTTGCCTCCGCTCGACATCGAGCAGCAACTCACGCATCGCGCGCCCCAGCGCAGCATCATCATTACCCTCAACGTAGACGGCTGCGGATTCAGCCGAGCGGCGGTTTTCCACCAGATCAAATGCAACGATAGGCCGGCCGAACGCCATGTACTCGATGATCTTATTCATCGTGGACATATTGCTCCACTCGGTGAAGGGGTCGGGATCGACGCAAAGATCAGCGGTCGAAAGATATGCCCACAAATCCTCGTCCGGAATGCGTCCGGTGAAATGCACCATCTGTCCCAGGCCCATCTCTTCAGCTTTTGCCTTCATGCGCGGTTGATCAGGCCCGCCGCCGACAAATGCGAACAGCGTATCGTCGGGCGCCATAGTGCGGTAGCCCTCGATGGCGCGCAGCAGGTGATCGACGCCATCCTGCTCGCACATTTCGCCCAGGTAGAGAACCATGTGCGGCCGCCCGCGTTTCAGTTCCGGGCTTGGGGAGTGGATGTCGGCCCAATTTCCTCGCGGACCGCTGCGCACCACGGTGATTCTTTCATCCGGAATGCCACCTCGCCGCAGTGCGATCGTCCGGTGAGATTCGTTCACAGCAATGACGGCGTCCGCCGACCTCAGCGTCATCCGTTCCAGCATCAGCAGCGCGCGGTAAAGCATCCCTGTGCGACTGCGCCCTTTGGCGAGATACATCTCCGGGCATAGATCGTGATGATCAAAAACGAACTTCACTCCCAGTGGCCGAAACAGCAGCGCCAGGGCGAAAAAAGTATCGGGGGGATTGCAGGCGTGGATGGCCTGAAATGGACGGTGAGCATATGCTCTGAGAGCTAGCCACAGGCTGGCCAGCCAGCAATAGACAAACTCAAAGAAATATCCTGCCACACCTTTGTTGGCTTCATAAATCAGCGGGTAGCGATAAATATCCACGTCTTCCAATCGCTCGTAACCGGCCGTGCATTTCCCCTTCTTCGGGCAAATGACGGCCACTCCGAAGCCGTGCCGGCGCAGGCTGGTGGCTTCCTGCCAAACGCGCCGGTCGAAGGGCACTGGAAGATTTTGAACGATAATTAGAATGTTGCGCTTGGATCCCATTCAGATCACCAACTCGCTTTCCAATGCGCGGCCCCGCGGGCTCGTCCCGCTTTCGTTCAAATCAATTACGAATGCCCGCGTGTTTTCGATCATCTCGTTGACTCCACCGAAGTGGTGCCCGATGATCAGCAACTCAAGATCGTTCAACTCCTCAAGCGACGGCACGAGCAGACGCGAAAGGTGAGGAATCACGCCATCGATGTATTCCTTGTTCGCGCCCGTCAATCGCGCGGCGATCACGTTGGGATCATAAATTCGCAGTTCATACCCTTTCCCCAACAATCGCTCCGCCAGTTCGACAAACGGACTTTCCCGCAGGTCATCGGTGTTCGATTTGAAGCTGAGGCCGACCAGCCCGATGCGCCGCTTCCCCGTGGCACGAACTTTTTCATAGGCGCGCTCGATCACGCATTGGTTGCTCAGCAAAGTGGCTGCGATGAGCGGCAATTGCAGATCACACTCTTTTCCTGCATGAAGGATCGCTCGCACGTCTTTGGGCAGGCAGGAGCCTCCGAAGGCAAAGCCCGGCATCAGATAGCGGCGCGAGATGTTGAGCTTGGTGTCCTGGCAAAATACATTCATGACCATCCCCGCATCAACTCCGGTTTTCTCACAAACGGCGGCGATTTCATTCGAGAAGGCAACCTTCAGAGCGTGGAAGGCATTGCTCGCGTATTTGACCATCAGGGCTTCTCGCGGCTCGAGCACGATAACCGGCGCTGCCTGTCCGGAATAGAGCGAGCGCAAAGTCTGCTCCGCAGCCGGAGTCTGGGTGCCCAGGATGGTGAAGGGCGGGTCCTCGAAGTCGCGGATGGCAGTTCCCTCTCGTAGAAACTCCGGATTGGTGCACAGCTCCACCAAGCCAGGCGCTTTCGACTCGAATATGACCTTGCATTCGTCGAAAATGGACGGCAACACGCTGCTGCGGATCACGACCGTCTGCTTACGGTCCAGTTTGGCGAGGGCCGCCGCAATCTGGTTGCAGGCACGAAACAGATGCGAGGGATCAATTTGCCCGTTGGCGCGGCTGGGAGTAGCCACGGCAATGAAGCTTAGCTCCGTTTCACGCAAGGCCTGCTCAATCTCTGTAGTTGCGGATAGCAGGCCGGTCTTCTTCCCCTGCGCGATTTTATCGGCCAGTCCGTTCTCCACAATCGGAGAACAGCCTTGGTTGATGATGCGTACCTTTTCAGGATTGATGTCGACGCCCCAGACTCGGTGCCCCGAGTCGGCCAAGCAAGCGGCCGAGACTGCGCCTACATAACCGAGTCCCACGATACTGATATTCATCAGTTGATCCTCAAATGTGTGCGAATTGTAGTTGGACCTTCGATTTGAATATGACAGAGTAGGGTGGGGGTGGGCTGCTTCTGGTTGAACTGGCGAGAGCGCCAGCCGAGTTTGGGGTTTTCCGAGCCGCGAACGAGCTCCCAATGACGATGACCGTCGGGCGACAAGAACACGATCTGTCGTCCGCGCCATTCCACCTGGGCCCCGCCATTGCCAACCGCAAGAACAACGGCTTCTTCATGCATGTGGAAGAACAAGTCGACCTGGTGCCGGCCGGTGCACTGGAAGCTATCAGCAATGGAGAGATTCCCGGTAGTGCGGTCAAAACAGACGTTGCGCCGATGGGTAACCGGATCTTGCAGCCGCGCATAGCCATCATGTTCGGCTTCGATCGTCACTTCCTGCGGTTTCGTTTCGAACCGGAGCAGTCGTGCATTCGCCTTCGCGCTCCAGAGAAAGCGGCCTGCCATTTGTGATTGACTCTCACCATCCACGGACGCGGTATTGTGTGCTGCCGTGCTGCGAAAGAATTCCCGCCACTCGGGATGCGAATGATAGGCGTAGGTCCCGGCGTCAACCAGGAAATATTCATCGCCGATCGCCAGCCAAAGCGACAACGCATCGGCATGCCCGTGTGCAGCGATGCTGGTAAAGCCCAGCGGACCAAAATCCATGACAAGGCGCACGTTGTCATCATGGCTGCGAACACAAGCCAGGCCGGCGTCGGGAAACAGCTCGCGCGCTTGCACTGTGCGGTTCAGGCCGGGGTCGAGAGTCGGAAGCAGATCCGGAACGAGCGCCCGTGCCGCCGCGGTGGGCGTTTTGCTGAAACGCAGCCACTGCGGTTCGCCGAAAAGCAACCCAGCCAACTGCATGGTTACCTCCAGCCCGCTTTCTTCTTGCGATAACACGAACCCTCGCGCATCGTCGGAATCGCCGTACCATGGCAGGTCTCCGCCCGACGTGGCCACTGCATCGAGGAATCCAGCCATTCCGCGCAACCGCTGTGCGTACCCTTCGCTGAATGGAGATCCAGTGTTGCGGCCGATGGCGAAAGCAAGCAAGAACAACTCCATGGTGAAGAGGTGGTACGACATCGCCTGTTCGCGGTTCACACCGTCTTCCCCAACTTGAAGACAGATTTCTCGCTCCAGCAATTTCTGGGCGCGATGGCGCCAGCCATCGCATTCTGGCCAGAAGTTGAAGCAGGAGGACCCCACAAAAAGTCCGACCAGCTCTCCAACCAAATGGTTGTTCGCCGATGAATAAAGGCTCAGCTTGCGCGTGATCCGGGAGAGGTGCAGGTAAATCGAGTCCAGCCAGCGACGGCGGAAACCGTGATCGCGTGCGACCTGCTCCGCAATGCGCGGATGCAGGAAGGTCCAAGAGATCATGCGCTCGGCCAGTTCCAGGCTGCTGGTCCAGTTCACGCCGGAAAGATACGGATTGGCGTCGAGCCAGGATTCGAGCGACCGCACGATATAGTCCGCTTGCTCTTCGCCGTTCGCGGCAAACGCTAACGCGGACAGTTGCTGGAAGCGGCTAGGCTCCCACACGTACTTGATGTCACTGACGGTGGCGGTGTCGCGGATGTTCAGCGTAGTCGCGAAGCTGCGCTCGACCTGCCTTCCGTTGCGGTAGTCACGATGCCAGTCGAACTCGAATCCCAGGGGAAACTCGAGGTCGAACACATGAATGTGGTCCATCGGCGCGCCGCAACTATGTAGTTTTACCGGGTATGAGGCGGATTGCAGCGACACCCAGCGAGCGGTTGGCGCGGCAGGTTGTTTTTTCCAGAGGGCCCAGTCGACGGGCAATGTAGCCACCGAGCGCGCGCGCCACGCGACCTCTGACGGCTGCATCGAAGCCAGCCTGGAAAGATACCACCGTACTTTTGCGAGACGAATATTGTCCCCTTTAGGCGCTTCGATTTCCCCGGCAGCCATGGTCACGCTACTCCTCCGACCCGGAGCGGTGCCGCGGCGATGTCTTAGAACTGTTTCAAGCGCCATAGATCAGAAATGCCTCAAACATCTCTGCAGCTCAGGTTGGCACTACATGAATTGTTGAAGATTGCTAGCGATTGGTGCACTCTTGAGCAAGCCCTCTAACATCGGCGAGAGAGCCAGCGCGCCGTGAACCTTGAGATGGTCGTCGTCGACGTGCACGACGAAACAGCAGGCGATTGCGTAGCTCATGGTTCGCTCCTTTGCTAAACGGCCTTCCTCGCCTCCAGATAAAGCGAGTTCGGCTTCCACGCTTGACCATCCTGCTCGTAATCGAGAAAGCACCCCTCCCATCCGGCGATCGCGCTCGTGGTCGCATTCTGCCGCTGAACGTCGCGGAAGCCGATGCGACGAAGAATCCGGGCGAGGGAATGCCGGTCGTACATCCAGCGATGATTTTCTCCGGTGGTGGCCGCGTTGCCTCGGATCAAGCGCTCGATGCGGCGGACCCAAGGCTTTTGCTCCTCCGCTCCCGAGACTTCGCTGCGAACCATCTGGTCAAATAGGCGGTAGATCGCACACTCGTGCGCGGTCTCGGCGGTAAGAGAATCTTCGAGATCGAGATCCGCGAGCGCCGTGCAATAGGTCTGGACGAGCAATTCCAGATCCGGCACGACGACCCGCAGAACCCCGCCCGGTTTCAGCACGCGATGACACTCGCGCAAGAACAGGAGCGCAGCGCCGCGGTCCAGATGCTCAAGAAAGTGAGAGTGATAGACCACATCGAAGCTCGCACCTTCGAAAGGAATGCCGCGCGCCAGGTCCCAGCGGATGATCGCGGGATCGACGGCCTGCAGTCGCAAGTAACGTTGATCAGAAAGGAAACCAGTTTTACGAAGGAACTTTCCCAGCAGCGGTTGCCGGCTCAACAAGGCGTAGGGGGAAAAATCGAGGTTGTTCCAGCTCGCGTCGGTGCGCGTGCCACAAGCCAGGTTCAACAGCGCACGGCCGCGATCGTCGAATTTGATGGCTTGGTTCATAGCGCTTCGATCAATGGTCTTCGACTCGTCTCCGCTTCACTCGTGGCCAGGTAGAAGTTTCCGTCTGGGGCCTTCGCGCAAAGGGATGGCGCACGGTGCGTCTTTCGTGCAGCGACAGGAAGTGGCACTCTCGCCGCTCGAGGGCAATCGCGCGTCGCGTTCTTGTTCGAGTTCGCGCAGGATGCCGAGGGTGAGGGGGCGCTCATGCGGGTAAATTCTCCGGTCTTGGCCAGCAACAGGACGCCTGGCCCGATGTAGCGTTTCAGGTCAGGAGTATTATTCGGTCAAAGTTCCGACGTTAGTCTCAGCAGTTATTCAGGTACACGATTGCAACCAAGCTCCGGCGATTCTAAGTCATGTCCCGCAATCGCATCGTAGTAGATTTGCATCAAACGAGGGTAATTTTTCTCAGCAGTGTATTTGTTTTCGTATTCGCGCCGGGCTTCCTCTCCCATTTGGCGCATACGCTCCGGGTGGTTCCAGGCCCACTCAACTTTCTCGGCTAGATCCTCGCTGTCGCCGGGCGTAAAGTGCAAGCCGGTGCGACCCTCGTCCACGATCTCCTGCATTGCTCCCAGCCGGGAGCAGATGACCGGAACACCGCAGGCAAATGCTTCAATCATGGTGAGTCCGAAGGTCTCATACCACTCGCTAGAAAAAATCAGAAAGCGTGCTCCCTTGATGGCCGCCAGTGTTTGGTCGTGTGGCAACTTGCCCTTGAAAACGACTGAGCTGATGTTCGCCCTGACCGCCTCTGCTTCCAACTCATCGCGTTGGGGCCCTCCGCCGACGACTACGAGAGGGACGCGGCTGCGAAGGCGGATCCACCCGGATAGCATCGTGCTGACGCGCTTCTCGGGCGAGAGCCGACCTGCAAATATTGCGTAGCTTCCATCACCAGCCCGCGCCCCCGGGTCAGGATCCACGAAATTAGGTTTGACAAATATCTTGTCCGCGGGCAGTCCGCCCTGCAGAAACTTCTTCCTGGCAAACTCCGTGAGGACGACATAGGACTCCACCTCCCGCTCCCAGGTGTGACGAGTGCGATGCACTGCCAGCATCAAGCCCACAGCCGCAGTTTCGGCGCGCGAATCGCGATAACATCTGTTGCGGACGCTTCGCCACAAAGTATGGTCCAGGCATTCTTCACAGATTTTGCCATCCCGAAAAAAGGTTCCGACCGGACACAGCAGCCTGTAATTATGAAGCGTTTGCACCACCGGCACACCTGCTTCACGGCACGCCGAATAAATAGACGGCGAAATCATGATCCAGGTGTTATGTACGTGCACGACATCTGGCCTCTCGGCGCGCAGCAGTTTGGCAAATTCCGTTCGCGAGTCATTGTTCCAGACCGCTTTCTGTATCAGCACCAGCCGCTTGATTCCGGGGTAGGAGTCCACCTCAAAATTGCTTCGACGGTAGATCACGACCTGGTGCCCAGCGCGTTCCAGGAGTTGGCGCTCCTGCTCGAAGACAACGTCTTCGCCTCCCGGTTGCTGGTAATGACAGTGAACGAGAATTACCTTCACAGTTTGCCGTTCCCGTCGTAGCTGCCTTCCGGCGATTGAAGCCGGATCAACTCGCAATTCGGAACGTACATCACGCCTTTCCGCTTGGCCACATAGTCCAGCATTTCCGCCAGATCTTCCCAGAGACCCAGTTTCTCGATCTCGTGCGAATGGCCGTACAGGTGCCACATGCCACCGTTTTCTAATACGGAATCGAAAAGCCTTTTACCAAGTTCGAGCCAATTGTCCAGACTGGTCATGTGGGCCAGAAAAACCTGCAGGCCTTCCATTTTTCGCGCTCTTGCCAGATTCCTGATATAGCTGGACTTCCGCTGCGGGATTATCTGCAGAGTCGTCGGCATCTCGAATGGTTTGAACTCCAACCGCGTGGAAAGCATGCGTACGGTTCGTGCTCCCCAATAACCGGCCGCTTCCAGCGCGCGGATAACGTTCGAGTCGTACCGGCCGCAGGGATAACAGAACATCCGGACTTCGGTTCCGAGGATGTCTTCCAGCATCGGCTTACAGGGGCTCACTTCCTTGGCTAATTCCTCGGCCGTTAGCCCCCAGAGAAGTTTGTGGGAAACACTGTGAGCTCCGATTTCAAAACCTTCGGACGACAAGGTCCTCAAGTCGGCATGACTAAGCGCGGGGCGTCCCGCATAGGGAGTGTTCGGAACGTAGAACGTCCCTCGGATCTTCCGAAGCCGGAGCATCTCAGCAAGTCTGAGATCGGCGCGATCGCCATCGTCCCAACTCGTAGTAACAATTCTTGGTATTTCCATGTTTAGGAGTGCGCTCAAGCTTAGTTCACGCGAACTCGCCTGCTCGAATGCTTGCGCTATTGGCCAACGCAGATGCTTGGTTTTGACGTTTGTTCCTGTCGGACAACTGCCAACGCATCAATCCAAGAGCGAGACCCATGAAGAAATAGAACGGGACAGCGCCTGAGGGGAACTCGAAAGGGCCCTCCACCAAACTTACATTCACAAAGAGCACGTAAAACAGAAAGAGCCATAACACGAAGGCGGATACCAGCTTGTCGTCGCTGGAACTTCTGTGGCGAAGCACGGTGACGAATCTTTTTATCAAGAGGAAATGAAAGGCAATCCAAAGAACGAATCCGACCACCCCCAGCCTGGCCAGGTAGGTCAAACTTGAGTTATGCGGAATTCGAGTAACCGCGCCATTGGTCTCGTCAATATCCGTGAGCAGCGGTCGACCGAACCCTTCACCGACCACCGGGTGCGCGAAGAAATGCCGGAAGGCCTGGTCGGCCATGTCGAAGCGACTCTCAACAGAGCTTCCCGGCGTTCCCTCAGAGGTCTCAACGCTTCGAAGATGGGCTTCGAAAAAGTTCAGGTTTACCTCGCCAATTCGGCCCGCTATCTTAAGGCCTCCGATACTGGTCGCCAGGAAGATCACGATTACGGCTGCGGGGATCAGGACGAGGAGTTTCGCAAATCTCTTGCCTTCGCCTAAGAGGCCAAGGATAACAAGAACGATCACAGTTCCTATGTACTGCCGCCTGCCCTGGGTGATCGCAACTCCCAGGAATTGCCCCATCGCCAGCAGGGGCATCAACCAACTCGGACGGCTGATCAGGTAGCAACCGACGCAGAGGCAAAACATGGCGCCGTCCACTAATATGTCGCCCGCGCCACTGAAATCTCCCAGTATCGGCACCCTGAGAAAAACGCCGCTTGCAGGAGACCAGGACCACAGCCTCTCGCCCCAGGGCATCGTGTAGACGTACAGCATGTTCAAAACGTAGAGGCCGAGCAGCCATCGCGCCAGGAAAGCGATGTTGTTGCTCTTCATGGCCCAGGCCATCCCTAGAAGCATGAACATACCGTCGAGACACATCGTGCTGTCGCGAAGGGCCCAAATCCCGTACGAAGGAACGTCCACGGCGAGGTGGAGCAGAGCGAAGACAAGCAAGGCCAGCATGCACAGCACGGAAGGTTCTTTCAGAGCGCTTGCTACCAATTGCCGCCGGGAAAAAACCGCCAAACCGAGGGAGGCGTAGATTAGTACATAACCGACGATGATCGGGAACCCGCCGACGTGAACAGTCAGATTCTCGAATCCACGAGTCAACAACGTGTAACCCGTCAGGGCAACCAGAGTGAGAACCTGCCAGAATTCCAGGTGCGCGCGCTGCACATAAGTGACTAATAGCCGGCAGAGGCCCAACACGGCTACAACCCCAAGGCAGCCCAGCACAATGAGGGGATGAAGGACCGCCAAGCCACCTACTAATAAAAAGAGCGTAAACCAAGCGACCGAACGTAGATCGATTCTCGCGGGGCGAGGGTTCGGTTTGAGGGCGGCGCTCGAATTGGTCACTATGTCGGACATTTTGATGGAATGTTTGATTGTGTTTATCGCTGAACAACTCGCCTACCGCCTGCCCGGCGGAGGACCCAAGCCTCATTCACTTTGGTTGTCCACTTCGCTTGGGAATACACTACGCGGTTGCACTTAACGCCGCCTCGGATAACTTACGGGCTTTGCGGCGAAGCAGGACGACAGCCGCCACAAAAGCCAGTACTTCCGACAAAGCCATGCTCCAGGCTGCCCCTTTAACTCCCCAGGCCCAAGTGATCGGAATGCCGATTGCGACGGCGACACAGCTCGAAATGGAAACGGCGGCGAAAACCAAACGCGGAGACTCCATGACGCGCAACACGTTTGCCGGGCCGAAAAACGCGCTGCCGAACACACATGCCAACGCAATGATGGGCATCAAGTAGACCACTTGCGTGTATCGGCCAGAGTAAATCATTCGAAAGATGGGCATCTGAAACAGAAGAAGCACAACCCAGTACGGGACTGAATAAGAAACGCTCAACAAGGTCTGCTGCCACAGAACGGAGCTAGCGCCATGATGTGATCTTTTCTCCAGCACTCGAGCCGCATGAGGAAGCATGAGTGGGCTAAGTGCCGCACTGGTTTGATACATGGGCGAAGCAAAATTCATCAAGGCCTTCAGTTCACCCGCTGCTGCCAGGCCGGACAAACTACTGAGCAGCGGATAGAAGACGTTGAGCGGAACCCACATCATGACATTGGCCCCTATAGCCCACCGTCCATAGCGCCAATGCCGGCGCCAAATGTCCAGTAGCCTGGGCGCATCCTGGCTTGAGGAAAGCCGCCATCCGAGATAAGTGAGCAGCACGGCACTGGTCACCAAGCTCCCGACTCCCATGAGCAGGAATGAGGACAAAGGTGAAAGGTAATGATGGCGATAGAGTAGCACCAGTCCTCCCATTATCAGAGTGCAGTACAGAAGCGACGCACCAGCGGAAGGCGCAGGGGAAAGCTTCACATAGAAGATTCGCCTGATTATCCAGAGCATCAAGATCGACGGCGCTGCGAAAGCGACACCGAGGAGCGCGCCGGGCAAGCCGCTCGTTTCCCCGAGCTCAAACGCAACGCCGGCTGCGATGCCTAGTACCAAAACAATCGCCAAGCTCATGCCCAGATGAATCAAAAGCAAGGCTTTCAGGTAACCACGGAGACAATGACGATAGGCCGAACTGCCGAATACCAGCATGGGCTCCAGCAGTAATGCTTGGTGGAACATAAGCATGAACACGAAGACTGAAAAGGCGACCGCATAGCTCCCATATTGCTCGGGCGTCAACCACCGAGCCAGCAGAATGCTAATCACAAAATTAGATCCCGCGAAGAGTCCCTGGTCCAGGATGGCCAGCCCCCCCTTCATCACCCATGGAACCAGCTTCCGCACTGTGCCCGCGCGATCGATTGACAAGATCCTCTTCAGAGGAAAACGGCCGACAGCGCCCTCTCCTGATGCAGGCTTGACGAGTGGTGCGGGTTCCTGAAGTCCTAATCCGTTCACTGGATCATCCCCTTGAATTGGCAGCTTCGCTGTGCCTCGTCCAGACAAGTTCTTAGTTGCTCGGCTACAAGTTGAACTTGCGGCTCGAGAAGAATGTTGTCGTGACTGCTTTTCACTTCACGGACCTCGAGTCCGTTCGTAAGGTATTCGCTCCATCCGGCGTACGGATCACCAAGTCCCCCGAGAGGCTCGCGACTCGACCGAAACAGAATGACCCGCCCAGGGTAAGCTTGCGGCACGTAATATCTTGCAGCTTCTAGGCAGGCGTTTCGGATCTTCCTGACCTTGCGTGGCAGTTTCGCGACGTGCAGTCCCCATTGGATTGCTCGCAGCGGAGCCGTGGCAACTCGCGAAACATAAGCCCGCCTTTCCGTTCCTGACATTCGCAGAATATTGAGGAGCGGCGACGAGAATGAAGTCAGCTTGTGGGAAAACGAAGTCTCCCGTGCAGCGGCGCACAATGTGTCGAACAGCACTACTACGGGCGGCTCCTCGCCTTGTGCGATGAGTTGCTGAGCCATCTCAAGAGCAACCATGCCGCCGAAAGAGTAGCCTCCCAGAAAATAAGGCCCTTCCGGCTGAACGGTGCGCATTTCCTTGACGTAATGGGCCGCCATGTCCTCCGCTCGTGTGTGACATGGATAATCCGCATTCAGCCCTTGCGCTTGCAGCGCGTAAAAAGGTTGATCCGATCCGAGGTGTTGCGCGAGGGCGTAGAAACGCAGGACATTACCTCCGACTCCATGGACACAGAAGAAAGGCGGCTTTGATCCGCCGGTTTGAATTGCCACTACCGAGGACCATGCCGGCGCCCACCCTTCCTGGCGAAGAATCACAGACAATTGTTCGATGGTTGGAGCCTGGAACAATGTGGCCATGGACAAGTGCTTTCCAAATGTCTGCTCGATGCGCTGCATGAGCCGAACCGCAACCAGTGAATTTCCACCCAGCTCAAAGAAACTATGCCGGATACCGATCGGCCGAACCTCAAGCACGTTCTCCCAGATCGTTACCAACTGGAACTCGAGACCATTTCTTGGCGAGGCAAAACTCTCAGATGGCGCCAGGCTTGTCTGCTCCGGGGCTGGAAGCGCCCGACGGTTGACTTTTCCGTTCGGCGTGAGCGGCATCGCTTCGAGTGCCACAAACGCCGAGGGCACCATGTACTCCGGCAGCTTTTCTTTCAGGAAATCTCGCAGCTCACCAACCGTTGGCGGTGCTTCCTGCGAGGGGACAAAATATGCCACCAGGCGTTTGTCGCCGGGCGTGTCCTCGCGAGCGACAACAACGGTGTCGTTTACGCCGCGATGTTGTCTCAGTGCCGATTCAATGTCGCCCAATTCGATGCGGAATCCGCGAAGCTTCACCTGATGATCGATCCGTCCCAGACATTCAATGTCTCCGTTCGGACGATAGCGCGCCAGATCCCCGGTTTTATAGAGGCGCGCAGTTGGGTCTTGTGCGAATGGACTGGCAATAAACTTTTCCGCCGTCAGCTCGGGCCGCTTGAAGTATCCTCGCGCCAAGCCGTCACCACCGATGTGCAATTCGCCGGCGACACCGATCGGCACTGGCTGGAGGAGGTCGTCCAGTATAAAAATGTCTGTATTCGCAATTGGCCGGCCGATGACGATCGGTTCATGTTCGGGCGCGATCCTGGAGCACGTCGACCAGATGGTGGTCTCAGTTGGACCGTACATGTTCCATAAGGAGCCGCCGCTGTGCAGTAATTGAGTGGAAAGCTTGCGGGAAACAGCTTCGCCACCGCACAACATCTTCAGATTCGGAGTGCCCTTCCAGCCCGCTTCTATCAGCATGCGCCATGTGACGGGTGTGGCTTGCATCACCGTGGCGCCTGAGCTGGCAAGCTTTGCAAGCAATTGATATCCGTCGGATGAAACTTCGCGACTGACGATCTCAACCGATGCTCCGACGACTAGAGGCAAATAGATTTCGAGACCTGCAATATCAAAAGAGAGGGTAGTGACAGAGAGCAGTCGATCGGCGGCGGTCATCCCCGGCGTGTGACTCATCGAGGTAAGAAAGTTGACCACCGCGCGATGCGGAATTTGGACTCCCTTAGGTTTACCGGTCGACCCTGAGGTGTAGATCACGTATGCGAGGTTCTCGGGTCCGCCCGTATGGGTTGGATTCTTAGCTTCCTTTTTTGCAATTTCATGCCAATCGGCGTCCAGGACAACGACTTTGGCGCGGCGATCAGGAATGGTCTCAAGCAAGTGGTGCTGTGTGAGCAAAACCACCACTTCAGAATCCTCTAACATGAAAGCAATGCGCTCACTTGGATATGCCGGGTCCAGCGGCACATAGGCGCCGCCAGCCTTGAGGATTCCGAGCAACCCCACGACCATCTCGAGCGAACGTTCCACAAGGATACCGACCAGCACATCCGGACCAACTCCCAGGCTCACCAAATGGTGTGCCAATTGATTGGCTCGCCGGTTCAGCTCCCGATAGGTCAGGCGCTCGTTCCCAAAGACGACCGCGGTCGCCTCAGGAGTTCGCTCCACTTGCGACTCAAACAGATGATGAAGCGGCCAATCCTCGGGATAGCTCGTTCGCGTCTCATTCCATTCCGCGAGCAGTTGATGTGTCTCCGCCTGGGTGAGGAGCGGCAATTTGGAAAGACGCTGATCAGGATTGGCTACAACGCCTTCCAGCAATATCTGAAAATGACCAGCCATCCGGCTGATCGTGGCGGCGTCAAAAATGTCTGGGTTGTAAGTAAAACGAGCGAAGATCCCGTCCGCCCGGTCGTAGAGTTGGAGTTGTAAATCAACCTTCGCCGCACCGCCATCCACGTCGAGATTCACGATCTCCCAACCGCCTCGAGCGGCGGACATCGCAGGTGTTAAGGAAACCAACACTTGAAAAAGCGGGTTGCGGCTCAGATCGCGCCCCAACTGGAGTTCGCCGACCAGGCCGTCGAAGGGCATGTTCTGATATTCGCAGTCGCGCTGCGAGAGATCCCGCACACGCCGCAGCAATTCCCGGAAAGTAGCATCCCCCTCGATCTCAGCACGCATGAGTACAGTGTGAGCAAAGAGGCCAATCAGATTTTCCGCATCAACTTCCTCGCGTCCTGGGACAATCGAACCAACCACGATGTCGCGCTGTCCTGTGTAACGTGACAGCAGCGTTTGGAATGCGGCCACGAGCGTCACGAAGAGAGGTGCTCCCTCTAGTTCGCTTAGATCCTTGAGTGATTCGCTCAAATCTCTTGAGAGTTGCAGCGGCTCTCGTGCCCCGCGAAATCCCTGTACCGCTGGCCGGACTCGATCCGTTGGTAACTCCAGGACTGGAAGGTCGGCGAGTCGCTTCCCCCAATAAGAGATGTGACGGTCGAGAACATCCCCCTGTAACCATTCTCTTTGCGAATGCGCATAATCCGCATACTGGATCGGCAAATCGGGCAGAGGGGATGGTTCGCCAGCCGAATATGCTTCGTAGAGCGCGGCCAGTTCATCCGCCAGAATACTCAACGACCATTCATCGCCAATGATGGTGTGCAGCGTCACGACGAGAATGTGATTCTGTTTCGATAACCGCAGCAGACGGGCTCGAATCAGCGGGCCCTTCGTCAGATCGAACGGCTGCCGCGCTTCTTCAGTCGCGATGCGCAAGACCGAGGCCTCGCGGTTCTGGCCGGGCAAGCCGCTCAATTCCGTGACTGGCAGATCCATCTCATGGTGCTCGGCGATTACCTGCACCGGACTCCCGTCTTCGACCGCAAAAGTCGTGCGCAGCGTTTCGTGACGACGAATGACTTCTGCGAAGCTTCGCTTGAGTGCCTCTTGGTCGAGAAGACCGGCTCGTGCAAGAATCAGGACCTCGTTATAAAGTGGAACGCCAGCGGCAAGTTGCCCATGTAACCAAACCTGCTGCTGCGCGATCGACAGCGGTATTGACCCAACCAATGGCGGATGGACGACGGCAGACGCAGAGAGTCCCCGGGAAGCGTCTTCACTTGTAAGCAGGACGCCACCCGACTCGGAGTTCGAAGCGATCGATGGTCTCGCGTTAGGATTGTTCATCGGAGCGGGAAAGAGGCTTAACTTCGCCCGGCCAAGGTGGCGTCTGAATTGATTGGGGCGTAATTTGCCTTGCCAGCGTCGGCCAGATACGACAGGATTGGACCAGAGATGCCGTCAACATTGGGGTCGTGAAGCATCTCTTCGTGTTCCGCATCGATCGTGTGTACTTCCATCAGGCCGCGTACGAACCCTGGCCATCCTCGCTGAAATTTCCAGTATCCGCCTTTTGGCCAGTCTGCCGATTGGAAGAACATCACTCGACCGCCGTATGGTTGTGGCTGATACTTCATTGCGGCCGGATGCACCAGGCTGCCCATATCGCCAAGCTGGTCTTCCGGCAGCCGATTACCACGCTGGTAAACGTTGTTCCACATCCGCTGATTCCACCTTCTCTGTAGGTCGGCGGAGCGTTCCTGAATATAGTGCCGAAGCCCGGTGCGCCTCAGCTTGGCTAGCTTTCCGAGATGGAACTTGAGTTTCTGATAAAGAAAAGATGTCCGGCCGTCCGGGGAATAATCGAAATAATAAGTTGGATTTTGCGAATCCAACATGACGAGCAGGGGCACGGATTCTCCCGCAGCCACCAACTGCCGAGCCATTTCATACGCGACCACACCATTGACGCACAGCCCACCCAGGTAGTAAGGGCCATTCGGCCGCACCGCACGCATCACCTGGATAAGGCTCGACGCGATATCTTCAAACTTGTACGTAGCAGGTAATTTACTGACGAGGGAACTCGACAATTGCAGTCCGAAGGAAGGCCTCTCAGGACCGAGTCGCCGCGAAAGTGGCAGGAACAGAGGACCACCCCGCACCCAGAAGAAGGGGGGCAGCGAACCGTTGGGCTGGAGCGGTAGGATGCCCTGCATATCCGAACTCTTGCCCTCCCTCCGTATGAGCTCGGCCATCTCAGCGATCGTGGGGGCTTCGAACACGTCCCTGAGTCCTAGCTTCCTGCCGAAAGTTTGCTGAATGCGTGCAAGTAGCCGTGCCGAAGCCAGCGAGTAGCCACCAATGCTGAAGAAGTTATCGGTGACGCTGATCGCATCCAGGTTGAGAATGCCCTTCCAGATCGTGAGCAGCTGATCCTCCACCGCATCGTGAGGAGCCACGAAGACAGACTGCTGTACAGACTCCGCGTGGCCGAGCTGCGGCAATGCACGACGATCCACTTTACCGCTGGGCAACAGCGGCCACTGCTGCAGCCGGCTATAGCTGGCTGGCACCATGTATTCAGGCAGGCGAGCCCGCAAGTAGCGGCGCAATTCCTCGGCCGAGGGCTCCTGTCCGTTCTCTGCCGTGATGTAGGCCGCCAGGTGCTGCTGATCGGGTGTGAGCGCCACCACTGCCTGGCGCACTGCCGGATGCCCGCTGAGCGCTGCCTCGACCTCGCCCAACTCCAGCCGCATTCCCCGCAGCTTCACCTGGTTGTCCACTCGCCCCAAATACTCAATCTCACCCGTCGATTTGAAGCGGCCCAGGTCGCCCGTGCGGAATAGCCGCGGTGAACGCTCAGGCGCAATTGAATTTTCGACGAAGCGCTCCGCGGTCAGCTCCGGAGACCGCCAGTAGCCCCGCGCCAGATTGTCGCCGCCCACATAGATCTCGCCCCGCACCCCGACGGGCACCGGATTCCTGTTGCCATCCAGAATGTAGACTTGCGTGTTGGCAATCGGCCGGCCGATAGGAATCGAGCCGGCAAGCAGGTCTTTGTGGCTGACCTCGTGATAGGTGACGTCGGCTGCCACCTCGGCCGAGCCGTAAAGATTCAGCAACGTGGCCTCAGGAAAACCGGCGAGGAAGCGCTCCGCCAAATCCGTGGGCAGCACTTCGCCGCTGCAGGTCCATAACTTCAGTTGCGGCACTCGCTTGCCCAGTTGTGGCGCGTGATCGAGCAACACGCGCAAAAGCGAGGGCACCAGCACGATGCGCGTCACCTGCTCCCGCGCCAGCGTGGCGAGCAGTTCTTCGGGATCTCCTATGATTTCCTGCGGGATGATCACGTTGGGCACGCCGGCCAGCAGCGGCCCGAAGATCTCCCACACCGAATCCACGAAACCAAGATTGGTTTTCTGGCAGCAAACTTCCCCGGCCTGAAACGGATAAGCCCGCCACATCCAGGCAAAGCGATTCAGGTACGCCCGGTGCGTCCCCTGCACTCCCTTCGGCGTCCCCGTCGAACCTGAGGTATAAAGCACGTACGCAGTATCATCCGGTTGACTGCTGGTGGGCCGAACCGATCTTGGCGAATCCGGGCTTGGCGAATTCAGGCTTGGCGAATTCAGGCTTGGCGAATTCAGGCTTGGCGAATCCGTCGGCTCGGCTGAGATCGCACTCCAGTTCGAATCCAACCAGACGGCACGCGCGCTGTTCGCTGGAATCCTGCCCGCGGACTTGCGCTGTGCGATTACAATCGCTGCCCCAGAATCCTTCAGCATGAAACCGAGTCGCTCCATCGGATACGAAGGGTCCAGGGGAACATAGGCTGCTCCCGTTTTCAGAATGCCGAGCAGTCCGGCCACCATGTCTATCGATCGTTCAATGCACAACCCGACTGTCGTTCCGGGTCCTGCTCCCAGGTTGCGGAGGTATTCTGCCAGACTATCGCTGCGTTCATCCAACTGGCAAAAGGTGAGTTGCTGATTCCCTTCCCGAACCGCAACGATATGCGGAGTGCGCTCACACTGGGCGGCGAACTGCTGCGGAATACTCTTGTCGCGCGGGTAGTCGGCGTCAGTATCGTTCCACTCGACTATCAGCTGCTCTTTCTCCTGCCCGGAAAGCAGAGGCAATTGCGACACGCGCAGGTCGGGACTGCCGGCTGCGCCTTCCAACAGATTCATCCAGTGGTTCGCCATGCGCGCAATCGTGGCCGGATCGAACAGGTCCGTGCTGTAATGAAATCGTGGGAGAATTTCATCCCCACGCTGATCGATCTCGAAATGGAGGTCGTACTTTGAGACGCCGGTATCGACCTCTGTCAGTGTCATCTGCCACGCCGGATCGAGATTCGGAAGCGGAGGTGGCGCCAGCGAAAACAACGCTTGGAATAAGGGATTGTGCGAAGAGTCCCGCGTGGTTCGCATTTCCCTGACCAGATGCTCGAAGGGTAAGTTGTCGTGTTCCAGAGCGCCGAGGGCAACATTGCGCACCCGTTTCACCAAATCACGGAAGCTGGGATCGCCCGAGAGCTCCAACCGCAGGACCACTGTGTTCACGAAATACCCCAGCAGCGACTGAGTCTCATGAAGCTTGCGCCCCGCGGTGAGGCTGCCGATGGGGATGATCGGCTCACCGGAGTAGCGGCTTAAAAGAGCAGCAAACCCGGCCAGGAGTATCTGGTATAGAGTGACTCCCTGGGACCGGCTGAGCGCGATCAGGGCACTGTTTAATCGGGAGCTTAGCTGGAAGGGATACGTGGCCCCACAAAATGTCTGCGGTCCCACCCGTTGGCGATCCACCGGCAAATACGACTCCGGGAGAGGTCCTGCAAGTTCTCGCTTCCAATAGTCGAGATCCTTGGCAAGCGTTTCTTCCGTTATGTTCCGGCGTTGCCAGCAGGCATAGTCTGCGTATTGTATGGAGAGTTCCGGTAATGGCGACTGTCTTCCAGCAGCGAACGACTCATATAGCGTCGAGAGTTCTGGCAGAAGCACCCGATAAATGGCAAAGCCGTCAAAAATAATATGGCTCAGGGTGAGATACAACCGGTACTCTTCGTTCTCCAGCCGCATCAGCCTGGTTCTGAAAAGCGGGGCCTTCGTCAGGTCGATCGGTTTTCTTGCATCCTCGGTCGCAATACGTAAAGCTTCAGACTCCCGCCGCTCAGCAGGAAGGGCTCGCAGGTCGAGCACTGGCAGGGAAACCTTGAGGCTCGGCTGTACCTTTTGTACCGGTACACCGTCGACAATCTCAAAGCACGTCCTCCACGCTTCGTGGCGCCGCAGAATTTCATTAAAGCTCTTCTCCAGTGCGGAAACGTCGAGAGCGCCTAGAAAGCGGATAGTTCCCGGCTCGTTGTACAAGGGAAGGTTAGTCGCCAGTTGTGCGTGCAACCACACCTGCTCTTGTTCATACGAAAGAGGCATCGCTTCATCCGGTGCACGACGAGTAATTTCGAACTTGTCGGACACAGATTTCTCCACCTGCGTGTGTTTACGATCGGATAGCTGAGCCGTCTGGGTCATGTGTTTAAGGAATGCTCCTTTAGTCGGAGCTGCTTGTGCTTGCCGGGGTCTGTGTGGGGTGAGGAGCAGCTTCCTGCGCATCCCCTGCGACGTTGCTCGCGAATGCGAATCGCATCATGCCTTTCCAAGCACGATAGGCCGTTAACAACCTTATGGGGCCAAAGCAGTAGACAAAAACAACGAATGAGTCCCAGCTTCGTAGAAGGCGATATCGAAGCTCGTCACAGGCTCTTTCTAACTGTGACGGCGTGGTCAGATTGTCTTCCTCCGAGGGCGGGAAAATTGCCAAATCGACGTGCCCCTGTCGCCAAAGGTTTTTGTATCTTTCAATCTTCCTTCTAAATCCTACAGGAAGCACCTCTGGCTGCCGGCGGGAAGCTACAATTCTTTCGCCTCTCACCAAAGTGTTGTGCGTACCCTCCATAATTGCCGACCGATCCGCATTCTCAAGGGAAGTCATGCCGGAATGGAATGGAATCCCCAAGAAGCTGCAGATTTTCATCAATTCGTCAGCGGGAGTGCGTATCAAGTCCTGATACTGAAGTACGTGAACCGGAACTCCGCGCTGCACAAGGCGGTCTCGTTCTATTCCCAGCCGGTAGGAGCCCAGCAAGGCTCGGTGCGTCAGGCCTTTCTGTTTGAAACGCGCGGAGTCTTTGCTCGCCCGTACGATACTGCGGCATATATCTGCGGGATCCCGCCGGATTATCACAAACCGGGCATCCGGGAAGAGAACCGCCAGCCGAACCAGAGAGTCGTATTGGTTCGGAGACTTGCAACCCCAAATAGAAGCATTTTTCTTCTGCGCATATTGCTTATAAGCGATCTCGGTAGCAGTCCTTATGTCCGAAACATCCGAGGGTATTCTGCTGGTATCGATTTGATGGCGCTCTATGGAGCCGTTCCAGAAATTCCATCTCTCCTGCCACTGCGACTTGCTTCTCCGAGTCAGGAAAAGCGGCCACAACCCTGGCAGATCACCCTCATAAAGCAACGCGATCTGCGGATGCTGGTTGAGTAGGGCATATAGCAATGAGGTTCCAGAGCGTGGAAGGCCTACGACAAACAACGGTCCGTCTGCGGAACCGGGATTATTTTTCTCTGCTGACTCTCTTGACATGTTGTTACTGCCTTTTGGCTCTCCTTATGATGCGGAAACCAGTGTTCCCGGCGAAGCCGGTACGTGGAAACCTTGACGCGAGCCCCACCGGCACATCCAAACCTGAGCCTCGCTTCGCGCGACGCTGCGCCAGCTCATCTGGCTCTGGGTCAGCGACAGTTCACCCGGTGTGGAAAAACGCAGCACATCGGAATCAATGAGAAAACTGTCACGGATGCTTTGGTACTGGGACAGAAAACATAGGCCGGTTCCCATCGGAAGAACAATCGGAGAGAACGGTAGGTTGATCACTACTTTGTTGCATCCGCGCTGACCATGAGAAAGGTGGATACGCTCTCGCGGTCGGGTGAGTTGGTGTGAAAGAGATCGTTCCCAAGAACCCAGGCAAAGGTCAAACAGCGCCCGAGCCCTTGAGCACGGCCGGGATGGTCTGCAGCAAGATCTGGAAATCGAGCCACAGGGACCACTTGTCGATGTATTGAAGATCCAGCTCCATCCATTTTTCAAATGAAATGGAACTCCGCCCCTGAACCTGCCATAAGCAAGTGATTCCGGGCTTCACACTGAAACGCCGGCGCTGCCAGTCTTCATTGAAGCCTTCGTAGTCGCGGATGGGGAGTGGCCGCGGGCCCACCAGACTCATATCCCCCTTCAACACGCTGAACAACTGCGGCACCTCGTCGAGACTCGTCTTGCGTAGGAATTTCCCGATCGGAGTAATGCGTGGATCGTTCTTGATTTTGAATACCGGCCCAGTGACCTCGTTCAGGTGTTGCAGTTGCTCCATTTGCTGTTCGGCATCGACCACCATGGTCCGGAATTTAAACATGGTGAACTTTCGCTTGTTATGTCCAACCCTCTTCTGGGCAAAAAGAACGGGGCCGGGTGAGGTCATCTTGATCACCAGCGCCACCAGAAGCATAACCGGAAGGATGACGATAACCGCGACCAGCGCAACCGCGAAATCGACGATCCGTTTCACAATCAGCGGCCAGCCTTCGGTGACTCCATTTTGATGCGTAATCCAGGAGTCGCCTTCCAGGTCTTCGGCATGCGAGCGCGCCATCTTGAGATTGAAGATGTTGGTCAGAACTCGGGAGAGAATGCCTTGCTCCTCGCAGAGCGCCGCGATTCGAGAGGCGTCGTCGTGGAATGATCGTATCGGCAAAGCAATCACGACCTCGTCCACCACGCTTTTCCGGAGAAAATCAGGCAGGCTGTCGAGGTTGCAAGCCAGAGAATAGCCGCTTTCGCTGACCTGACCGATACCCTCCCACGGTTGGTCGGCGAATCCGATTACCCGATAGCCAAGCTCGGGCCGGGACTGGATCTTATCGGCAAATTGAACGGCACGGGCATTGCTGCCCACGATCAGCATGTGGCGAAGATTTCGTCCGTGCAAGCGGGTTTGCACCAGCACAGCCCTCATCGTGAGTCTGCTGCAAATCAGCATCAGGGTGCTGAGAGACCAGAAAACCACCGCGAAGGCAGGAGTTGCCATACGGATGTGAAACAGCATGGATGCACCCGCCAGGCAGAGCGTGCCTAGCGAGGTTGCCTTCATAATGTCGGTGACTTCAGCGATGCGGCCAGAGAGCCGGCGCGACGCATATAAGCCGCACATCGAAAACAAAGCGTGCCACAGAATGATCAAGCCAAGAAAAATGAAGCAGTTCCCCACCTTGACCCGCATGGAGAGAAAATCGGCCATCGAGATGGTATGACCCACTCCTGATGTTGGTATGGCGGCCAGTCCGAAAGCGACCACCATCACCGCCAGGTCGAACAACTTGAGCGCATTTAAGAGAACGTCACGTCTACGGCTAATCATGCTAGCTCCTTACAGCAGGGCCCAGTGAGTTTCACGAAAGAACCGTGCAGATCGCATTTTTGTGATGAAATCTGAGGTCGGGTATCAGGTCGAAACAGGGGGAGGAGTGGCGGTTTACTGTATTTACAGACTGTTGTAAATGTTGTCCGGGATAGGAAATGTGCGCTGGTTCAGCACAGCCCCCAGAACCGGTACGTTGGCGGCCTTAAGCTCTTGCAGAGCTTTCCGGGCAACATCCCGCCGCGTGGAGTTCGCCTTCAGAACCAGCACGATCCCATCCGACGAACTGCCAAGAACGATGCCGTCGTTGCAGGTGTTTGTCGACGCCACATCCATGAGCACGTAGTCGAACTGAGACCGCAACTCAGCCAGGCGGTGGCGGAGATTTCCTGACCCTACTTTTTCCTCCCAGTTCTCCGTGCTTGAGCCACAACTCAAAAGCCACAGATTCTTGCGGGACAGCTGCCGGACATACTGCTGCAAAGGGTCGGGTCGAAGCAGAGCGTCCGACAGCCCGAAGTGATTGTCCACCGCAAATTGCTGATGCAACCCGGGAGAGCGCAAATTGCAGTCCACCACGCAGACCGACCCGTGAACCTGAGACGCCAGCACCTCAGCGACGCGGGCACACATCCAACTACATCCAGCGCCCGGTTCCGCCCCCGCAAAAATGACTTGCCGCCGGCCCTGTGCCGCTGGCAGCAGGAATAAGTTGAGTACCAGTTTGGCGATCTCGTCCCGTACTTTTCCGGCCACGTCCAGCGCAGGAGTGGACGGCCCCGTTTCTACCGGAGGCATACTGACGGGCTCCTTAGCCTCGTCCGGTGATACCGGCAACTCGAGAATGCCGCCGACTTGTTGTAACAGCTCGAAATTTCTGCTCAACCCTGGCCTCCTGGATGTCTTAAAGCTGGATCTCTTAAAAGCTGGATCTTAAAGCTTTCCTTGCTTGGCGTAGCTGGTCGACTCATCCTCTGCGGCTTCGGGCTCAGGAACTCTCTC
Organism: Candidatus Sulfotelmatobacter sp.; assembly: GCA_049590215.1. GTDB lineage: Bacteria > Acidobacteriota > Terriglobia > Terriglobales > Acidobacteriaceae > Sulfotelmatobacter. The sequence continues at coordinate 40,176 of JBAWCJ010000468.1, read as the reverse complement.
ACCGTGAGAGACGCCCTGTCCTCCGCCGTTTCCATTTCCGTTTCCGTTCCAGCTGTCAGGGAAGTTCTGTTTCAGCGAAACCGTCCCCAGCACTGGAACATTGAGCTCGCTGAGCACCTCCGCCGGCGTTCGGAACGATGTATCCATATAATCCAAACCGAACGCCGTGCACAGGCTGACCATAACTGCGAGCATCATGCCCACAAGCAGCGTCGTCCAAGGAGAATTCGAAGGGAGTGTAGGCGCAATGGGTTGTTCCGCAATCGCGACATTGAGGATGCGGGTCTGATCCAGCGCGTTCGTCATGCGAGCTTCCTCGCGCTTGCGCTGGTACATAAGATAGTTCTCTTCGTCGGTCTTCATCGTGCGCACCAGATCCTGCTGGACGAGTCCTTTTTGATCCAGCTCCTGCGCCTTCGCCTCGTAGTTCGTGACAATCGCTTGCGTGGCGACAGCGCGAGCCTGCAGGCCGCTGTAGTCAGCCTTGGCCTTGGCCAGTTCCTCATTGATCCAGCTGTAAGTCGGGTTACGATCTGTCGTTTCCGCGCGGATGGGCTTGCTTTCCTCCGTCACAATTGAGGCCTTCGCCTCGGCGATTTCCTTATCGACCTCCTGCACCAGAGCGTAAGTTGGCTGGTACTTGGTCAACAGCTCGGTGCGCTTCATTTCCAGAGTCATCAAAGTATTCTTGAGGCCCTGCAGAACCTGGGCATCGTCGGTCGAGCTTGCGGACGTAGTCAAACGTTGCGGGGTGGTACCCGCCTGTTTTTCGAGAGCCCGAATCCTCTCTTCGGTACCAGCGATATCAGCTCGCGTCTGCTGCAGGCTGGCGCGGAATTCGCTCAGCTTCTGCAGCGTGATGTCCCGGTCCATCTGCGGCGCCACGCCGCCTTCCTGAGTGGAGAATGTCTTGAGCTTTGCCTCGGCATCCGCCAGATTCTTCCGGTAGGCTTCCGTCTCCTGGTCGAAAAATTCGAATTGCCCCGGCGGCCGGTGTACCGCAACATTCTTTTTTAGGTAAGCATCCCCGAGGGCGCTTAATACTCCCGCTGCCAGTTGCGGATTGTTGGCCGTATAACTCACGGAGATAACGTTGCTCTTGCGCACTACTTCAATCTTCAGGTCATTCTGCAGGCGGTTGGCGGCCTTTGCGATTCGCGTCGCCTCATCTCCCGCACCCAGCAGATATGTCAGAATAGTTTTTCTCTTGTCCAATCCGCAGGAAACCACCACCTGGCGCAGCACGTCGGCGCTTTCGATCAATTCGACCTCGGAGTTCAGCTCTTCTTCGGTTACCTCGCCGCGGGTCTCCGGAACAGTAGTCTCGCCGGGACTGATGACCGGATCCAGACGTTCGCGCTCAATCAGGAACTTGGTGGAGGCTCGATATTCGGTGGGACGCAACGCTGCTGCCAGAAGCGCGCCCGTCATAATCCCCAGAAAAGAGAGAACCACGACACGTTTGTGACGGAATAAGATCGTCAGCAGGTCACGCAGACTGAAACTGAAAGCGGCCTGGCTGTTGACTAGATCTAGGTCGTTGCTATTCATCCTGTCCTCGCTTCTAAACTTCTTAACTCGCTAGCTGCTTGATAACGGTTCAAATCAATAAGGGTTCAAAAAAGTGCCCATCGATGCGGTCGGCAAGAAGGGTTTTATCTTGGATAAACGGTTCTTGGGCACGAACAACATGTCTCCAGGATGCAGGTAGGGGTCCTCGTGCAGGTCCCCTTTCTTTTCCATTTCCTTCACATTGATAATCTTCGCGGAAACCCAATCGCTATCCACACGCCGGAACAGCAATACCTGGGAGTGTTTGGCGGCGTCGTTGAAGCCGCCGGCGATGGCGATTCCCTGGGTCAAAGTCGTCTCCCCTCGCAATTCGTACTTTCCGGGTTTGCCAACCTGCCCGTCGGCAATGAAATAAGGCTTTTCAAAATCCTTGAGAACGACCGAGATCACGGGATCCTTCAGGATCTTGCCGTAGGCCTGCTTCAGTGTTTCCGTCAACTGCGGCACCGTCTGACCCACCACGCGGACATCTCCCGCTCCTCGAAGCGTAATGTAGCCATCCGGCTGGACGGTCACAGTCTGGTTAAATTCCGGGCTCAGTTCGAAGGAAACGTCGAACTGGTCGCCGAATTCCAGCTTGTAGCGTGCGTAACGCTGGTTGAAGCTGGGTCCGACCGAAGCGTTACCGGCGTTCTCGGACATGACCGCATTCGTCTCCGGCCCGGCGGCGGAAGCTGGCAGCTGGCTCGAAACTTTCGAGTTCGCTTGGGCCAGGCACACCGAGGTTGCGGCGGCCATCACCAATAACAGTCCTGCGTATCTCTTGTTCATTGCTCTAATCTCCTCAACTGACGCCGACGAAGGCCGCTTTCAATTCTATTCCAGCGGCGTGTAGAATGACTGTCCCCAACGCCTGCGTTTGTCGGGAACCTTTCATGATCGTGCTGGTAATCGGTGGCGCCGGCTACATTGGCAGTCATACTGCCCGCGAATTGAAACGCCTGGGCCACACTCCCGTGGTCTACGACAATCTCTCCACCGGCCACGAGTTTCTGGCGACCGGTTTCGAATTCGTCAAGGGCGACATCCTCGATCCATCAAAACTGCTCCCGGTTCTCGGCCGCGTGGATGCCATCATGCATTTCGCGGCTCACGCCTATGTCGGTGAATCGGTCACGAACCCGCGAAAATACTTTCGCAACAACGTGGAAGGTGGGCTTTCGTTGTTGAACGCTGCAGTCGATGCCGGAGTGAAGAAGATAATCTTTTCCTCGACTTGTGCGGTGTACGGCGAACCATCCCGCGTTCCTATCTCCGAGAACACGCCCCGGCAGCCGGTGAATCCCTATGGCGTTTCCAAGCTTTTCTTCGAGCACGCACTGGAAGCTTACGATCCTGCCTACGGGCTCCGCTTCGCCAGCCTGCGCTACTTCAACGCGGCCGGGGCGGATGAAACCGGAGAAATCGGCGAACTGCACCAGCCCGAGAGCCATCTCATCCCGCTCGCCCTGCGGGCGGCGGCCGGCGCCGGACCGGAACTGCAGGTCTTCGGCTCCGACTATCCCACACCCGACGGCACCTGCATTCGAGACTACATTCATGTTACCGATCTCGCTCAGGCCCATGTGAAAGCTCTCGAGCATCTGCAGGCCGGCAAACCATCCTTTGCTGCAAACCTGGGTACGGGCCAGGGCCGTTCGGTACGTGAAGTCATAACTGCGGTCGAAGAAGTGACGGGCAATCCGGTACCCGTACGCATGAGTCCTCGCCGTCCAGGCGATCCGCCTGCTTTGGTCGCTGACCCCAGCCGGGCCGAAACTCTCTTGCACTGGAAAGCCACGCGCTCATTGCGAGAGTCGGTCTCCACCGCCTGGAAGTGGATGCAGCACCACCGCACCTCTACTGGCATCCTGTAAACTTTTGTTGCCGTCAATGACGGCAACGTGAATCGCTCCCGATTCAGCAGAGGCAAAATTATGGAATCCGAACTCCGCAAGATGCGGGTCGCGGTGCTGGGTGCCGGCAAGATGGGTGGAATCATTCTGCAGGCATTGCTCAAGGACAACTTGCTTTCTCCAAAGCTTACCCGCGCTACCGTGCAACATGAAGAGCGCGCGAAGTTGCTCGCCGCGAAGCTGAATGTCAAGGTCGGAACCGATAATGCGGCTGCGGTCAAGGGAGCAGACATCGTTCTGATCGCGGTAAAACCGCAAGTGGTGCAGGAAGTCATTCGTGAAATCCGCGGACAAATCACTCCCGCCCAGCTGATCATCTCCGTTGCTGCGTCGGTGCCGACATCGATGATCGAGGGCGCCCTTCCCGAACACATCCCAGTCATTCGAGCCATGCCCAATACGCCTTGTTCGATCGGCAGCGGAATGACGGCGGTGTGCAAAGGCAAATACGCGGATGCGAAACACGTTGCCCTGACTTGCCGGATGTTCGACGTCGTAGGCCGCACAGTGGTAGTCGACGAAAAGCACATGGACGCGGTCACAGGTCTGTCAGCGAGCGGTCCGGCCTACATCTACATCATTCTCGAATCGCTGGCCGAAGCCGGAGTGAAAGTGGGCCTTCCCCGGGATGTTGCCACTCTTCTGGCTGCCCAAACCACGCTGGGCGCCGCCAGAGTCGTACTCGAAACCGGCGACCATCCGGCTCTTCTCAAGGATGCCGTAACCACTCCCGCGGGCTGCACCATTGACGGCATCATGGAACTGGAAGAAGGCAAATTGCGTGTGACCCTCATCAAGGCAGTAGTGCGGGCGGCGCAGAGAGCGAAGGAATTGGCGTTCTCCTAGGCAGGCCGCGTCCTCCTCTTGCTAATCGACTTCGCGTTTCCAATTTCTCAATTGCACCGCCAGTTGCTGCATGTAAGCCTTGGCTTGCGCTGACGTCAGCGGATCGTCACCGTCTGCTTCGCCAGAGTACGAAATGCCACGCATCGGAGGCCGCTTCCCGTTACCGGCGGCCTCAAGGAACTTCGATTCTGACACCCCACGGGGAAGCTCGGTGATGTGTTTGGTGATGTCGAGATCCGAGATAACTTCGTCTACCATTGCAGCGCTGATCATGCGCTCGCGCATAGCGCAACCCAGGGAAAGCGCGTTAAAGCAGAAGTTGTTGATACTGCGCGGAATCCCTTCCGTAAATTGTGCGATGCCCTGCATCGCTTCCGGGGTAAACAGCGGAGGCCCTGAATACCCGGCGATGCGCATCCGATGTTCAATGTAATTGCTGCTTTCCGCCACCGAAAGCGGTGACAGGCCGCTCAGCAGCGAGATCCTCTGCCGCAGCTGTGACAGCTTCCGTCCGGCCAGCTTGTCTGCCAGTTCCGGCTGCCCGGCGAGAATGATCTGCAGCAACTTCGCCTTGGGAGTCTCGAAATCCGAAAGCAACCGAATCGTCTCCAGAACCGAGGGATGCAGGTTCTGCGCCTCGTCGACGACAATAATCATCCGCCTGCCGGCGCGAGCTTCCTGCAACAGGAGCTTGTTAAATTCATCGTGCATGCGGACAAAATCCTGCTCATGGGCGTCAGAACCAAGTTCGGCCAGCAGGAAGCGCATGAACTCGCGCGAACTGCACTGCGTCTGAAAAAGAAATGCGGTATGCGCGGTGCTGCGGAATTTTTCGAGCAACTGAAACAGCAGCGTCGTCTTACCCATGCCCGGCTTGGCGATCAACGCCATGAAGCCCCGTCCCGACTCGACCCCGTAGTAAAGGCACGCCAGGGCCTCCCGATGAGCCGGACTCAAATACAAAAAACGAGGATCAGGCGTGACCCCAAAAGGCTGTTCCCGTAAGCCATAGAATTCTAGAAACATTTTTTCTCGTCCTTATCTGTTTATCTGAAGGAAAAGGAGCTCAAGAGAATTGCGACTCAGTCCGCTGACGCTTGCAACCACCGCGCGATCGTATCGACGGCGAGACAGCCCTGGCGGAGGCTTCGATGCCTCTCGTCCTCGCCAACACCGGTTCAGCCAGCCAGAGCAGCAGGCGAAATGTTGTGCTGGCGAATCTTGTACAAGAGAGAACGGTAGCTGATGCTCAACAGCTTGGCCGCTCGCTTGCGGTTCCCGCCCGTTTGCCGCAAAGCGCTGCTGATGGCGTGCACTTCGGCTTCGTGACGGTGGCTGCGGAGCGACAGGTTAGCGGCCGGCTCCAGGCCTGCAGACGCTGCCGTCTCGCCGGCGTTCGGCTGCCACACATCAGAGCGTGCGGCGCCCTCATTTCCGCTATTTTCGCTTTTGAATTCGGTGTCACTCATAAATTAACCCCACAGAACGTGAATTTCGACAACGTGGCCCCAAGGACATCTGTCGCGTCTTCCTCGTGAAAACGCGCTTGATGAAATAAATCTTGTTGAAATGAATGTGAATTCGTGGACTTAAATCGGCTCGAAGCGGTATCCATCGATGCAGACCGACAACGAACGATGGATCGGCTCGACCGAGATCACTAAATTGCGCTCGTCCTGAGCAGCGAGAATGCCCTCAATTCCATCCAGGGCCCCTCCCCTGATGCGTACCCGCTGGCCGATTTGAAGAAAAGGCCGGTCCGTCATCGGGATCTTATTCGCCAACAGAGTTCTTAAACTCTCAATCTGCTTCTCGGGAACTGGAATCCCCACTCCCCGCACCCCGACGAACCCTGCCACTCCATGAGTCCGCAGAACGCGCAGACGATCTGGGGAATAAAGCGCGAGGCGCGCGAAGCTATAACCGGAAAACAGCGGCAGTTCCACTTCCTTTTTCCGGTCGCTCCATTTGCGCGTGCTCTTCACCAAAGGAAGAAAGCTTTCGATACTTTGCTTCTCCAGTTGGTCGGCAACCATTTTTTCGTGGCGGGACCGCGTGCGGATCGCATACCACTGGGGAATATCGAGAACCGGAACCTCGCTCACAGCTCCCGAATCCATCCGTAGCGCTTGACCGGTACTCATAGCTTCGCCCTTTCAGTCACATTCCGGCAACTCCTGGAAAGTGACCGCCAGAAAAAGAGAACTCCGACCCCGTCGTCTGGCTGCAAGCCAGTCGCCCGGTTTACGAACTGTTAGTGTGGGGGGACACCGGTTGAAAACCGCACCATCTGGGGAATCAAGATCCCGTAATCTTGAAGCGATTCTAGCCACGTGCGCAAAAACGTGCAAGAGGTGGAAAGTAGAGAGAAAAAAGACTCCCCCGGCTTCGCCCGTTCGCTCAGGTAACTTCGGTAACCTCCTATAAACAATGCGGATGACAGACGCTAATTTCTACTCAAAAGGTTGCAAATTCTGACGGCCACGTTCCTCCGACGCCACTCATCCCGGGCGCTTCAAGACCCGATTACCGCTGTAGAGGACTCCTCACATGACCTTAGGTCACAGCTCACCGCATCCAGAGATGGCCACGTTGTGGGCTGTAAGCGGCGACGATGCGACTGCCAGAAGTGCAAGAACTTGCAACTTTTGTGCCTTCCCCAACCGATGAAGGCCGAGACTCGCCGGCTACCCCCCTGCACGATAGTGCCATTTACGATGGCTCTTCCTTCCTATAGGCTTTAGTTAAATCCTGTGGACCGATGCTTTGAGAATCGGCTTCCGGGTCTCACTCAGTTAAGGCTTCGGTTTGCAGTTCCCCACGGGTGCTACACCAGCGTTATGCCGATTACCACTTTCTGCTTTCCGTCCGAAACAAGCTCGCTGTAGCATCAAGCTTCACCAGCATATGGCTCATTTGATGGCTCTTCCCAAACAAGACCGGCTCCGCGTTCTGGCTGCGGACAGTACCGCCATGGGTACGCAACTTCTGGTTGAAGCGCTGGCTCGAGACGCGCAGTTTGAAATGATCGAGTCTCCGTCCGAGGCAGAGGCAATCCTTAATCTGGTTGAACGCGAGAAACCGCAGGTAGTGGTGATCAGCGCGAAGCTGGGCGAAGATCATGCGGGAGGCGTCGATCTGCTTCGCGAGTTGCGGTCGCAGTCGCCTTCGCCGCGCGTGATCATGCTGCTCGACACTTCCGAGCGGGGAGCAGTCATTGCGGCTTTCCGGGCCGGCGCCCAGGGAGTGTTTTGCCGCACCGAACCTTTCCGCTTGCTGGCCAAGTGCATCCAGTGCGTGGAGGCCGGGCAGGTTTGGGCAAGCAGCAGCGAACTGCAGTTCGTGCTCGAAGCCCTGACTCAACCTGCGCTCGCCCACCTGAGCAGCAATGGCAAGTCGTTGCTTTCGGCGCGCGAAATCGATGTCGTCCGGTGTCTGGCGGAAGGCCTCACCAACCGCGAAATCGCCCGCCGTCTGAAGCTTACGGAACACACGGTCAAAAATTATCTATTTCGTATTTTCGACAAGTTAGGTGTGTCCAGCCGAGTAGAGGTGGTGCTTTACGCTTTAGGCGGTACGACGCACGCTCCGAAGGCCTCTTCTATCGCAAGGCGGTCCCGGCCAGCCTTCGCTCGCGCCAAGTCCGGAGTAATGTCTGTCGGGATCCCAAAAGACAAGCATTAACCCATGTGCGAGGGATTTTCTACTGCGGCAATCGGAAGTCGAGGGTAATCTTCGTCTGCATTTCCGCACGATGGCCGCCCACCCGGTGAGGCTTGAATCGCCACTGCTTCACTGCGTCGGTCGCAGCCTGCGCAAGCAGTGGCGGCCCACTCACGGGAGTGGCCGACTGCACGCTGCCATTCTGGGCGATGCGCACGCTCAACACTACCGCCCCCTGAATCCGCTGCTGCCGGGCTTCTTGCGGATAGTCCGGCTCCACGCGATGAAGCACGCTGGCTTCGGCCACGTTCGGCGGCAACTCCAGCACGCCTGCCGGCTCAACGGAGGAAGCCCGCTGCACTCCGCTTTCATGCGCAGTGCTGATATCGGGAGCGTTGCGCTGCTCTTCCTTCGCCTCACCTTGTTCCACGGTGGGCTTCATCCGGAAAATTTCCTTTCCGTTCTCATAGACGAGCAGGCCGCCCGGCGGCGGGAAGGTATTAGTTGCTCGCGATGCGTCTGCAGCGGGAACCGCACTCGCCGGTGCAGAACGAGACGTCGTGGCCCCAGCGGATTGGCTCCCAGACGCAGGCGAACCTGTAGTTTGTCCAGACCCAGTCGGCTGGCGCTCTGCACCCGCCGGCGCAGAGACCGTGGCTGGCGCATGCGCACGCGCCGTAGTTCCCCGCCAGCCCATGCGATGTGCCACGAGCACGGTCAGCAACGCGGCGTAGGCCAGCACTGCCGCGCCCAGCGCCAGCGTTATGAAATTCACACTTCGTCGGGAGGGAGCCTCGTGCGGCGCTTGCGGCAACGGTTGGTCCGGTAAGTCCTGTTTCCCGTCAGAGCGCACGGAGTTTTCGGCGGACGCCGTGGCGAAACTCGCAGTATCGTCCGCGATTGTCGGCGTGCTTTCTGAAGGTTCTGCGGCGGAAGTTTGTCCGGCGGACTTTTGTCGCTGAGGCATGGGCCCGGATGCGAACTCCAGATTACTCAGCACGCGGCGCGAGAGCGCTTCCAGCGTTCGCTCGTCACGTTCTCCAAACCCCGACGGCAACGTGGAAAACGCCTCGAATACGCCTACCAGTTCCCCGTTCTGCAGCAAGGGGAGAATCATCGCCGAGCGTATTCCGAGAGTCCGGCAAGCATCGACATCGGCGCGCGGATCGTTCTCCGTATCGTCGCAGCGCTGCACCGTCTTGGTCTTTACACACGCGCCCGACAGCCCCGACGCAGTGCCCAGCCTCGCTCCCAGTTGCGGAGCGCTCCTGCCGGTGCTCGCCCGGCAAACCCATTCCCCGCCGCGTTCCAGCACTATCGCCGCCCCGCTCGCCCCGGTTGCCAGGCACGCTTGTTCCACAATTTCGTTCAGCACAATCTGCAGCGCCAGCTCGGCCGAAATCTCCGGCGACACCTGACCGCCCCCGTGCTCCGCAAACTTCGCCGCCAGTTCCCCCAGATCCCAATCGCCCGGGTTCGCCACTTCTGCCGCCCCCTTCTCTTGGCCTCTTTCAGGCGGGGGAGAAGCCGGCTTCGCGGGATCAGACCCGAATATCGGATTGTGCGCCATGTCAGAGGAGGATCGATCGGAAAATTCTAGCTTCTGTAGCGGAGTTTCGCCCCAAATCTGGGGGTTGTCAATATAGATTCGGCCCTTCGCCTGCGCGCGCGGAAAATTTTCCATGGGATTCGGAATCTCCGATCGATCTTGAGACTCAGGTCGCCCGTCAGAAGCTGCTTTTCGTTGCAGAGGAGTCGCAGAATCACACTTATGATCTCGCTTCTTCTGTCCCAAAATGACAAAAAATGGCAACCCAGCACTGGTTCTAGAGTCCTTTGTTTCCTTTCCCTATGTGCGAGGGAATGTTAGAATTGGCCAATCTTAGGGTAAGTGAGAATGCTTCTCCGAGTCAGTTTCAATGACTTTCCTCCCCGTGGCTTTTCTTGAAAACACCATAAAACAAAGCCGTTCCAAGACCTTTCATCCAGGGAGTTTGAAACATGCGGATCGCTGTCGTTGGTTCCGGATACGTAGGATTAGTTGCTGGCGCCTGCTTTGCCGACCTCGGTCATGATGTAGTTCTCGTCGACAATGACGAACGTAAATTGTCCGCCCTCATGAACGGACAAGTCCCCATCCACGAAAACTTTCTTCCCGAACTGTTAAGCCGTCATCGCGGTCACCGCCTTACTTTCTCTGACGATCTGCAGGAAGCCGTACGCGCCAGTTCCGTCATCTTCGTGGCCGTGGGCACTCCGCCCACCGAGCGCGGTGAGGCCGATCTGTCGTACGTAGAGTCGGTCGCTCGCGAAATCACGGGCGCGATCAATGGATACAAAGTGATCGTCGAGAAGAGCACGGTCCCGGTCTATACCAGCGAGTGGGTTCGCAAAATCATTCTCCGCAACGGCGCTGACCCGGAATCTTTTGACGTTGCTTCCAACCCCGAATTCCTGCGTGAAGGCACTGCCGTCACCGACTTTCTTTTTCCCGACCGCATCGTCATCGGTTGCGACACTGAGCGCGCCGCCGAAGTCCTCCGCCAGGTCTACGAACCGCTCACCAGCGGCAGCTATTACGAACGCAGCGACGCCATTCCCCAACCCGACCGCGCTTCGATTCCCGCTCCCATCATCGTAACCAGCACCAAGAGCGCGGAACTGATCAAACACGCTTCCAACGCATTTCTAGCGATGAAGATCTCCTTCATCAACGCCGTCGCTTCTATTTGCGAATCCGTGGGCGCCAACGTCAACCAGGTTTGTCACGGCATCGGCACTGACTCCCGCATCGGCCCGCGCTTCCTGAATCCCGGAATCGGCTACGGTGGTTCCTGTTTCCCCAAAGATGTCATGGCATTCCGCGCTGTCGCCCGCGAGTGCGGCTATGACTTCCGTCTACTCGATGAAGTCATGCGCATCAACGAAGACCAGCGCGAGCGCTTCCTCCGCAAAGTGCGCAGCGCTCTGTGGACGCTCCGCGGCAAGCGCCTTGGCGTCCTCGGCCTCGCTTTCAAGGGAGGCACCGACGACATTCGCGAATCGCCGGCACTTTTTCTTGTCCAGGCCCTGCTGCAGGAAGGCTGCAAGATCACGGCTTATGATCCGGCGGCGATGGAACGCACCCAGGAGGCGATCAGTTCGAATCTGAAGTACGCCAACTCCGCCTACGAGGCGGCCAGCGGCGCTGACGCCCTGCTCATCCTCACCGAGTGGGAAGAGTTTGCCAACCTCGACCTCCGCCGCCTCAATCAGGAACTCAAATACCCAATCGTGATCGACGGCCGGAATCTGTATGATCCCGAAGTGATGGCGGCACACGGATTCACTTATTACAGCGTAGGACGCGCCGCCTCTCATCCCGATGGCGTGCCCGCCGTCGCCCTGAAAAACGGCGCAATGAAGGACGGCGCCAAGAAAGCATGAGCCCGCAACGCGCCCTGGTCACTGGCGGAGCCGGTTTCCTTGGATCCCATCTCTGCGATGCCCTGCTCGGCGAAGGCTGGAGTGTGGTTGTAGTCGACAACCTCCTCACCGGCCGCCGCGCGAACCTCGATCATCTCAAGAATGATTCCCGATTCGATTTTGTAGAACAAGACATCTGCGAACCGTTCGACGTTGGCAAGGTCGATTACGTCTTCCACTTCGCCAGCCCCGCCAGCCCCGTCGATTACACCATCCACGGAATCCCCACGCTGAAGGTAGGATCGCTCGGAACCTTTCATGCTCTCGAGGTCGCGCTCAAATACGGCGCGAAGTATCTGGTCTCGTCGACTTCGGAGTGCTACGGCGATCCGCTGGAGCATCCCCAGAAAGAAACCTACTGGGGCAACGTGAATTCCATCGGCCCGCGCTCGGTCTATGACGAAGCCAAACGTTTCACCGAGGCCGTGACAATGGCCTATCTCCGCTATCACAAGGTCGATACGCGTATCGTGCGCATCTTCAACACCTACGGCCCTCGCCTGCAATTGAATGACGGCCGCGTAGTGTCGAATTTCATGAAGCAGGCTCTGCGCGGCGAACACCTCACCGTTTACGGAGACGGCAGCCAGACTCGCAGCTTCTGCTACGTCAGCGACGAAATCGATGGCTTCATCCGCTTATCGAAATCCTCGGAGCATCTCCCTGTAAACATCGGCAATCCGAACGAGTTCACCATCCTCGAGTGCGCGCAGCATGTAATCAAAGTGACGGGGTCGAAAAGCAAAATCGCCTACGAACCCCTGCCGCAGGACGACCCCAAACAGCGCCGTCCCGACATCACCAAGGCCAGACAGTTACTGGGCTGGGAACCGAAGATTCAATTAGAAGCCGGACTGAAAATGTCACTGGATTATTTCCGCAAAGCCGTAGCCGAGGAAATCGCAGCCGCAAAGTAGTCGACATAACCAACTTAAACCAATTTTTGTCATTCCGAACCGGGCCGAAGGCCCGATTCGGAATCTGCTGTTCGCCTTCTCAGCCAATTCACTGCTACTTGGGGTCGTTGCCGCCGCGATGTACCTTTTCTTGAAACGTGATAAATTGTCCTTCGCTAACGAAGAAAGAAAATCCCAGTCTATTCCCACGAACGGAGAAAAACGCTCGATGCGAATGCCCACGTCAAGGTTCGTCCTGCTAGCCATCGCCACTGTCGCGCTGCCGGTCACGCTGATTCACGCGCAGGCAAAAGAAGAAACGTCGACCGTTAAGGTCGAAGCCACGAAGACCGATACAGCAAAGCCAGAGCAGTTCAAACCAGAGCAGCAGGCGAGCAAGGGCTCGGTCACGATCGGCGGAAGCGTGATTAATTACGACGCTTATGCCGGCACGCTGATCGTGCATCCCAAGGGCTGGGACGACGTCCCGCAAAATGCCGACCCCGATCCGAAGAACCGGGGCCCGGAAGCGAGCATGTTCTACGTTGCCTACTTCAAGTCCGACACCAAAGGCGCGCCGCGTCCAGTAACATTTCTCTATAACGGCGGTCCCGGCTCCTCCACCGTCTGGCTTCACATGGGAGCGTTCGGACCAAAGCGCGTCGTCACCGCCGACGATACTCACACTCCGGCCGCGCCCTATTCCGTCGTCAACAACGAATACAGCCTGCTCGATGTGTCCGACCTCGTGTTCGTGGATGCCCCCGGAACGGGCTTCAGCCGCCTCAGCGGGAAAGACCGCGAGAAAGCCTTTTACGGCGTCGACCAGGATGCTCAGGCCTTCGCCGATTTCATTTCTCAGTTCCTCGCGAAGTATGGACGCTGGAATTCGCCGAAGTATTTATTTGGCGAAAGCTACGGCACCACGCGATCAGCGGTTCTCGCCAATGTGCTCGAGACCGAACGCGATTTCGACCTCAACGGCGTGATTCTCCTATCCCAGATCCTGAACTTCTCGCTCGATTCCGACGCCCCTGAAATGAATCCAGGGGTCGACCTGGCGTATCAACTCAATCTCCCCACCTACGCCGCCACTGCGTGGTATCACCACAAACTGCCGGATCAGCACCCCGACCTCCCTTCTCTGCTAACCGAGGTGGAGCACTTCGCCATGAACGAGTACGCTCTCGCTCTTGGAGCCGGCGCTTCCCTGCCCGCGGACCAGCGTCACGCCATCGCCGCCAAACTTCATGAATACACTGGCCTGCCGGTTGCCTATATCGAGAAAGCGGACTTGCGCATCAACGGTGGAGAATTCGAGAAGAATCTTCAGGACGAGAACGACTTAACCACCGGCCGGCTCGACACCCGTTTTTCTGGTCCCTCGCTTGATCCGCTCAGCAAGGAAGCCGATTACGATCCGCAGTCGGCGGCGATCTCTTCAGCCTATGTTTCCGCATTTAACGACTACGTGCGCAAGGATCTCAAGTTCGGCGAGAACCGCGAATACAAGCCGGAAATTGAAGTCTTCAAATGGTGGAGTTTTGCCCACCAGGCTCCCGGAGTTCCCTTTGCTTTCCCTGGAGCGACCAACGTGATGCTCGACCTCGCCACCGCGATGAAATACAACCCGACCCTCAAAGTCCTCTTAAACGCCGGTTATTTTGATCTGGCAACCCCGTTCTATGAAGGCGTCTACGAAATGCAGCACTTGCCGATTCCGCTCGACTTGCAAAAAAATATCGAATTCAAGTTCTACGAATCCGGCCACATGGTCTACGCCCACGAGGCCTCGCTGAAAGCGATCCACGATAACGTGGCAGCTTTCATCCAAAAAAGCTACAACGCCAAAACGAAGTGAGTCCAAAAAGAATCTGCTAAGAAGTGAGAAGAACTGAGAACTGAGAACTGAGAACTGAGAACTGCCCTTAAGACTTCTCGGTCATAGTCGCCGCGAAGTCGATCAACTGCTGCACCCCGTGGCGTTCGTCCCTGGTGTTCAGCTTGAACGAGATGCCCATCCCGTAGCCGGGATGCGAGGCTTTCACTACACCGCTCAGGCGCAATTTCATATCCTGGGTGCGCACCGTGATCTCTACCGGTGTGCCGGCTGGAAAGGCCAGAGGCATCTCGAGGTAGCATCCACCGGGGCTCAGATCGCTCAGATGGCAGTAGTTCCGCACGGAGCTCCCCCTCTGGTAAACTTCCGCGCCCAGACGGCACGCATATCGAGTCTGGCCGCGCCGGTTGTCCGGCTCGCCGCGAAGGCGAGCTCCGGCTTCGCCGTCACGGCCGTTTGTTTCCTGCCGCTCAACCTGCTGCTCGACCGCACCCGAATCTTCATTCGGCCGGATGGAAGGCTCAACCGTCTCCGCCTCAGCAGCCGGCTCCGGCGCTTCGGCAACGTTCACCTTCAACCACTCCTGCAGCACCCGCCGCGATGCTTGCGGCACATCCACAAACTGGATTCCTGCGCGACCGTTCCAATCCTGCCAAACCACCTGTCCCGAGAGCCGCACATTCTTCATCTGGCCGGGCAACTGAAACTGAAAATAAACCTTGCAGGTCGGCGGCAGCTTCTTGCCGAAGTTCACTCCCATGCCATCTTCCGCCAGGTTCACCAGCGTAGCTTTGGCTCGTTCTTCGCCGGCGTAGTCGATGGTCGCATGGGTATGCACGGCGGCGCGCGCCTTGCGGCGTTTATCCCGGTGCAGCACGGTTTGCGCCGCCCGCAGCGTACTCAACGCCCGCTCGTGCGACACCGGCTTGTACAGCACGAAATTTACTCCGAGGGAAAACATCTCCCGGATGCTCTCCTGCCCCGCAACTACCACCACGGTCAGAGTCGAATCGTTAAGTCGCGAAGACCGGCTCTCGTGCAATAACGCCAATACCCCTGCCTGCGTTTCGCAGTCAAGAATGATCAGGTCATAGCGTTCCTGCGCCAGCCTCACCGCCGCGCGCACGTTGTCGGTGCACAACTCCACCTGAATGCTGAGTTCTTCCAGCACCTGCCGCAGCACTTCCACGGATGCATTGTCCGAGCAGACTAAGAGCGATGAGAGAGTCATACCTTCATGCATCCTAGGATCACCCCAGTTCTTCCGACAAGTTACCGCGGTCATCCCCACTACCCCGGTTTCCCTTGGTCCATCACCTAACTCCACTGCCCTCAACCCCAGTGACCTCAGTCACCACCGCGATTACAAAAGACCAATACTCCTGCGTTGCACCGTGGTGCTTTGACGCCATCACCCCACCTTCCTAGGATGAAGACTGCCCCACCGTAGGCAGTGCCGGTTGGCCTGCTCCCCGACGGTCGCAGGTGTTCTCTGTCCGGTTGGGCTCTTGGAAATCTTGGCTCAGAAATCTTGGGATGAGGTTGGGTTGATTGCGGTCAGCAGACTATACGAGGTTCACGACCGGTAAGGAACTTATGCCATCGCGCAAAAATAACGGGTTCTCGCTCCTCGAACTGATGATCACCGTCAGCCTCGGCCTGGTGATGTGCGGGGTCACGTTCATCTACCTGACGCCCTCAATGAATAGCGCCCACATGAACTCGGCGTATGAGACCACTTTGATGGCCCTGCGCAACACTCGCAACCTGGCTATCACTCAGGGTCACCAGTACCAGGTCAATTTCAATCCGGCCGGCTTTCCTGCCGGCACCATTCAGGTCGTGTATCAGCCACCTCTCGTGCCTCCCGCCGTGGCCGCGCCTCCGCCTGAGCAAGTCAACACCTACACCATTCCGGGGGATGTCTCTTTTGCCCTGCCAGCGAGCCCCCCCGCCAACGCGCCGGACTCACCTCCTCCACTTGTCACTGGGGGCACCGCGATCGATTTCGAATCTACGTCTACGCCCGGCGTCCCCCTGCTCTGTCAATGCGTGGTCTTCATGCCCGACGGCTCCGCGCAGGCAGGCGTTGTGGGAAGTAGCGGTTCCTACGTCTCCGGCATCGT
Organism: Candidatus Sulfotelmatobacter sp.; assembly: GCA_049590215.1. Lineage (GTDB taxonomy): Bacteria > Acidobacteriota > Terriglobia > Terriglobales > Acidobacteriaceae > Sulfotelmatobacter. Next base: position 23,873 of record JBAWCJ010000468.1, on the reverse strand, counting down.
CTATCTCACGCGGGTTGGCGACACTATCTACAATTCGCGAGCCGTGTCAGTGTGGGGCGCAACCGGCAGAATCCGCGGATGGACGATTGGTCTGGTAGGTGGCGTGAAGGAATGGGTGCAGCAATGACTGAAACTAAGAAATCCACCAGGAAGCTCCAAACCCAGCGCGGCTTTACACTGATCGAAGTCATGATCGCGATCGCGATCATGAGCATCAGCATGCTCGCGCTGATCGCCACCTTCGGCACCGCGATCGCCGCCACCGAATCAGCGCAGGAAGATCTCATCGCCCGCCACAAGGCACTGGATGCGATGGAGAGCATCTACACCGCCCGCAATAGCCAGCAGTTGCCTTTCTCCTCTATCAACAACACTGCGGCCGGCGGCATCTTCCTGCCTGGGGCTCTTCCTCTGAAGTGCGCTGGACCCGATGGTCTGGTGGGTACGGGCGATGACGTCGCCTGCACCGCTCCCGACACCGGCGCCGCGTGCCCAGGCGGAGTGGAATGCCTGGTCCTTCCCGGCCCTGATGGCATTCTCGGCACCGCCGACGATGTCACCCAGAGCCTCAGCAACTTCACCCGCAGCATCACCTTCAGTCCGGTGACGTTGCCGAGTGGGGCTCCCAACACCAATCTTATCGCCGTCACCATTACCGTTGCCTACACCAAACCAGGCTGGCCGGCTCGCTCCTACTCCGTGGCCGGACTGGTCTCCAGCTACCACTGAGGCGAATAAAACCATGAAGATATCCATCTCAAAATCGCAACGCGGCTTCAGCCTCTTGGAAATGCTCGTCGCCTCCGCCATCGGCTTGATCGCCATCATGGCGATGACCCAGCTTTTCAACATGGGCATGAACGCCACCCTTACCGTGACCCAGCGCGCCGATACTCAGGAGAATATGCGGGCCGGCATCGAATTGATGACCAAGGACATTAGTATGGCCGGCGCTGGCCTGCCTTCCGGCGGTCTGCAATTGGCCACCGCCGACGGCGCCAGCAAGGTCGCCTGCAATCAGGCTGGCACCTGCTACGTCACCGGCGATACTTACCCGCTCAGCGGCAGCGGAGTCGCTAACTATATGTACGGCATCTTGCCGGGCTTTGGCAACGGAGTGCAGAGTTCCGCGGTCATCACCGCCGCTCCCGCCGCCGTGAATGACAGCATCACTTCGATCTACTGCGACTACAATTTTCCTCTGGTCAACTTCGCATTTAGTTTTCCCAGTTCAACCCAAGTCACGGTGGGCCCTGCGCCGCCGGCTAACATCGTTACGGGCGACCCCACGAACATCCTTGCCCCAGGCGGCCTCAACGTAGGTGACCTCTTGCTATTCACTGTTAACACCCCGGGCACCGGCAAAGGCAATCAGGGTACAAGCTATGTGCAGCAGGCCGCAGCGGTCGGTGAAATTACCGGTATCCCCAATAACACTACGATCAATTTCGCCACCAGCGACGCACTCAATCTCAACCAGACCGGCACCAACAGTCTCGCCTCTGTCGCCACCGCCTATGCCGCCGCCGGCTGTCCTCCGAACATCACCTGCATCACTGTCTGCCGTCTCTACGCCGTAACGTATTTCCTGCAGGTTCCTCCTGCGGGCGGAACTCTGCAAACGCCGCGGCTGATGCGTCAGGTCAACGGACTGACTGCCGTTCCCGTCGCTGATGACATCATCAACCTGCAGTTCAGCTACGACGTGATCAATAACACGCTGGGCACTATCAGCGCGAATCAGTCCAATCCGATCGGAGCCGGGCTTTCGCCTGCCCTGATTCAGAAGGTGAATATTTGGGTGATGGGAGAGAGCGTTACGCAGGCAGGGAAGAAATCCCAGAGCATGTATCTGGCGAGTTCCGTCAGCACTCGCAATATGAGTTTTTGCAATTCTTATAGTGACCAAACTACCGCTTGCCAATAAACGGCGGTCTGAAGTTCTGGCTGTTGCGCTTGGAGGAAGAGAGATATATGGGGAAGAGTAAACGAGATTCGCGAGGCTTCACGCTCATCGCGGCATTATTGTTGACCGTTCTGCTGTCGGGTATCGCCGTGGGACTTTTGTACATGGTCAGCAATGAAGAACGCATGGGCGGCAACGACCTGGAAGGCAGTCTCGCCTTCTACGGCGCGGAGTCTGGCATCGAAAACTTGACTGCCGAACTCTCCCAGCTGTACCAACAGTCGCAGACCCCGAATTACTTGGCCATTTGCGGCATCACCGCTGCTGCCGATTTCCCCACCCAGGTTAACGGTTCGAACATCACCAGCATGAATTACGTCGAGGGCATTAGCTGGCCGACAAACCAAGTCTGTCAAAACGGGGTCTCTGTTAGTGCTACTAGTAACCCGACCGGCAACTGGGATATCGTGGGTTCCGGTTCCGACCAGGGCATGGTGGCGACTCTCATTCCCTATACCTTGACCGTAACTGCGACTCGTGCGTCCACCGCCGGTGAGGCCACCAACAACGCGGCTCTTACCAACATCACGGGCGCATCGGTCAACTTGTCGCGCACCGTGGAAGTGGCTCTCCTACCCGCCTTCGAATTCGGAATCTTCTGCGACGGCGACTGCGATTACTTTGCTGGTCCCAACTTCAATTTCGGCGGCCGGGTTCACACCAACGGAAATCTTTTCCTTGCCTCGGGCGACAACCTGACCTTTACCGATAAGATCGCAGCCGTGGGCCAAGTCATCACCACCCAGCTCGAGAATGGATGGCCGACCTCCAATGGCTATGGTGGAACCGTGTACGTGCCCAACGCTGCGGGTGGTTGTCCAAGTGCCCCGGGCACCGGACCAGCCGCGAATTGCATTGCGCTTTCCGCTGGCAGTTGGACCGGCGGATTCCCAGCCCCTCCGGCCCCTGCCACCTGCACTGCCGATTGCGGAGGCGCCGCTAACGCGGGCTGGAAGGGCATTTCCACCACCACGTTCAACAGCTTCATCACCAACGGATTGACTGGCGCGACCACGCTGCAGTTGCCCTTCGTCTCGACCTCTAAGGTTGGGGCGATCGACATCGTTCGCCGACCGCAAGCCAGTGATACTGCACTCTTGAGCGGTTCCCGTTTCTATAATGAGGCTTCGATCCGCATCCTGCTGGCCGATACTCAAGCGGATCTTCACCCCGAACGCGGCGCGCTCGGCGATGGACAGGACGTACAGCTCGGCATCACAACGGTCGGTGCTAGCGGTACGCCCGCGGCCGTCGTGCTCAGCGGTTACACTGGCGTGCCGGCGGATTACATGTACTACGGCGTGGCCACAGCCGGGACGAATGGATGGGTTGCGCCCACCAACCCCGCCGCGCCGACCACGGCGTACGCCTGGAGTAATTGGCCGCTTCTCAGCCAGATCACCAGCAACCCAACCAGCGCTGCCGGCGCCGCACCGAACGCCGCCCACGTATGGCTGCGCGTCGAGTACTGTCCAGAAACCAGCGCAACTGCCTGTGGTACTGGTGGCCCGTGGGTCGGAATCACCACGCAATGGCTGGGATACGGCTTCGGCCGCGGTTATAACACGCCCCCCACGGCTCCCTACGTGGTCGGAGGTGCGAGCCCGGCTTGCCCACTCTACGGCTCAGCTACCTACCCGCCTGCGGCCCAGTGTTACAACCCTATCAGCCCGGCGATCTTGATTCTTCAGCAGCTCAACCAGGGCGTGGCAACGGCCAGCTCCGTCGAAAACGATACGACTGATAGCGGCGGAACTGCCAGCAACTGGATTCCACTCAACTTCTACGACTCGCGCGAAGGCGAGCCGCGCGACATTACAACGCGTCCCTCCAACACAACCGGCTCCAAGAACACGACCGTCTACACTCCGTGCAGCCCGATTGGAATCATGAATGTGGTCGAGCTGGACGTGGGCAACTTGTGGCTCTGGCTGCAGGGCGCCGCTCCATATACCGGCGGAACCGGCAAGTTGGTGAACAACACCAACTTTAACGGTTACATCGTGTATTTCTCGGATCGCCGTGGCATGTTGCCCGATCCCAATCCTACCGGCGCGACCGTTTACAACAGCATCACAGGAGCATCCGGGCTGGAAGACACCATCAACGGCTCGACCTCCACCGGCGTACCCGATGGCAAGCTGGAACCAGCAACGTACTACTCTTACTCGCCGGAAGACGTTGACGAAGACGGCTACTTCGACAACTACGGCCAAAAGAATCTGGCAGCGGGATTCGGATTGCTGGGCGCCTACGACAGCGCGCCGTATTTCCCCATTCCGGCGCAGGCCGCCGGGACGAGCACGAACCAGGTGAATTGCAGCTCTTATACCTACGAGCCGACCGGATCCCCGAATGGAACCATCGAGACGTATCCGATCGGCACTGGAACGACGGGCGCCACCGCGTACGCCGGAAATCCGCAGAACAATGTGGTCTACGGGCCGCGTCACGGACTCCGCCTCGTCGATGGCGGCATGAGCGCTGCCGGTGTCAGTTACTTGCCCCAGCCCACGGGCGGGGCCACCAGCGGAAACGGCTTCACCGTTGCCTCGGAAGAACCGGTCTATGTGTGGGGAGATTACAATACCGGCGCGGCCGATCCAATGTGGCCTGCCGGAGCCACGACGACGGCCCCACATTCGGCGGCTTCGATCATCGCCGATTCCGTCACATTGCTCTCCAATCCACCGTCGACGAGTACTACGCCGACTACAAAGACTGGCTGGACCGATGTCGAAAGCTTCCTGCAACCAGGAGTCGCACTCAACCGGCCCGGAAACAATAGCTATTACCGGATGGCGATTGCTGCCGGTAAGAGCATCCCGTTCTTCGAGCCGGGCTGGGCCTCCGCTGACGGCTTGAAGGATTTCGGTACCGACGGCGGTATGCATAACTTCTTGCGTTATATCGAGGACCGCAGCGACGGCCTTAACAACGGCAGCGCTACCGTGAACTATGCGGGCTCGCTGATCAGCATGTATTACTCGCAGTACCTCACGGGCGCGTTCAAGTGCTGCAACACCGTGTATGGCGCTCCCGCGCTGCGAAACTATTTCTTCGACACGCAGTTCCTGAACCCGACTCAGCTGCCTCCCGGAACTCCCATGTTCCAGGACGTGGTCAGTCTGAGCTATCACCAGAACTTCACCCCACAATAAGCTCACAAACCGCCAACCAGCACCCCGGTCCGATTCAACGGACCGGGGGTGCTCTTTTTGTACTATTCCGCCGCCTTCGCTCCTTCTCGTATCATTCGCGGATTAAAATCGTTGTAATCTTAAACCCGATTAATCGATGAACACATCTTCACTATCAGAGCACGAGTTCCGCGGCCAGCTTGCTGATCAAGACAATCGCCACTCCTCTCGCTGGATGTGGATTCTGTTCTCCCTTTGCGCCTTCGTGGCCGTCGGCCTGTTCTTGATTCCAGCCTTCATCATTCGTCCCTTCCGCTACCAGGCGCCGCGCGCACTCTTGGTTGCCATGGCTCTGCGCCAGCGCGCTCCTCTGGGCACGCTGACCGCAGGCGCCGCGTGTTTCGTTCTCGCCTTCGCGCTGTGGAGAACCGCCGGCCCCTGGCGCCGAGCCCTGGTCGTGCTCACTCTTCTGCTTGTCACCTTCTCCGCGGTAATGGCGCGTGAAAGCTATTTCGAGTGGATGTTCCACCCCATCGCCGGCCCGCAATTCCTGGCTCAATCGGAAAGCAAGCTCGATCCCAAAGAGATGATCATGGCCGTCCGCTTCGGCAGCGACGCGCGCGCCTATCCCATCAGCCAGATGGCCTACCATCACGTCCTCAACGACATCGTCGGAGGCGTGCCCATCGCCGTCACCTATTGAACGCTCTGTCACACCGGTCTGGTGTGGACGCGAACGGTAAAAGGAAGAGTGCTGCACTTTTATCTGGCCGGCATCAACAACCAGAACTTCCTGATGCGCGATAAGGAAACCGGAACCTGGTGGCAGCAGATCACCGGCAAGGCAATCTACGGCCCGCTTCAGGGCGCAACGCTCGAGCTCGTCCTCAGCGACGAACTAACTTTCGGCGAGTGGAGAACCGAATCTCCCAGTGGCCGGGTGCTCGCACCCGTGGCCAGATACGCGAAAGAGTACGAACCCAACTGGGAACCGGAAGTAGCCAAGCTGCCCGTGGTCATCAGCTTCCCCGGCACTGAACTTAAATCGCGCGATGTAGTCGTCGGACTCACCGTCGGCGGCGTCGCCCGCGCCTATCCCTGGGAAGCTTTCGCCAAGCAGTCTCCGGTTCTCGATCGCGTCAACGGCACGCCGCTGCTCTTGGTCCTAGGCCCCGACGGCAAATCCTTCCGCGTCTTCGTCAGCCGCATCGACGGCCGCGACGCTGAATTCTTTCTGCAGGGCGATGAGACTGTCGACACCTCAGCCGGGAAAAAAGCTTGGACGTTAGTCGACGCCACCACCGCCAGCCAGTGGAACTTTCAAGGCTGCGCTACTTCCGGGCCCGCGCAGGGAAAATGTTTAGACCGCGTCCCGGCGCTGAAAGATTATTGGTTTGACTGGCGCAACTACCATCCCGAGACCACTGTCTACAAACGCTAGGACAAATCCGCCCGCTAACTCCTTTGTTTCACCGTTATTACAGCTAAATCGTTAGAAAACCATGCCTTAGCCCGATAAAACTCTCCTCCCACGCCGCGCCAACCGCTCGAGACCTCTTTTCTAAGCTTGGAGCTATCTTGCCGGCATTTCGGCACCCGCGCAACCCATAGCAGCTTAAGCCATTACTCATGACAATTGCTCAGAGTAATTCAAAATGATCCCCGTCGAATGTTCCAGTTGGAACATTACGCACTATGTTCCGACTGGAACATTCGAGCAATTTAGCTTGAGCCTGGCTCCAGGGCCAACAGGCGAACGTCCCTCGCTCCTACCTTTGTCATTCCGAGCCGCTCGCAGACGCGCAACGTGCGGAGAGAGCGAGCGAGGAATCTGCTTCTCAGCCCGGCACGGAAATTGATCTACACTCTTTGAAAGGGAGGAGACTTCATCGTGCCGCAAATTCATGCCATCTTCTGGGATGTTGGAGGAGTGCTGCTCACGAACGCATGGGATCACACCGAGCGCGCGGCCGCGCTCGAACGCTTCCATCTCGACGAGAAAGACTTTGCCTCGCGGCACGAGATGGTGGTCTCGTCGTTTGAGCGCGGCAAGATCACGCTCGACGAATACCTGGATCGCACTGTGTTTTACCGCGATCGCCCCTTCACTCGCGAGCAGTTTCGCGACTATATGTTCTCGCTTTCGCGGCCGGTGCCGGAAGTTCTCGCCTTCGCCCGCACTCTCGCCGGTTCCGGCAAATATTTTATGGGCACGATCAACAACGAGTCCCGCGAGTTGAACCTGCACCGCATCGAGAAGTTCGGCTTGCGCGAAATCTTTCGGCTGTTCGTCAGCTCCTGCTTCGTCGGATTGCGCAAGCCGGAGAGCGGCATTTATCGTTTGGCGATTGAGATCACGCAGTTCAATCCGGAAGAGTGCTGTTTCATCGACGACCGCGTGTTGAACCTGGAATGCGCCGCGAAGCTCGGCATGCACACAATCCAGATGCAGACTCCGGAACTGCTGCGCCAAGAGTTGGGAAAGCTGGGAGTGGACGCAGTGATCACTGGAGACTGACCACTAGCCCTTCCGCGGCTGCGGCTTCGCGGACGGAACGGCAGCTTTGGGAATGTCGGACTCTGCGCCCGAAAGCGTGAGGTCGCTCGACCAGCATTCCGAAACCAGCTTCCAGTCTCCGCTTGCCTGCTTGGCGAAAACCCAGAGATACTTGCCGCGCTCTTCGCGGCGCTTGCCCGCCGTTCCCGGGACCAGTGCGCTGTAACGTCCCACTTCGTGAGCCAGATCGCCGAGAACCTCGACCCGCATGGGATCGAGGGCCACTTCTCCCAGACCGGCTTCGAGCGAGGCGAAGAAGAACTCGCGAACCGCCACGGCGCCGCGGATCGCTGGAAGATTCGAACGCAGCACCAGCGCGTCCGGCGCGTAGAGTTCCATCAGCTCTTCGAGTTGCCGCGTATTGCAGGCTAAAACCCATTCCTGCGTGAGCCGGCGAACCGCAGCCTCACTGCGGCTCATGGGTTCGCCCTTGGCGGCCGCGGCAACTCTCATCCGATCGGCTTCGCGGGCGCTCTCGGATGCATTGGAACGCGGGACGCTCTCGGCCCCTGCGCCGCCCTGAAAATAGTGATGATGGTAGTGGTGGTGGTAGTGATGGGTGCCCGCGGGAGCCCCGGGCTGGGGATGAACTTCGTCACCGGCTTCCCGTGATGCTCGTGGAAATTGCGGGACGTCCTCATGGTCGAAAGCCGGTAAGGCGTGAACCGAAGATGTGGGATCTGGCGAGTGCGATGGCGCGGCTCCCAGGGGAAGGCCGCACATGCCGCAGAACTTGCTGCCCGCGCGATTGTGATGTCCGCACGCATGGCACGCATTGTGAGAGATCGAGGTAGTGTCGAGAGCGGCGTTTTCAGAGGCGGCTTCGGAATCGGACTCCATGGTGAGCCGCTGCATGGCTTGCAGAGCCGCGGCAATGGCTTCCTGATTGGGTTTCGGTCGCCGCATTTCCGGATAGAGACGCTGATAAATCTCGCCCAGAGCGGGATTGTGCGGGCCGATGCTCGGCATCGCTTCTTCGGAATCCGGCGCAGGCGCGGAACTGGTTGGCCGGGCTAGTTTCTTATCTCTTTCCACGATTCGGACCGCCGTGCTTGGGGCCATTTTAGCTCAAGCGGATCAGCTCAAGCGGGGGAATCTCAACGGCGGGAAAATTCGATTTTCCCTTCCGCCTCCGTGGGCACGCCATTGCAGGTTGCGGGACGATACCGCCAGGCTCGGACAGTTTGCAGCACGTTGCGATCGCCCACCGGGCCCGCGCTCTGCAGAATCAGAGGACTTCGCACGCGGCCATCAGCACCGATGATGAAGCTTACTTTGACTTTGAGTCCCGCTTGGACTGGAACCAGCAGCGGATCGGGCGTGGTCAATGCTTCCGGCGGTTGGGTATCTTCGCAGCGCGAGCGCGCGCTCGAATGCGGAACGTTGCTGAACTCGGTAGCGCGAGCGGGAGTCTTGAAAACCTGATGTTCGCGCTCGGTTAGAACTGCCTGACTCAGACGCGGAGGTGGAACCTGCACCAAAGCCGCGCTGGAAGCGGGAACTGCGAGGATCAAAAACCATGGCCAGATGCGATGCATACGCGAAACCTTCCAGATCGAACAGAAGCACTTCTCGTACCCCCTTCATCGGCACGTCTGGTGCCAGATCGAGAGAGGTCTAAGTATATTGTTGTCAATCGATTCAGGGAAGTTCGATGTGTTCGTGTGAAGGCGATTGCATATCTCATGTGGAATGTATTGCCGAAGCCGATCTCTCTTCGTTCCTAAGACTCATTGTTTCGCGGGAGGCCGCAGGGTCAGCAGCGTGACTTCGGGAGGGCAGTTCAGGCGCATGGGAACTCCGATCGTGCCTAGGCCGGCGCTGGTATGAAGCGTGATCGGACCCACATGGTAGGTGCCCCAAACATATTTCTTCGCTAGCTCCGGCAAGTAAAGCGGAGGGAGGAACGGAATTCTGATCTGGCCGCCGTGAGAGTGACCTGAAAGCTGCAGGTCGATGGGAAATTTCGCCGCTTCATCGGCGAAGTCCGGTTCATGGGCGAGCAGAATTACCGCGTCTCCGGTGGGGACGTGGTACATGGTCTTCGACAGGTCGGCGGTTCCGCTCATTACATCGTTCACACCGGCCAGCCAGAAACGCGTGCCGTCTTGCTCGATGGGTTGCGACTGGTTGGCCAACACCTGGATGTTCTGGGCCTGGAGAGCGCGGGTTACATGTTCGGGATCGGTACCGTCATCGTGGTTTCCCAAGACAGCCCAGAGGCCGTGAGGAGCGGTCAGCTGGCGTAGGAGGCGCGCGCAGGGCTCGGCGGCGAGCGCGCCCTTCGCGGGGTCGCCGATCAGGGGCACAGAAACAAAGTCTCCCGTGAGCGCGATCAGGTCGGGATGAAGATCGTTGACCATGGCAATCGCAGCGCGCAGGGGATGGATCGAAAAATACCGATCGTAGTGGAAATCGCTGAGCACGGCGACGGTAAAGCCGTTCAGCCGCTCAGGCCAGCGCTTTAGGCGAAACTCCTGGCGCACAACGCGAGGAAAGTTCGGAGCGAGAAGGATTCCGTCTCCGATTACAGCGACTGCGCCTGTGGCGGCGGCCCGTTGAAGAAACTGGCGTCTTGTGGTGGGAATCAACGGCAAACGAAAATCACTCTACTGGGCATTGAAGGTATGCATACATGTACTTCTAGAATAACCGAATGTAGGAGTCAGTGCGGGGCAGCCAAAGCAATTCTTGTGTTTGCTCTCGCAGAAGACGGCTCGATCTGGCTCATCTTACTTCGTGGGGCAGCCAAAACGATCAGAAACTGAACTGGGCCGTTAGATCGATGCGGCGATTCGCGGTGGTGCCGGGAGAATACGGATATCCCGTAATATCGTTGGAAACGCCGAAGAACCTTGAGCCCAAAACTCCGCCGGGATTTGCGACATTCACATTGTTGAAGACATTCCTGAAGCTGACACCGAACGTAAGATTGTAACGACGATCGGAATTGGAAGACGAAGTGAATGATCCGCCGCCGCCGAAGAGGGGTCCTCCGTGATGATGCGCACCGCCGCCCCCTCCGGCCGTACCCGTTTCTCCTTTGAGCTTTGGCCCGAACCCTACGGTCTTGGTAAGACGCAGGTTCATGACGAAGTGGCCCGGGCCCGTCTGCGAATTAATGGGAAGAAGCTTGCCGGTTGCTCTGGAAGCGTCGAACGTACCCAGAGGCGTGCAGTAGATATACGAATCTGGCGTGTTTTGAACAGTCGGACAGGTTGTGGTCGATACCAAGCCGGGACGATCGTTCAATTGTGAATCGTCGTTCAAATCGTAGGGCGCTGTGATGCTGTACGGAGAGCCGGAGCTGACGACCATGAACGGACTAAGGCGAAACAGAAACGGCAGGCCAATGCTTCCCCCGAGAAACAGACGATGGCGGATGTCGAAAGAACCACGGCCCCAGTCCTGGCTGATGTCGTACGAATTGGACGCGAAAGTGGAGACTCCGCCGGTGTCGCTATCGGCGTAGTTCAGCGAATAATAGCCGAACAGCTGCAGCTTCGAGCCGATCCGGACGTTGGAATTGACCATCAACTGGTTCTGCTTGAAGTTGGCTTCGGAGACGTAACGGTAGAGGTTGCCGTTGCCCGTCACCGGCGCGCAGGCGGGCAGGTCAGGAGGTGGAAGGCTGGAGGGAAAGGCGCTGGAATAGCAAGGACTGCCGGGATAAGGAGCGTCGGCGTTGACGGTAACGAATTGATCGAAGCCGCGAGAGCCCAAGTATGTCACAGCGAGAGTCGCCGACTTGGTCACCTGACGCTCGACACTGACGGCGTATTGCAACGTGCCGGGCGCGTGCAAATTGGGGCTGATCTGATACTTGGTGGAAACGACGTTCGTATTCGGTCCGCAGTCGTTGACAGGATTGGAGACGGTGAGCGGTGTATCAAGCCCTGGGAAACAGGTTGGGCTGGTAATCACATACGCGGTCTGCGTCACGCCATTCAGGCGCTCAGCCTGCAGAATATTTGTGAGCTGAAGGCGGTCGTAGAAGATACCGGCGCCGCCGCGAATGACGACCACCGGCGGCTTGCTGCGACCCTTGACCCCCCAGGCAAATCCCAGACGCGGAGCCCAGTCGTCGTGATCGTGAATATTGTTCTGCGCCTCGAAGCGAAGGCCGAGGCTGAGGGTGATATTCGGACGAACGCGCCAATCGTCCTGGAAGTAAGGTTCTATGTCGAGGTAATTGACTGAGGCACTCGGCGAACCGGTCGTGATCGTAAGCTGGAGCGGGGTTTCACCCGAGTCTTCGAATGCTACACCGGGAGGAGGCGGAGCGAAACTGAACGTGCCGTTGAATGCCGAAGTGGAATAATCCGTGTCCGTGGTGTCGCGAAGGCGGGCGCCGAACTTCATCGTGTGATTGCCATGAATGAGTGAAGTATAGTTCTGCAACTCGTACGCGTTCTGCAGGTCGTTGAGAGTTCCCTCGCTGTTGCCTCCGTCCACAAAGTCGCCGAGCACGCTTACCGCCGGATAGGTGCTATTCGGATTCTGGATGTTGTTATCGCGGAGGTACTGAAAGCGCGTTTCGTTGATGATTTTTGTGCCGAACACCTGTGTGTCGCTGATCTGCACGGTGTCCTCTATGCTCTTCGAGTAGTAGGCCTGGTTTGGAAGATATAACTGATTGGTCAAATCGCCGGTTTCGGTATCGCGATAATATTGATAACGCACCGTTACTGTATTGTTTTTGGTGGGCGCCCAATCGATGCGCGGGCCGCCGTTGGTGCGATGGCGCGGATTGCCGAGGGATTCCGCAAGCTGGTTGCCGGTGGCCGGATCGACCGCGTTGATGACAGCTAGCTCGTCGATGTCGCGACGCTGGAGACTAACGAAGAACGAAGCGTTCTTGCTGAGCGGGCCGCCGATGCTGCCGTTGAATTGACTCGAATAATAAGGCGGCTCGGGTCCAGCAAAAGGATTGGGCGCGTTGAAGGGCGAGTCGTTGCCATCCGCGAAAAGTTCGCCATGAACTTTGTCGGTGCCGGGCTTGGTGAAGATTTCGATGCGACCGTAGCCAAGCTTGTCGTATTCGGAGGAGAACGGATTCTGGTTGATCCGTATTTCACGAATCGATTCTTTGGGAGGAAGCTGGCCAGCGGTGAATCCGTCGATATACATCTGGCCACCATTGGGGCCGGCGGAGGGTCCGGCGAGGGCTTCGAGGTCGGCTTGCAATTCGTCGGGGTCGTCGGGCAGGGCCTCCAGCTCTTTGCCGGAGATGGTGATTGCGCCGGCGTTGTTTGAGGGATTGACATCGACGGTGGGTGCGGTATCGGAGACCTGAATTTTCTGCTGCTCGACTTCGATGGCCATGGTCACGTTGAGGCGCAGCGGCTGATCGGTGGTGATGACTACGTTGTCGTTTTCGTAAACCGAGAATCCTGGAGCGACGACGGTCAGCGTGTACTGCCCTGCAGCCAGTCCTTTGAATTCATAGAGGCCCTGTCCGTTGGCTTGCGTGGGGATGGGCGAGGACGAAATGGCGGCCGGTGTCATGACCACGTTGGCGTTGGCGATGGCGGCGCCGGAGGGGTCGGTTACCTGTCCACGCAGAGTGCCGGTGGCGGCCGGCGTTGCGGCGGGCGCTGTTTGGGCAGGCGGCGCGGTGGCGGTTTGCGCTGCGGCAACCGTCGCGCACAGCGGCAATAACAATGAGAAAAAGATCAGGGCTAAACGGAAACACGTCCGAAACTTCATGCCATCATTCCATTCCACTAAGAGTCTTCGATATGAATCTTTGATGCAGCGATGGGCCGCGGCGGAGGCTAACGCTATGGGCCGCCGGCGTCGCCCGAGGGCGCGCTCATGTTCCAGGGCGTAAGCATCGCCGCACTGCTGGCGCCGGGAGCAGCCTGAAGAATCGGTTCCACGCCACTCACCAGGGTGATCACCGTGCCCACGCCCCCGGTACCCTCGGTCGAGAGAATGATTACAGCATCGCCCTTGTGCAGATCGGCGAGGGTGGTCGCTGGCGCGTGACTGAGCAAGCGCTGAGTATCCGGTGGGCCCCCTGGCCGTCCGCTGGCGCCCGCTCCGCCTGCAGCCATCACACCTGGCGCAGAGCTGGGATGCGCAGCTTGACCGTTCGTCGCAGAACCAGAACCGGATGCGGCGCCGGCTGGCATTCCGGCGGCCCCTCCCTTTAGACGCGCGGCAATCATTTGCGCCATCTCCGGAGACAGATGGCGAAGCTGGGAGTCTGGCGTGATCTTTACAACCACTGTTTTCTTCGACAATAGATCGTGAACGCTGAGGGTCGACGAACTTGCATCGGCGGAGTCGACCGTGCCGGCAATCCCGGGGAAGGATCCGGAAACAATTTCGTCAGCTGCGAGTTCGCCGCCATCGGCGCTGCGATTACCGCGCGCCCGCACTTGATCGCCGGGATGAATTTGCTGCAGTGTGCCGGGCTTGGCGTCATCGAATTTCACGGAGTCCGGAGCATAGCGGCGGATCACGGTGCTGCTGGAGGCGTGAATGACGACATCTTTACCGCGCACAGAGATGGTGACGGTTCCCGCCGTCGGATCCACAGCCTTGGCGAGCCCGTCCACTCCGCGCTTTTGCCAATCCTGAAGATCCTGCTGATGCCGAGCGTCGAGGTCGGAATGTTTCATGACGACTACTGTGGAGGCCACGACCGACAGGCCATCGTCGGAGATCCTGCCTCCCACCAAAATGCGATCGCCGATCTGGAGATCTTGCAACTGGATAGATGTGGCGTTCTTAAGGTCCTTCTCGCCCGGAGCGATGCGAAGGATGCGCGTTGTGGACTGCACGGTGACGCTAACGGCGGAACCGGAGTCGGGGGTTAGCGTAATCTGCGTGCCGTTTATAGCTTTGATGGCTCCGACGGGCCGACTCACCGTACCCGGGGCGGCAGCCTGCCTGGTTTGCACGCTGGCCGACATGGCCTGGCAGGAAGGCAATAGGCGAGTGCTGAGTGCACTTGCGACGGCACAAAGTGCGATCACCAGAAACCGGATTGTGTTTGCGCGCATACGCCTCTTACTAATTTACATTGCGCGCCGCACAAAACCCCATGATTTACAAAGTTTTACTTCAAGATGAACCGCGTGTTACAGGCATGCAGTACAGGTTTGGGAAGCAATTATTCTGCGACCAGCAGGTTCTCCGCGAATGGCCATTCGTCGTCAATCCATTGCGCTTCGCAGCGGAAACCGGCGCTGCGGGCCATGGGAAAGATTTCCTGGGGAGAATACTTGTGGCTGCTTTCAGTCCAGATGGTTTCGCCTTCACGAAGATCGATGGTGAGTTCGGCTGCGGGAACATTCACGGTCTGGCGGCACATGGAGCGCAGATGCATCTCGACGCTGCGATCCTGATGATTGATTTTGGCCATGTGCTCGAACTGTGCAAGATCAAAGTTGGCGTCGAGTTCGCGATTGATGCGAGCCAGCAGATTCAGATTGAAGGCGGCGGTCACTCCGAGTTCGTCGTCGTAGGCGTGAAGTAGTTGAACGCTGGATTTTTCTAGATCGGTGCCGAGCAGAAGTGAATCTCCCGGCTGAAGAATGCGGCGAACTTCGGTCAGAAATCCAATGCCGGCGGAGCGATCGAAATTCCCGATGGTGCTTCCCAGGAACAATACCAGGAGATGCTGGCCGGGCGTGCGGTGCGCGGCCACTTCCAGCAGTCCATCGAGGTACTCACGCTCGAAACCCAGGATGCTAATGGACTCGATATCGCGCAGCTCGCGCTCGCACATGGCCAGCGCGGATGGAGAAATTTCAATGGGATAGTAGGCCGTTCGCTGGCGGCGGCAAAGAGCTTCGAGAATGTGGCGAGTTTTTCGTCCGCTGCCGCTGCCGAGTTCAGCCACGGAAACCGGAGTTGGCAGGCGCTCGACGATGTCATGGCCGTGCCTCCGGAGCAGGCGTTCATCGGCGCGCGTAAGGCCGTACTCGGGCAGATTGCTGATCACTTCAAACAATGCGGAGCCTACGTCGTCATACAAATACTTCGAGAGCAACTCCTTCTGACCCGGCTTGGTGAGGCCGGCGCGCACATCGGCTGCGAATTCGTAGCTTGTGTTTGGAGTAATGGCTTGAACCAGCATGTTGGCAACTCCTTAAATGACGAATCGCCGATCGTCTATTAACGATCTTCTATTAACGATCAGTGGCTTACGCAACGAAATCCGGTGTAAACGAATTGGTAGTGCGCCTGGAACCAGTTGCGGAATGTCCGGCGCAACATGCAGGCAGCGGTGCGCGCTGATCCGCCTTTCATGACGAAGTGTTTGCCGTCGAAGAAATCGGCAGAGTAGCCAGGGTAGAACGGGAACCGCTCGAATCCAGGGAACGGAGCGAACGGGGTGGAAGTCCACTCCCAACCGTTGCCCAGCATTCCCTGAACGCCGTACGCGCTGTGGCCTTCAGGAAACGCGTTTACGGGCACGGGGTTCCAGCGCGCGAAATCAAAGTTGCCGAAGCTGTCGGCGGGCTCGTCGTCCCCCCACGGGTAGGCTCGTTCCTCGCCTTGCGGCGTGGCGTATGCGGCGCGTTGCCACTCGGCTTCGGTGGGCAACGACTTCCCTGCCCACTTGGCACACGCCTTCGCTTCCGCCTGGCTCACGTAGACTGGCCAGTCCAGCGGCAGAGGGACATCGTCAAACATAGTGCGATACAGCCACTGCTGGCCATCCCACTTCCAGAAAGCCGGATGCGAAATTCCCTGATGAGACTTCCACTTCCAGTCTTCATCATTGTTCTCGTCATCGCTCCAGAACGCACGCGTTTCATAGCCGCCGGCGTTGATGAAGTCTAAATACTGCCGGTTTGTTACTTTGTACTGATCGATGGCAAATGCCGGGACGGTGACGGTGTGGGCTTCATACTCGTTGTCCCAACCAAACGACTCACTGACGCGTTCCAGACCGAGGGTGATGACGCCAGCGGGAATCTCAATGATGCGATGATCCACAGGCGGGGCGATAACGCTTAGTGATTCTTTCTCCCGCACTTTCTCCTGCACTTTGCGATCAAGCGGCAACTGATGCAGCATGTAGGCGAGCGTTTCCACGTGCATGAGGCGGTGCTCTACCGCTACGTTGAGCAGGGTGCTGAGGGAAAATCCGTCGCTTGTGGGAAGGCTCGAATCGAGAAGCGCGTCGGATAGTTTGTCGTCGAGCACGGCGCGGATTTTTCTGACGTACTGCCGTACCGCTGCGATCGAAGGCCAATCGGCAGGCTGATCGGTGGGAAGTCCGCCGCCAACCGGATCGATGCCGAAGGCGAACAGCCGGTCAAATTCGGGATGAAAGCTCTTCAGTCCAAGAATACGTTCGTGGAACAGATTCCAATCGAAGGCCTCCAGATGGCCGATATAGAAGACGATGCGGTGACGCTCGGCAATTGGGCGTTCGTAAAGAGAATCGGGCTTGACCACCGCGAACAGGTCGTCGGAGCGGCGTCGGGCGTCTTCGAGTTGCTCGATCAGATCGCGACGGGTGATGGAATCGCTCTGCGTGGCAAGCATTTCAGACCTCCCGAATCTGTTGGTACGTAGAACAACGGTACGCGGAACAAGGAACTCATGCGCGACTGGCGCAAGCGGATCAGTGGGTCGCATTTTATGCTCGCGGCCGCCCCGAGCGCCATAGGGTAACACCCCTAGCGGGATTTCATGGTGACGGCTTCGCTCCCAGCCGCTGCGGCCCTCGCAAGTCTTAGATGACGACTCGCTGCGGGGGGTTACACTGAAAACAATTCTTCGGAGACCCCTCGCTCCGCCCGGCTGGACCCTTCGGCTTCGCTCAGGGCAGGCTCACGAGGCGGCCGTCCCTACAGGCGCGTTTGACTAAAGCTTAAGGGATCAATCCCTTACTGTGCAGGAATTGGTGCGCTACGTCTTTCACGTCGCGGTGCTGACCGTCGAGAGCGTAGTTCAATCGCTGCATCTCCTGATCGGAAATTTTTCCGCCTAATTCGGCGATTGCCTGGGCAACTTCTGGATGCTGCTGCTCGGTTTGCTCGCGGATAACCGCTACTGCCTCGTAGGGCGGAAAATAGTGGCGGTCATCTGCCAGCACAAACAAATCGAGAGCCGGAATGAGGCCGTCGGTGGCGTTGCCGGCAGCGATGTCAATCTGATGATCTTTCAACGCCGGAGCGAGCAATCCTAGATCCATGATGCGGGGCGGGCCGGCGAAATGGAGGCCGTAGGCCGCAGCCAGCCCGGCGTATCCGTCGGGGCGCTCCATGAATTCGTAGCCGAATCCAGCGCGCATGTGAGGAGCAAATGCGGCTGCCTGCGACAAGGTTTTTAGATACAGGCGGCGCGCGTCTGCCCCGCGAATCTCCATGGCAAAGGTGTTGTTGAAGCCAAACGGCGGTCCCAGCGTAAGGCCGAGGCGCGCTTCATATTCACCCTTGACCTGTCGGTAAACCTCCTCCCGATTGCCGCCCACCTTGTGCTTGAGGATCGCGGTCAGAGCGGTTCCGGTGTATTCGGGATACATATCGATGCGGCCGGCCAGCAGAGCCTGCTGGCAGATATAGGTTCCTGCGAGATAGAAACGGCGCTCGACTTTCAGGTGAGTATGCGCTTCGATTTGTTGCGCGAGGAGCTCGCCCAGGATCAGCGATTCGGTAAAGTTCTTGGAACCGATCACGATGCGGTCCGAGTGCGAGGACGCGCACGATGACAACAACAAGAGAGCTGCGAGAAGCAAGCAGAGGGGAATTCCGCACCGCTCCGGGAAACCGTAAAGCCGTCGATGGCGATCGGGTTTCATTGAGCGCGCAAACGTTTCTCTAACCATCCCAAACCAAAATCCGCCGACAGCGCCAGAACCGCGGCGGGAATGGCTCCCGCGAGAATGAGTTGATTATTCACCATGGCGAGACCGCGAAAGATGAACTCGCCCAGGCCACCGGCGCCGATCGCAGCCGCAATGGTAGCCAGTCCCACTGACATGACGACCGCGACTCTTACGCCGGAGAGAATCACGCTCAACGCCAAAGGCAGCTCGACCTGGAACAAGAGCTGGCTATTGGTGAGTCCCATGCCCCGGCCAGCCTCAACCACCGCAGGGTCGACACCGCGGATGCCGGTGTAGGTGTTGCGTATCACGGGTAGCAGGGCGTAGAGAGTCAGCGCCAGAATCGCCAGGCGATCGGCGCGATCGCCCAGCCAGGGCACTGGCAGCAGGAAGCCAAAGAGAGCGAGGCTGGGAATCGTCTGAATGATGTTCGCCGTTCCGAGCACCGGCCGGTTCCACACCGGCCAGTGTGCGCTCAGTATGCCTAGTGGTATGCCCACCACTACCGCGAGCAGCGTGGAGATGCCGACCAGCCAGAGATGCTCCAGCGTGAGTTCGACGATCTGATCGCGGTTTTGCAGAAAAAAGTGAAAGAGGTTCATGAAGCACCTCGATTTGATGAATCCAGTCCATCCGCGAACGCCTTCACGTAGGCCGCGGCCAAGGGATCGCGCGATCGAAGAAATTCTTCCGGAGAAAGAACCGCGACCAGCCGGCCGCTTTCCATAAGCGCGATGCGTGACCCCAGCCGCAAAGCTTCGCGCAGATCGTGGGTGACGAAGACTACTGTCTTGTTCAGCCGCCGCTGCAGGGAAAGAAATTCGCGCTGCAGTTGGTCGCGAGTGAGGGCGTCAAGCGCGCCAAAGGGTTCATCCATCAAGAGAATTGCCGGATCAGCGGCCAAGGCCCGGGCGACTCCCACGCGCTGTCTCTGCCCACCGGAGAGCTGGTGCGGAAAACGCGAAGCCATTGGCGGGTCGAGCCCGACCAGCTGCATCAATTCCTCGACGCGGAGATGGATCCGTTCGGCGGTCCAGCCTTCAATACGCGGCACGAGGCCAATGTTTCGTTCCACGGTGAAATGCGGGAACAAGCCCACTTCCTGGATGACGTAACCGATGCCGCGGCGCAAACGGATGACGTCGCTTTGGCTAGTGGGGGTGTTATTTACGCGCACTTCTCCGCCAGTCGGAGCCAGCAGGCGATTGATCAGCTTCAGCGTGGTAGTTTTTCCGGAACCACTGCGCCCCAGCAATACCAGGGTCTCGCCCCGTCGCACTTGCAAATTCAGTCCTGAGAGCAACTGCTGGCCGCTCGGCAGCGCGTAGTCGACATTGCGGAATTCGATTACCGGATCGTTGGCGGAAGTTCGTCCCATGTTTTTGCTAAGCCAAAGCATACCGGACTTTCCAAGCCAGGCGCAGCTAAAGCGGGCCAGTGCGCCGCCACTGCCTTTGCGGGACGGGCATCCAGAGAGCTAATAGACGATCAATCACTGCGCCGTTACGATTCTTGTGAGATGTGTGGAAATTGTCTTTAGCTATGAGTGTGTCTGCTTTACGCAAATTTGTTGGTTGCATGATGGTGATCCTGTTCCCGCTTTCGCTCATGGCGGCAGACACCGGCTCCGCCGTATTGCACAGCGAGGGCGGGGTTTGGGTTAACGGTTTCGAGATCTCGGGCTCCACTGTAGTTTTTCCCGGGGATCTGCTGGAGACCAAACCCGGGTTTGTCGCCAACGTCGACGCCGAGGGCTCGTCCGTAGTAATTCAGCCGGAATCGGTGGTGAAGTTCCAAGGCACTTTCCTGAGCCTGGAGCATGGAAGCGTGTCGGTGGGAACCTCGACTTCGATGAGCGTGCATGTGAGCTGCATCAAGGTAGAGCCGGTTTCGAGCGAGCGCACGCAATACGATGTGGCCGACGTCAGCGGCACGATGCAGGTCGCCGCACACAAGAATGACGTGAACATCACGGAAGGTGGCATCCTCCAGAAGACAAACGCACAAGGCGCCTCACCTATTTCTTCTGTCGTGCACGAGGGACAGCAGGCAACTCGCGTCGTATCCGCTGCCTGTGGCGCCGCACCTCGGCCCGAAGGTGCCGGCAACGGTCTGAATACAAAATGGCTCGAGATCGGCGGTGGTATGGGGGGCGGGGTTATTGTGCTTTGCATCCTCCTGTGCAAGGGTCATGGGTCCAGCAGTATGAGCCCTTCCGATCCATAACTCTTATCCGGCACGGGGACTGCACTGAACAATAGCTGCGGCGTGCGTCCCACCTTCGGTGCGTTCGAGATCCGCAATACCTGGGCAATATCTGCGAATGCAGCGTATACTGAAGACCTTGACCTCGAAGACACCCTGACCGGCACGTTGCGCCTTCGCGATTGAGAAATTCCCGGAAAGGCGAGTGACGGGTCGAGTCTGAGAAGCTCTGGAAGTAGCTGTTCAATCCCAAAACATCGGCTTAAAACAGACGGCGATGCGGTGTCGCCGGTTCGACGATCGGCCAGTAACGAGAACCTGCATAAGACGCATTTAATCAGCCCAAAGGGCGGGAGATAAGCATGTCCGGAATCAACGGCGATAAAGCCAGATTCAACCGGCGGCGCCGGCAAAAGATCAGCCGCCGCCAGAGCAACGAAAAGATGCTGAAGGCCCTGGCTGAGAAAAACCTGGTAGCCCCGGCGAAGGCAGCCAATCTTAAGGAGAAAACGGCATGACCACGCCCGTTGTCGCATTGCCGTTGTCGATTCCGGAAGGCATCCCGGCGAAAAAAAAGCGCGTACTCCTGCTTGACGCTTCGCAGACCAAGCGCGACTTGCGGGCCGAAGTGATGAGGCAGCTTGGCATTGAGGTGGACTGCGCGGCGGATGTGCTTGAGGCGCGGTGCTGGTGGCGAGCCGACTTATACAATCTGGTGCTGATCAGCGTGGCCGGAGAGCTCGACAGCCGCGACCAGTTCTGCACTGATATTCGCGGCGCGAATCCTCCGCAGAGGATTGCCTTCTTCGTGGGAGGACCTGAGTATCTCGCGGCAGCGCCGCATTCTGACGAGGCTCCGACTCAGCCGGACGACGCGCTGCACAAAGAAATGGTCGCTGCGCTGCTGGCCCAGGGCGCGGGCAATTCTTCCCAGCGCTGGGGAATTCTGGAAGCCTGTCGGAAGATTTCGAGTGTGCGCTCGGCCAGCGAAGCCCGCTCGCGCGCGATACGGGAAACGCCCAGACCGTCACGGTGGGCGGAAGCCATCGAGCAGCATTCGGCTCGCGAAATCACTCCTCCTCAGCCTCTATTTGCAACCGTAGCAGTAGCAGTAACAGCAGCAGAAAGAGAAGAACTCCTATGAAGAATCTTTATGTCGGCAACTTACCCCATAGCACGACGGAACCGGAACTTCGCGGCTTGTTCGAGGCGCATGGCGCGGTGGAGCGTGTCAGTATCGTCACCGACCGCGAAACCGGCCGCGCCCGCGGCTTTGCTTTTGTCGAAATGACGAACCCCGCGGAGGCCGATAAGGCAGTCGCTGCATTGAATGGAACCGAACTGGGGGGCCGTGCGCTGAAGATCAACGAGGCGAAACCGAAGACCGCTTCCCCACGGGGCGGTGGAGGGCAGCGCTTCGGCGGTGGGGGCGGCGGCGGCCGCGACGACTATCAAGGCCACGCGCGCCAGCCTCGCGAACCCCGCTGGTAGCGGTGCACCATCCCTGCGGGGTGGGTTTGCTGATGTCTTGACCAAAGCGCAAAGCGCCAGCCGCTATTGCCAAAATTGACGATTGGAGATTGGGTATGCCAGGACGAGGTCGATCGAGCTTTACCAAGCGCCAGAAAGAACACACGCGCCAGCAAAAACAGCGCGACAAGGCCGAACGCCGCATCCAGCGTAAGGACGAACCTTCAGGCACGCCGGGTGATTCCAGCGAACTCGACTTGGACGAGTTGCAAAGGCACGCCGCCGAACAAGCCGCCCTGTTTCAAATGGGAGACGATGATCGCGATATTTCGAGCCTCCCGCGCGAGCGTAGTCCCGAGAAAACCGAACCGTAGGCACTCGGCCGCCGCAGACCGATAAGAAAAAGACCCACAAAAAGGGCGCGTCCCTGGGACGCGCCCTTTCAATTGTTGGCTTCGCTTCTTTACTTCAGTTAGGCGAACACTTCGCCGGGCAACCTGGTCAGCGTGCGGCTGGCCAAAGTGTTTTGGACGACATGCTCTGACTTCCCGGCATTCGCCCAATCCACCTGCTTGCGTTCGATTTTCAGTTTCAACGCGCGCTCGATGTGCCGCAGTTCAATCACCTCGCCACCCGCCACCAGACTGGTTGCCAGGCCTTCCGATCCGGCGCGGCCCGTCCTTCCCACGCGATGGATGAAATCCTCGGCCATCTTGGGCAGGTCATAGTTGACCACGTGCGCCACGTCATCGATGTGCAACCCGCGTGCGGCCACGTCGGTTGCGACCAGCACCTGAAAGCGTCCCTGCTGAAATCCGGCGAGGGCTGCGTTGCGCTGCGATTGGGAGCGGTCGCCGTGAATCATGGCCGCGGAGAAACCTTCGCGCACCAGTTCCTTGGCCAGCCGCTCCGTACCGCGCTTGGTGCGGGCGAAGATGAGCGTCTGTCCTTTTTCGGCGTAGAGCAACTGCCGCAGCACGTCGGGCTTTTCCGCCGGACGCACTTCGTAAGCTTGCAACCGTACGCTCTCGACCGGCTTGAGAACTGAACCGATCGCCACGCGTACTGGTTCGCGCATCGCATCGTTGACCAGGCTGGCAACCGATTGTTCCAGCGTGGCCGAGAAGCAAAGCGTTTGCCGGCGTTGCGGCAGGATCGCGAGTATTCGCCGGATGGCGGGCAGAAAACCCATGTCAAGCATGCGGTCGGCTTCGTCGAGCACCAGGATTTTCACTTCGCGCAAGTCGATCAGCTTGCGAGTGATGAAATCCTGCAAGCGGCCGGGAGTTGCAACCACCAGGCTGGCACCGGAGCGCACCGACTGAATTTGCGTCTTCTCGGAGACGCCGCCGATGACCAGCGCAGCTTTGGATAGTTGCTTGCCACGCAGTTTTTCGTATTCTTCGTTGACCTGGATCGCCAGTTCACGCGTGGGCAACAACACCAGTACACGCACTTTCTGCGATGGCTCGCGTTGCAGCATTTCGTGCTGCAACATTTCAATGATCGGAATCAGAAACGCCAGCGTCTTGCCGGTACCGGTCTGCGCCGTTGCCAACACGTCTTTGCCTTCAAGGGCGCAAGGGATAGCCTGCGCCTGAATGGGCGTAGGGGTAATGAATTGAGCATTCGCCAGCCTCTGCTGCAAAGCAGAAGATAGCGTTAGTTCTGTAAAGCTTGTCATTCGTAATTGTTCTTTCTGGAGGGGCCTGATGTTACACACGTAGCGTGAGTTCC
>JBAWCJ010000467.1:0-3952 GCA_049590215.1 Candidatus Sulfotelmatobacter sp. | reverse complement strand
GGAGGCTGCGATTCGTTCCACTCGCGGTTATCTTTCGGAGTGGGATGAATGTTGTGCGTCGTCTGATCATCATTCTTGATTTCAACGGTCTGTCCGGCCATTACGCCCAGCACGTGCGGATGATACTTGCAGCCCTGCTGGTCGAGGACGACTGCGTCTTTGGGTACGTCGAAGGTGCGGTTGCCGAGGCCGTCTTTTACATAGACGAAGACGTTGGCGAGGTCGCCGTTATCGACAACGATGTTTTCGGCTTCGTTCATGCCTTTGCAGGCGGGATCCTGGCTCATGTCGATCTTCGCTTCTTTGGGCGCCTTGCCGTCAAACTTTACGGTTCCGTCGATGGTCGCGACGGTTGCGGGATCGATTGGCGTCGCCGCCGGTGCCATTGCCGGCTGCTCCGACATGGTGTTGGCGGGCTGTTCCTCTTTCTTGCTGCAACCTGCTGTCAGCAGCAGGCCGCACAGGGCCAGCACGCTTACTAATATCATCCAACTGGTTTTCTTATTCATGATGTCCTTCCTTCTGTCGTGTTTGATATTTGTTGGCTGACCGACGCCCTCGGCGGTTAAAGCCGCCGTTGAATTTGAGGGCTTTGCGGCGTGGCTGGAAGCCGCGCCCTTTCAAAAGGTAATCGCACATTGGGTTTTGCGTAACCTGTCATTTTACCGCGAACCGCCGCTGGCCGCAGAATGCGATTCCACTGCTGCCTGTTTGCGATCGCTCTTCCGCTGTACGGCCGCTTTCGCGTGCGGCATAGACGCAGCTACTCTCCGTTGTTCTTCCGGCGTTAACTGGAAGATGTAATCCGTGAGCAGCTTGCGATGATCTCCCGTGTAGCCCTGGAACGACGGCGGGGTCGGCCCGGCAAACACCCACTGATTATTCTGCTGTTTGAAAAGGCCCGACGGCATTGAGGTTCCGGGGCTGACCGCTTGCGGGTCAGTGATCCAGCGCTCGACCCAGTCCGGCTTCAGACGTTCCTTCGCCAGCAGGAAGTTGGGCGCGGTCGCGATCTTGTCGTGCGAGGGATCGCCGGTGGCGTGGCACTTCAGGCAAGGAGCTGCGGTGCTCGAGAACAGACTGCGCGCCATGTCGGTTTCCTTGGTGGTGAGAACCGGCACATCTTCGGGAATGTAGGGCATGGGCTGCTGCGACAGCGCCTGGAAGAAGCGTACCAGCTTACGCAGTTCGTTATCGGAGAACGAGAACGTGGGCATGCGGACCTTCAAATAAGGACGCACGCCGTCGCGGTTGGTGTCGGTGGTGCTCAACGCGGGGTTCGAGAGGAACTTGCGCAGCCATTCGGGATCGACTCGCGCACCTTCGGTTAGAAGTTTCGGAGGCAATTGCTCCTGCGCATCTTGATACTGCTTCAACCCCATCAAGACTGTCTGCTGGCCGGGGATGAACTGGTGACAGCCCATGCAGTTGTATTTCTTGACGATCCACCAGCCTTCCTGAATGTCGTGGCGCGCGTCGCCCGGTTTGTATAAATAACTTGCGGGCAGGGAAGTCTCTTCGCTTCCCATCAGGAAAGTGGTGAGGTCGAGCACCTGCTCTTTGGTCAGGTGCAGGTTGGGCATGCGCAAAGCTTCGGTTTCGGTCTTGACCATGCCCTGATCAAAAACATTCGGCTCAGCGAGCTTATGTTCGAAGAATCCTTTGTGGTCGTACCACGGTTCTGTGGCCGGACCGTCGGGCAGGCGCGCGAGATCTTCCTTGTCTTTGATGGGCTCGGCGTTTTTGCCGCCGCGCTGGGCTACGGTGGTGAACAGAGCGAAGTCGAGACGCTCAATGGGCTTGCTGCCTTCGTAGGTGAGTTCGGTACCGATGCGGCCTTCGTCTTCGAACCCGGCGATTTCGTGGCACCCAGAGCATCCGAAATGTCGGACCCATACCTTTCCTTCAGCCTTGAGCGCGGGATCATCCATGAACGGGGCATCTGGGTACGATGACGGGTCCTTCTTTTTCTGCGTCATCAGGTACGTTGCGATGTCTTCGGCATCCTCCGGAGACAGGCGCAGGCTGGGCATCACGGTCATGTTCTGCACTTGCAGTTCGTGGCCGTCGTTGGGACAACGGCTGTGGTCGAGATCAAATTGATAGGGAAGGCCCCTCTTGGCGTAGTCTTCGGGGCCGATGTCTTTCTTTTCGTAAGGACAATAAGGCCGGGTGCGCTGGCGCGCGTTGTGAATCCAGCGGACCAGGTAATCGTAATTCGCTTTTTCGCCGACGCGGCTCAGGTTTGCAGCGAAAGTGCCGCCTTGCATCTGGTCGCCTTCGCCGATCGAGTGGCAGGCCAGGCATCCGCGTTCTTCAAATAATTCCTTCCCGTGCGCGGCATTGCCGGGCTTGTGTTTAGGAAGCGGATCGGTAAATCCTGATTGCCAGATGTAAGCGGAAATCGCCTGAATCTGATGATCGGTCAGGCGGAAGTTCGGCATCTTGGTGGTTGGGCGGAAATCCGTAGGCTTCTTCAGCCATACGGGAATCCAATTCTTGTTCAGCTTGAGCCGGACGTCTTTTAGATTCGGACCGACCTTCTTCATGTCCTGCATCAGGCTATGCGACTGGTAATCGAGCTGTTGCAAACGGCCGTCCAGTTTGCTGTTTGCGACTCTCAAATCGACCGCCTGAGTATTCAGCTTGTTCGCTTCTTCGTTCGACTCGGCGGCGTCGGCCTGCTTCATCAGGTACGCGGTCTGCTTCAGATTGTCTATCTTTTGTGTCTCGATCTGCTTAATCTGCTGGCTGATCGAATTCAAATCGTCGGGCTCTTTGTCATATCCCTCGTAGCGATGACAGCCCATGCAGCCTTTTTGCCGGAACAGGTCTTTGCCGTTGTTGATGGTTTGCCACTGAACGTCACCGCTGGCCAGCACCATGTCGGCGGCGTGACAATTCTGGCAGCCCGCCTGCGAGTTTTCCTTTGGGAACAGCGGCCACAGCCAGTGCTCGTAGGTGCCGTGTCCCTTCTCGATGCTGGTGGTTGCGCGTCCGTTGCCTTGGTGG
This sequence comes from Candidatus Sulfotelmatobacter sp., assembly GCA_049590215.1. GTDB lineage: Bacteria > Acidobacteriota > Terriglobia > Terriglobales > Acidobacteriaceae > Sulfotelmatobacter. The sequence goes on along the minus strand of JBAWCJ010000467.1, from coordinate 940 downwards.
CAGGGCGAGCAGCCGAACTTCTCGGGATCATGAATCTGCAATAACTCCGGCTGGGGATGGCTCGTGAACGCATCGGCGTACTCATCCGGCTTCTTCTCGCCCTTAGCCGTCATCGAGACCGCACTGATTTTCAGGGGCTCGCGCGTGTTCATGTGGCAGGATTCGCAGCGGTCAACAATATTGGCCTCGGCCACGTTGATTTGCACAATGGCCGGAACCCATTCGGTCGCCCGCCTTTTCAATCCGTCGATCTGCTGCGGCGTGAGGTCGACCATGTGGTCGGTGATGTATCCATCCATTTTCGTCTTGGCCGCGGTGACGGGCTTCAACACTTCGCCGAGGTCCAGACTTAGTTTCGTACGCTCGTCGCGAATCGAGTTATACGTCTTTTCCAGTTCGTCGAAGTCGTAGTCCTGCCTGGTTCCATCGGGAAACTTGACGGTTGCTTTTTTCTCTTTATATTCCTTGATTTCGTTCTGCTTACTAGCCTTCGCCGACTTGCTCTTGCTGGTTTCGAACTCGTAGGTCAGCGCGTTCACATAGGCGCGCCGGTCGGTGAAAACACTCTGCACCGCGAGCAGGCGGGCGCTGGCATCGTCCAACTTTTTGCGCGCTTCTTCCGCCTGGGCTTTTGAATCCTGATAAGCCTTGGCGTAGGCCTCTTTGAGCGCGACGTAATCCGGATTCTGTTCAACGTCCTTTTCCGACGTGGCCGATTTCGACCGCGCCGTATTCAAGAAAGCGCTGTAACGATCTTTCCACTGTTCCTGGAAGGCCTTCCATGGCCGCTGGGTCCACGCCTCATCCCACAAAGCCCAGAACAACGTCGCCATCAGAATCACCATCGCGACCAGATAATAGGCGGCGTACGACTTGCTTGTGATCGGATCCTGCTCGGGGTTGGGTTGTTCAGGCACCGCTTCCTCCGAAAGTGTTTGTC
>JBAWCJ010000466.1:0-22342 GCA_049590215.1 Candidatus Sulfotelmatobacter sp. | reverse complement strand
GCGACAAGTCGAATGCCATGACTCATGCCGGCGGATTGTGGCAGCGGGTCTTCAAGGAAGTAAGCGGCGAGCATCCCCAGATCGTGGCGCAACACATGTACGTGGATGCGCTGTGCCTGCAGATGGTCCGCGATCCCCGCGGGTTCGATGTAATTGTGACTAACAACATGTTCGGCGACATCATCACTGACCTTGCCGCCGGACTGCAGGGTGGCCTCGGCATGGCCGCCAGCGGAAATATTCATCCCGGGAGAACGTCGATGTTCGAGCCGGTACACGGCTCAGCTCCGCCGATAGCGGGCAAGCACGTAGCGAATCCGTTCGGCGCGATTCTGACCACGGCCATGATGCTGGCGCATCTGGGGTTGACAAAGGAAGCCGCGAAGATGGAAACCGCAGTGCTCGAAGCCGTGCGCCAGAAAAAGACTACGCAGGACATCGGCGGAACCCTCGGAACGAGGGAAGTTGGCGACTGGGTAGCGAACGTGTTGGTCGCGGGTAAGCTTTAGGACTTCCTGCCTACCAGCAGCGCCAACTCTCTCCACTTCCACTGACAATCCACATCCACGAAGCCGATCTCGCGCAGCCATCGCAGCTGCGTTTCCAAATCCAGCAACTTGTTTGAGGGGTCTTCAGTTTCGACGGTGTGGCCAATGCGGTGCAGAAACTCCTCATGCAGGCGCGGCGTCGCCGAGGCCACGTGTTCCAGATTGCAGAAGACGCCACCGGGGCTAAGCAAGCCGTAAACTTCCGCATAAAGCGCGCGCTTACGCTCGTGCACGACGTGATGAATGGCAAAGCTGGATACCACAGCATCGAACTTCCCCAGCGCCGGGAGCGGCTGGTCGAGATTGTGGGTAACCACTTTGACGAAGGAATCTCCGGCGAAGCGCCGGGCCACGGCTTCCAGCATGGCAGGCGAGAAATCGACAGCCACAGATTCCACGCCGGCTGCGGATATCCAAGACTTGACCAGGGCGAGCAGCCGGCCGTTGCCCGTGCCCAGATCAAGAACCCGGCGTGCCGTCTTCGGAATAAACTCCAGAAGCACCGACTCGCCTTCCGTCCGATGAGGGATGGAATCGGCGCGCTCCAGATAGTCGCGAACGTGGCCGGCGGAAGTCCAGAGGTTGACGGAGGCATTCGTTGTTATGTTTGGACTCATGTTTGTCCTTGAAGAGAGTATAGGCAAACAGGGTAGACTCGTTCCTAATGGATACAGTTAAGTTGCTGCGCACGAGGTTTGTTGGGCCGCTTTTCGCGGTTGTTCTGCTTTTGGAGTTGAGCTGCGGTCTTTGCGCTCAGGCACAGGATCAGACTGCGCCGCCTCCCGCCCAGGCAACTCAGGACCAAAGTCAAAAGCCGGCGGACAAGGGTATCCAACCCACGCAAGCGCCCGCGCCCGAAGACAAAGAAGTCAAAATCACTCCGGAGGAAGCCGAGGAACTCTTCCACTCCGTCGACGAGATTCTTGCCTTCGACAGCAAGCAGACGGGATTGCCGATCAAGAAGGAGGTCAAGCGCCGGCTCACCAGCCGCGACGAGGTCGTTGCCTATCTCACCAAACACATGAAGGATGAAGACGTAAAGCGGTTGCAGCGCTCGGAGCTGGTACTGAAAAAGTTCGGGCTGCTGCCGCGCGATTTTGATATGGAGAAGCTGCTGGTCGACCTGCTGCGCGAAGAAGTGGCGGGCTACTACGATCCTAAAACCAAAACTGTGAACCTTCTGGATTGGGTTCCGCTCGAGGAACAGGAGCCGGTGCTGGCGCATGAACTCACGCACGCACTGCAGGATCAGGCGATTGGCCTCGATAAATGGATGAAGAAGGGCGACAAGGATCTGGGTGAGATCAAGAAAGATCCCACGCCCGAAGATATCGAGAACGACGAGATCGACGATGCGCGCGAGGCCGTGATCGAAGGCCAGGCGCAGGCCATGATGTTTCAATATGCCCTCTCCCCAACCGGACGCTCGATCGCCGATTCACCGGACCTGGTGGAAAGCATGGAATCGGAAACCTTGACCGGGACGCCGAGCACCAAGGTCTTCAACGACGCTCCTATTTTTATGAAAGAGTCGCTGACGTTTCCCTACAGCTACGGCATGGAGTTTGTGGTCAAGCTGATGGCGAGCGGTGGCAAGGAAAAGGCCTTCGCTGGCGTCCTCGCGAATCCTCCGAAAACCACGCGACAGATCATGCAGCCGGAAACCTATCTTTCGGGAGAAAAGATTGAGCCCATGTCTCTGCCGGAGTTCAAGCGAGACTTCAAGGATTACATTAAGTTTGATATCGGGGCCATGGGCGAGTTCGATGTAGCGGTGCTGATCGAGCAATATGCAGGGAAAGAATTGTCGAAGCTGATGTGTCCGGAGTGGCGCGGCGGTTACTACTATGCGGCGCGGCCGAAAAACGACGCGACGGCTCCGCTCGGCCTGCTCTACGTATCGCGCTGGTCAAGTGCGGAGCGAGCCGCGGAGTTTGCCGGAATTTATGCCCACTCGCTTGCGCAACGGTACAAAAAAGCGGATGAGGTAAACGATCGATCATCAGCAATATCGGATCGGCCGCACCCGAAGAATAAAGCCGAGGCCCTGAAAGGGCGTCATGTCTGGGTTACCGAAGAAGGTCCGGTAGTGATCGATGAGCAAGGCGACACCGTTTTCGTGAGCGAGAGCCTGGATACGAACACGACGGAGACGCTGGAGAAGGAAGTGTTCGCGAAGTGAGCCCGACGGTCCCCGATGTCAATTTGTTTTCTTCGACGGCTTCTTAGTTCGATTTTCCTGCGGCGCATCACCGAGGAAGTGCTGCACTTGAGCTGCGACGGTGAACTGTCGTCCCGCACGCTCAACCATAAGCGTGCGTTCCGTGCCGGGCGAGCCCCCGAGCATGGACCAGACCTGCCCCAGCGTAGACCCACGGACGGCGATGCCATCGACTGCGATAAGAGAGTCGCCTACCTGAACTCCATCATCGCCTTGCGGCACGGAAGGTTTGCCATCGTAGTCGGCGATGCCGAGGATGGTGAATCGTCCGTCGTCCTCAGGGTGCAGGATCAGGCCGACCACGTCGAAGTCCGGAACGTCGAACAAGCGGCCGATGTCAAAATAGACCATGGAATGGGCATAGTCGAGGCCGACGCGGTAATTCAATAGAGCCTCGGAGCCGAGCAGGCCAGCACTGGGGCCGCCGGTCCGACTTGGAAAGAGCGTCGGCTGATCGCTGGGAAATTCAGCCACTGCCACGTCGGTGAGGAAGAGAGGACCGAACTGCAAGCGATCCACGCGCATCAACTTCCGCATCGCTTCGTCAGCCGCTCCCGAAACATTGGCCGGCCCGATCGCGCCTGTCAGGTGCGGCCAGTCGGGGTGAGTCGCGGACAGCTTGTCGAATAACTCCCCTGTAAGAAAGCTAATGGGCCTACCGACGTCGAGGCCGAGGTTGTACTTCTTCCGGTTAATCTGGCAGGGCACCTGGATGAGACCATTCTGCGGGTTCACGGTCACCTTCGTATTCACGCCGTTGAATTTCAGACTGCCGGGTTGAGCGATGGTCAATCGGTGCTCGGGGAAATCGATGAGCACGTCGTAGTTGCGCAGAATGGAAGAGGGCACGTTGATCTCGGCCTCGAGTCCGGGAGCGATTGGGGGTTTATCGATCGGCGATGCCCAAGCCTGTTTGATCCCCGTTCCGGGAGTTTTTCCCCCAAGAGGGATCGCCATGCCGGCGATATTCATCTCCGACGGAGGAGTGGTAGAGCACAGTTGTCCGTCACACGAAAAAGTTCCAACCGCCAACCGCCGCGACATGTAAAGATCGGGATTCCCGTTGTCAACCCAGGCAAGAACACGCTGAGTTGTTCCATCCGAGAGTCGAAGGTCAACATCGATGATGACGCGGTTGTGGCTGAGCTTGAAGGGGACGGTGACAGACTTGGGCTCCGGCTGGGACGCGAGTTTGGGCGTGCTCTGTGCGAGGGCTGCGGAGCAAATAAGCAACAGGGGGACGGCCGCCGTTAATCGCATGAGAAGATTGTAGCGGGTTCGAAGGAGTGCGCCGGGGGACAAAAGCCAGCGCGAATGGTCTTGTATAATCACGAGTTCGACTTACCCGCGCGAAGATTCCTGCAGGGCGCGAACTCTGGAGGTTTGGTGGCACAGGCGGAGATTGGGATTATCGGCGGCAGCGGGCTTTATGCCATGCCGGGGCTGATGAAGTCGAAAGAAATGCGGGTGAAGACACCGTTTGGCGCGCCATCCGACGCCTATGTGTGTGGCACGCTCGAAGGACGCAAGGTGGCGTTTCTGGCGCGGCACGGCCGCGGACACCGCATCCTCCCCACCGAGCTGAATTTCCGTGCCAATATTCACGGCTTCAAACAACTTGGCGTCGAGAGGATTGTTTCGGTTTCGGCAGTGGGATCGCTGAAGGAAGAGCATAAGCCGCTGGATTTCGTGATCCCCGACCAGTTCTTCGATCGCACCCGTCATCGCGTGGATACGTTTTTCGGTGGCGGAGTGGTGGCCCACGTTGCTTTCGCCGATCCAGTCTGTGGAGAACTCGCGGGCGTAGTCGAGGGTGCTTGCAAAAAGATCGGCGTGACCGGCAAGCGCGGCGGAACGTATTTGTGCATGGAAGGCCCGCAGTTTTCAACCAAAGCGGAGTCGAACGTGTATCGCAGTTTGGGCATGGATGTGATCGGCATGACCAACCTGCAAGAGGCGAAGCTGGCGCGCGAAGCGGAACTTTGCTACGTCACGGTGGCCATGGTGACCGATTACGACTGCTGGCATCCCCATCACGATTCGGTGACAGTAGATCAAATAGTTGCGGTGCTACTGAAGAATGCCGAGAACGCGACGAAGGTAATTCGAGAAACCGTAGCAGGAATGCCGCGCGGCCGGTCGTGCAAATGCGGCTCGGCGCTCGCGCATGCAATCCTGACCGATCCCAAGAAAATTCCGGCCGCAACGAAGAAGAAGTTGAAACTGATTATTGGAAAATACGTGAAAGGTAGTGGCCAGTGATCAGTGGTCAGTGGCCACTAACCTTCAGCATCCGCGATTCTGGCTGGCCACTGACCACTGGCCAGTGATCACTGAGGTTAAGATGAGCATTGTCGTCGTAGGTTCGGTCGCGTTTGATGACATCGCGTCGCCTTCTGGCAGTGTGAAGGGCATTCTCGGCGGAGCGGCGACTTACTTCTCGCTGGCCTCCAGCTATTTCACCCAGGTCCGGATGGTCGCGGTAGTGGGCGACGACTTTGGCCCGGAACATGAAAACGTCCTGAAGAAGCGCGGCATCGATACGCGCGGCATCGAACGTGCCGTAGGGAAGACATTTCGCTGGGGCGGAACCTATGCCGAGAACCTGAATGAAGCGAAAACAACCTTCACTGATCTGAATGTGTTCGAGAAGTTTCAGCCAAGGATTCCGAAGGAGTACGAAGACACAGAGTTTTTGTTTTTGGCCAACATCCAGCCGACGCTGCAGGCCAACGTGCGGCGCAAGATGAACGGCGTCCGTCTAACCGGATGCGACACCATGAATTACTGGATCAAGGGCGCGCGCCAGGAACTGGTCGAAACCCTGAAGCTGGTGAATGTATTGCTGATCAACGACACCGAAACCAAGATGCTGGCAGATGAGACAAACCTGCCGCGCGCGGCGCAGAAGGTGCTCGCCATGGGGCCGCAGGCGCTTGTGATCAAGCACGGTGAATACGGCGCGACCATTTTCTTTCGCGAAGGTGCGTTCGGCATTGGACGTCACCCCTTTCGCGCGCCGACCTTGCCGCTTGATGAAGTAAAAGATCCCACAGGAGCCGGCGATTCTTTTGCCGGCGGCTTTATGGGATACGTGGCGTCGCAGGAAGAATTGAATCGCGAAGTGCTGAAGCGGGCGCTGTTCTACGGCGGAGTGATGGGCTCGTTCGCGGTGGAAAGTTTTGGCACCGAACGGCTGCAGTCGCTCACCCGCGAAGAGATCGACGCGCGCTTTCAGATCTTTCGGGAACTTACCCACCTCGAATGAAGCCGCAACCTCCCCCGCCGAAGCCATATTCCGCAATTGAGATCGTGCGGCTCGCGTGGCTGGCGATCTTCGTCTCTGTATTTTCCTTCCTCTTTTACTATCGGCACGGAGACGTGCTGCTTTACGGCGATGCCGTGGCGCACATCAACATCGCACGCCGCGTTTTCGATTCGAAAACTCCCGGGCTCTTGCAGTTGGGAACGGTGTGGCTGCCGCTGCCGCACCTGCTGATCATCCCGTTCATCGTGTCGATGAAGATGTGGCAAAACGGCTCCGGTGGCTCGATTCCGTCGATGGCGGGGTATGTATTTGGCGTGATGGGAATATTTCGTCTGATGCGCGGAGTGTTGAAGGGCAATGGCCAACTAGATTTGGTGGCGATGATTGGGCCTTGGGTCGCTGCGTTCGTCTACTGCGCGAACCCAAATCTCATCTACATGCAATCGACCGCGATGGGAGAGTCGCTGTACCTGGCTTTCTTCATATGGGCCGTGGTGTACTTCGCCGAATTTGCACGCGGGAAGGCAAGCGCGCTCACAAAGTGCGGGCTGTGCCTGGCCGCGGCGTGTCTGACCCGCTATGACGGATGGTTTCTGGCCGCGGTTCTGGTCGTGGGAGCTGTGTTCATCGTCTCCCGGCCCCGTAAACTCCCTGAGGATGGTGCATCTCGATCTCCACTTCCCTCATCGCGTCCTGCTGTTTTGAAATTTGTTTTCCTAGCAGCATCCGCACCGGCGCTTTGGATCGCGTACAACGCCATCGTCTACCGGAATCCTCTGGAATTCGCGAACGGTCTTTACTCCGCAAAAGCCATCGAACAGAAAACGGCGACCGTGAATCCGGCGAAAGGCAATCTGTTGGCCGCCGGCTCGTATTTTCTGAAAGCTGCGGAACTGGACGTGGCCGATGGAAACTGGGGCCGGTTGTGGCTGGCTCTGGCGCTGCTGGGAAGTCTGGCCGCGGCGTTTGGCGGACGGGGACGCGTCGCGTTGCTGCTGTGGGCGCCGTTGCCGTTCTACGCCTTATCCATCGCCTACGGCAGCGTGCCGATTTTCGTGCCGCCGTGGTGGCCATTTTCCCAATACAACCTGCGCTATGGACTCCAGCTTCTGCCGGCCTTTGCAGTGTTTGTGCCCTTAGGGATTGCTTGCCTCATCCAATCAGTGGCGAAGCTTCCGCGCTTTGAAGTGTCGTGGAACCGTTGGAGAAATTCCGTAACATTCCTGGCCATTCTAGTGCTGGTGGTTGCAAGTTATGGCATGATCTGGCGCGCAGATCCGATTTGTTATCGTGAAGCCATGATCAACATGCGCGGACGCGTCGCGCTGGATCGTCAACTTGCCGGCTGGATCAAGTCGCTCCCGCCCGATTCGACGTTGCTGATGTACCTGGGCGACCACGTGGGCGCCCTCGAACAAGCCGGCGTCCCGTTGCGACGAGTCATCAACGAAGGCAATCATCGCGTGTGGAAGCGGCCGGTTGATCCGGAAGGCTTGTGGGAGCGCGCCCTTGCAGATCCGGCGCAGTACGCGGACTTCCTGGTCGGGTTCAATGGCGACCCGGTCTGGACCGCGGCCGAAAATCACCGTTTGCCTGCGCTCGTCGAAATCCACACCACCGGGCAGCCGCCGGCGGCGATATTTCAGGGACGAGTGCAGACTCGCAGATAAGAGCGGTCGCGGTAACCTAGCAGGTTAACGCTGGAACCCGCTGGAGAGAGACCATCGCAGTGATAAAATCCGCCCATCCGAACCGATCGGTAATTCCGTTTGTGAAAGCCTGCGCGTTCGGAAACGATTTCCTGTTGATCGATTCGAGGAACGTTGAAGACGCCCTGGCTCCCGCTGACATGGCGGCGCTTACGCGGCGCATGTGCGATCGCCACGAAGGCATAGGCGCGGACGGGGTGGAGTGGATGTATCCGCACCCTGCAGCGGATTTGGAGGTTCGGCTGATTAACGCCGATGGCTCCGCGGCCGAGATTTCCGGCAACGGCACCCGCTGTGTCGCGGCGTATGTTTGCGCCGAGCAAGGCAAAGAGAAGATAGCGATTCAGACCGGAGCTGGCCTGAAGACTTGCACGCTTATCGGACGCAGCGAACTCGATTATGAGTTCGAAGTCGACATGGGCAAGGCGGTCGTGGGCGCAGAGCTCGCGCTAAAGCTCAGTGCGGGTAAGGTGAGCGGGATTCCTGTTTCGATGGGGAATCCTCACTACGTCATGCTTGTACCGGAGTTTTCCCCGAATTGGCAGCACGAGGCCGCCGAGATTCAGCGCAGCGGCGAGTTCAAGCAGGGCGTGAACGTTGTACTGGTTGCGGTCGATGGAAGGCACGATGTGAGGGCGCGCTTCTTTGAGCGTGGAGCGGGAGAGACACAATCCTCCGGTACCGGTTCCTGCTCATCAGCAGTGGCGGCGATGGTGACCGGCCGGGCCGAATCGCCGGTTCGGGTGCATACTCCGGGTGGGATACAAACGGTGCGTATAGAAAACGATCTGATATTTTTGCGTGGGACGGCTCGCTTGGTGTGCCGAGGAGAATTTTATTTAAGTTGAGCCCCTTATTGGTTCGCACTCCCATCTGTACTGGTCGCAAAACAGGTTCTGGACCCATGTCTTCTCCAACCACTCCTCGGATCAAGCCGCCAGCCCTTCGACCGGGAGCTACGGTCGGCATTGTGGCTCCGGCCAGCAACGTCAAGCGTGCCGATCTGGAGGCAGGATGCGAAGGCCTGCGGCGCGCGGGTTACCACCCGATTTATTCCGACGCCATTTTCGATAAAGACCTTTACTTCGCAGGATCGGTCGAGCGCCGCGCCCGCGAACTGGAAGAAATGTTTGTGCGCGAGGATGTGGAAGCAATCATCTGTGCTCGCGGCGGCTATGGCGCGAACTATCTGCTCCAAGTCCTCGATTTGGAAAAGATTAAGACTCACCCCAAGATTTTCGTCGGCTATAGCGACATAACCACACTGCTCACGTATTTCTCCGACGAAGCGGGATTAATTACTTTCCACGGACCCATGGTGGCAAAAGATTGGCTGCACCCAGATGGCGTAGATCTGGCTTCCTGGCAGGCGGCGCTCGCAGGAACAGTGCCTTGGGAACCCCGCCTGGATGCGGACTCTGGAGCGAAAGCATTGGTAGACGGTGCGGCCGAGGGAATTCTTTACGGCGGTTGCCTCTCGATTCTGGTAGCTTCGCTGGGAACGCCCTACGAGATCAAGACGACCGGCACCATCCTCTTTCTTGAAGACCTGGCGGCGAAGCCGTTTCAAATCGATCGCATGCTCGTGCAGTTGAAGCTGGCCGGCAAGCTGGATGGAGTGCGCGGAATTGTGTTCGGCGAAATGCGGGATTGCATGCAGAATGCGAATCAGGGATACGCACTGGAAGAAGTGGTTCTGCGGGTGGTCGGCAAATTGGGAGTGCCAGTGGCCTATGGGGTGCGGTCAGGACATGTGACGTCGAAGAACATCACGCTGCCGATTGGCGTGCAGGCTGGCTTGACCGTGCGCGGGGGACAAATAAGTTTGAAGATTGTGGAAGCGGCAGTGACGTGCGACAGATGAGTACTTCCTTTTCATCGCGGCTGAAGCTGGAGAACCCATCATGAGGAGTCCGGCACTGACTTTGGTGGCCGGCTCCGGCTTGGTGGTGCCGGCCTATCTCGGTCTTTTCCTCACGGGTACTCCCACGCTTTTCTGCCCGCTTCCTTTTTTGACCGTGACGCCCGCCTTTGTTCTTTCGTCGCTGTTGACGGGGCAGTTCACGCGGGCCGCAGTGCTCGTCCCGTCGTTGCTGTTCTTTGCTTGGAATCCGGGGTTGTTTCGGGGCCAGGTGCGGGTGCCAAAGCGGAGCTTGGTGCTTCTTGTTGTCGCAACACTCTTCAGCGTGGCCTGGTTCACGGGAGGCTGGAAGTACGGATTGGAATATCAAGGCCGCCAATATACTTATATCATCTGCATTATGGACGGCGCGTGGTTGGCTGCCTTGTGGGCCATTCTTGTCGCCTGCTGGCGCCGAACATCGTTCGCCGGGAATCTGCTGTTTCACTGGCTGCTGTTCGCTTGGTTAGGCTGGTATGCATTTCCGTATCTCGGCGAGCTGCCCTGATCTTCCACCAGATTATGAAGGAAAAAAACCACATTCATCTGATTGGCATTTGCGGCACGGCGATGGCATCGCTCGCGGGCATGCTCAAGCAGCGGGGCTTTCGCGTCACCGGGTCGGACGCGGCGGCCTATCCTCCAATGTCAGATTTTCTCTCAGAGCTGGGGATTCCGGTGGCTCAGCCTTTTGATCCGCGGCATCTGGAGCCCCGCCCCGATCTGGTGGTCGTGGGCAATGCGATATCGCGGGGGAATCTTGAACTCGAGCAAGTGCTCGACCAGCGCATTCCATTCTGCTCGCTGCCGCAGTTGCTCCACGATGAGTTCCTGCGCGGCAGGGAAGTGCTGGTGGTTGCGGGAACGCACGGCAAGACCACAACTACTTCGATGCTGGCGTGGATTTTTCATAGCGCTGGCATGCAGCCTTCGTTTCTGATCGGTGGCATTGCAGAAAATTTCGGCTCGAGCTTTCATCTGGGTCAGGGAAAGCATTTCATTCTTGAAGGCGACGAATATGACACGGCGTTTTTCGACAAAGGACCGAAATTCCTGCATTACTTTCCCGATGCCATTATTCTCACCTCGGTGGAATTTGATCACGCCGATATCTACAAAGATCTTGACGCGGTAGAGACAGCGTTCAAGCGCTTGGTCAATCTGATTCCCCGGCGCGGGCGAATTATCGCTTTCGACGGAATCGCTGGAGATGCCATGGCTGGGGATGCGGCCGAGAGCGCCAGTCTCGAACGCTGCCTGAGCAAAGCGTTTTGTCCGGTGGAGCGCTACGGCGCCGGGCTGCGCGCGAACTGGCGAGTGACCGATCTGAAATTTGAGGCCGGGCGCACTTCGTGGTCGGTCGAGCGGGATGGAAAACTCTGGGCTGATCTTGAGTTTTCTCTCGCCGGCGAATACAACGTGTGGAACGCGACCGCCGCGGCGGCCCTCGCTTCCGCCTACGGCATTTCGAAAGAGGAGATAGCCACGGCGCTGAAAACTTTCAAGAGTGTCAAGCGCCGCCTGGAAGTGAAGGCGCAGGTCAATGGCATCACGATTATTGACGATTTCGCGCATCATCCTACGGCGATTGCGGGCACGCTGAAGGCGTTGCGGGCGCGTTATGCCGGTTCGCGATTGTGGGCGATTCTGGAACCACGATCGAACACGTTGCGGCGGCGCGTGCTGCAGGCAGATCTGGCTCGGAGTTTGGCGCTGGCGGACGAAGTGGTCGTCGCGGGAGTGTTCCGCTCCGAAGCGCTTTCGGAGAGTGAACGGTTGGATCTGCCGGAACTGGCGGACGATATTCAGAAACATGGTAGCCGTGCGCGGTTACTTGCAGGCGCGGACGAGATCGTTCAGACCTTGGCTCCGGAAATGCGTCCCGGCGATGTGGTGGCGATTCTTTCGAACGGCGGGTTCGGTGGAATCTACGAAAAACTGCCGGCCTGGTTGCGAGCCCTGGCCGGAGAATCTAACAACGCCCAGTCAGCGAACGTGGCAGGGAAGCGATGAGGCTCCCGGTCGCGACGGGAAGCACAGCGCGTCGGATGCTTCGCTTCGTCCTGCTGCTGTCGATGGCTTCCGCTTCGGCGTCATCCTACGCCGTCACTAACTACACTATTACTCTTGCCAACCCGGAGCAGCATCTGGTCGAAGTGCAGATCATACTTCCGGAGGGGCCAGCACAGCGGGAGTTGCAACTTCCGGTCTGGAACGCGTTGTATCAAGTGCGTGACTTTGCGCAGTACGTAAACTGGGTGCGCGCGAAAGATCGTGCAGGGCACGCGCTCGTCGTAGGCGCATTGAACACGAGCCGTTGGCAGATCACTGGTGCGGAGCGCGGCGCTGTAGTGGACTATGAAATCTTTGTCGATTCGCCGGGACCCTTCGGCGCTGAGTTCAATTCGCATCATGCCTTCTTCAATCTGGCGCAGGTTCTCATGTATCCGGTGGAGGCGCGAAGCTCTCCGATGGTCGTGCGTTTCAACCAGGTTCCCGACGAATGGCGCGTCGCGACGCCCTTAATGTCAATGCCCGAGGGCAGGTTCGGCGCAGACAATTATGACCGCCTGGTGGATTCTCCGGTTGAGATTGGAGACTTTAAGGAATCTGATTTCGATGAGGGTCGCGGGCATTATCGCGTGATCGTTGACGCTGAAGCCGCTGACTACGATATGGCGAAGCTTGACAACATGCTCGAAAAGATTGTCGCGGCAGCCACCAGTTGGATGGACGACCGTCCCTTCGACCACTACATGTTTCTTTATCACTTTCCGCGTGGACCGGCGGGCGGCGGCATGGAACATTCTTACTCCACAGCCATCGCCGTGAATGCGGATGTGCCGCTGCAGGCTCCCGAGGTGCTGGAGTCGGTGACGGCGCATGAGTTTTTTCATCTGTGGAACGTAAAGTGCATCCGTCCGCGGACTCTCGAGCCGGTCGACTACACGCGCGAGAACTACACGCGGGCCCTGTGGTTCAGCGAGGGATGCACGAGCACTGCGGCCGACATTATCGAGTTGCGTGCCGGCCTGCTCGACGAGCGCCACTTCGAACGGCAACTGGCCTCAGGAATCACCGAACTCGAGCGGCGTCCCGCGCACCTGACCCAGTCGGCGGAAGAGTCGAGTCTGGATGCGTGGCTGGAGGGGGACGCGTACTATCGGCGCCCGGAGCGCAGCATCTCGTATTACAACAAGGGCGAGTTGCTCGGCGTCGCGCTGGATTTGGCGGTGCGCGAAGCCAGCCACGGGCGCGCATCCCTGCGCGAAGTCTTTCAGTGGATGAATCAGAATTATGCGCAGAAGGATCGATTCTTTCCTGATTCAGACGGCGTCCGCGAAGCTGCCGAGGCCGTGACCCATGCCGATCTCGGATGGTTTTTCGGCAAGTACGTTGGCGGGACGGATGAAATCCCATGGGATGACTTTTTTCGCGGCGTCGGATTGCGTTTGATCGAGGGAAAGAACACGATCGCGGATGCCGGATTTGTCGCCTCGCGAAACTTCGACGGTCCCATGACAGCGTCGGTAACTGCGGGCAGTGAGGCGGAGCGAGCCGGTCTGCAAACCGGCGATACGATTCTGGAAATCAACGGCAAGACCTCGGGTGATGAATTCCCCCAGGAAATAGCTCAGCTCTCCGCCGGCGACACGATCACGGTTAAGGTAAAGGGCCGGCACGGTGGCGATCGCGAGTTGAAGTGGAAGGTGGGAACCCGCGACGAAATCTCGTACGAACTCAGAGACGTAGATCATCTTACGGCGGAACAGCAGGCCCGGCGTTTGGCGTGGCTGAAGGGCGAGGCGCAGATCCCGCGCGAAACCAACCCACATTAGAAACAGCGCTCCAAGGGCAAGCTTCGGGGGGGCAAACCTAATATGATCCGCACCGTCGCGATGCTGGCGTTCTGGGCAGTGGCAGCGCCCGTAGCGGCGCTCGTCGGGTTTCCCTGGACGTTCATTTCAGGCGATGTCAGCCTGCTGTATCGCATGTTCATGTTTGGCGCGTGGAACGGGGTGCGGCTGACGGGAGTAAAAGTGCAGACCGTCGGGCTCGAGAATCTCGACCCGGCGCGCACTTATATTTTCATGTCGAATCATGTGTCGAACCTGGACCCGCCGATTACGATTCCTTTGATTCCCCGGCGGACGTCTGTGCTGGTGAAAAAGGAGTTGTTCAGCATTCCGATCCTGGGCCGCGCTATGCGCATCGGGTCGCTAATCCCGGTGGATCGCGGCAATCGTGACGCTGGTATTGAATCCGTCCGGTTGGCGAAGCAGGTCGTAGAGCAAGGGATCAACATGAGTATCTACGTGGAAGGGCATCGTTCGTTCGATGGCAAGCTGCTGCCGTTCAAGAAGGGACCGTTCTACCTGGCGATGGAGTGCGGCGTGCCGCTGGTTCCAGTGACCATCACGGGCACGCATTACCTGATGCCGAAGGGAAGGTTCGTGATCAAGCCGGGAGTGGCAACTGTGATCTTTCATCCTCCAATTGAACCCGCCGATTTCGGCAGCCGCGACTGTTTGATGGAGAAGGTGCGAGCGGTGATTGAGAGTAGTCTGCCGGAAGAGTTCAGGCGGACGTCGGCCAGCGCAGAGCGTTGAAATCCGGGCGAGAATTATTTCGCGTTTCACTCCTTCGGAGTCTTCGCACGAACCGCGCGGGCAAGTTCGGGCAATTTCGGCAGAATTGCGGAATACTTCAGCCATAGTTTGTGATCGACGGCGGGTGCTCCGCTCACCAACGCTCCGGCGGGAACGTCATTCGCCACGCCGCTTTGCGGCGTGACTATCGCGCCTTCCCCGACTTTGCAGTGTCCGACCACTCCGACCTGACCAGTTAAAATCACTCGACTGCCAATTTCTGTGGAGCCAGCGAGGCCTACCTGCGAGCAAAGCAGAGCATCTTCGCCGACCTGCGAGCCGTGACCGATCTGCACCAGGTTGTCGATTTTGACGCCGCGCCGGATGCGGGTTTCGCCGACGCTGGCGCGGTCGATGCAGGAGTTGGCCTGGACTTCCACGTCGTCTTCGATGACAACCGGAGCGGGCTGGGGAATCTTGTGCCAGTGTCCGTCGTGGGTTTTGGCGAAGCCGAAGCCGTCGGAGCCGATCACGGCTCCGTTCTGCAAGAGAACGTTGTTGCCGATGCGGCAGTTCTCGCGCACTACGGCGTGCGCGTGCGCAAAGAAATTCTCGCCGATCTTTACTCCGCGATAGATCACAACGTGCGCCAGCAGTACGGCGTGGTCGCCGATCTCGACGTGCTCGTCGACTACCACGAAAGGGCCGAGATGCGCGCTGCGTCCAATCTTCGCCGTGGGATGGACGAACGCTGTCGGGTGCACTCCCGGGGCATAGCGCAGAGGTTGGTGGAAGAGTTCGAGAGCGCGCGCGAAGCTGAGGTAGGGATTCTCGACACGCAGCGTGGCCGCCGGGATGACCGGGAAGTTCTCGGCAACGATTACGGCTGAGGCCTTGGTCAGCCGGGCTGCGGCGGCATACTTGGGGTTGGCGACGAAGGTGAGCTCTCCGGGGCCGGCTTGCTCGATGCCGTTGAGGCCGGCGATCTCCGTGTCGGCGGAGTTGCTGTCGAGGCGCGCGTTGAGGGCGGATGCGATCTGTGAGAGTTTCATGTTGGATGTGTGAGGCTCGGGTAAATCGTACACCAGGGCACGAAGACACTGATCGACGTCGGCGCCTGTGGATTTCAGCGTGAAATAATTCTGACTGTCGTCGGCGGGGAACCCCTCGGATGAGTCCGATTTGCGTTCGCGGAGGGGTACCCCCCCTCCCCCCTCCCCTCCGAAAGTCTTGCTGGGCGCGGGTTCCGCAAAAATAGCGGGCAAAATCTTGATGTCAAAGAGCTTAGAGGTCAAAATCTTGAGAACAAGGAGCTTACGACAGCAAGATGCGGTCTCTGCACACCGTCACTGCCTCGACCATGATTGCGCGATTGGGATGGTGGGCACAAGGTTAGATGTCACAGGTTAGGTGTGGAAAATCTGCAGAGGAAATCCAAGAGGATTTGAATTTGTGGCACCCCGCCCTTTCGCAAAAACCGCGAAAGGATGGGCCACCCCCCTCGCTTCGGTCCGCTCAAGATCCTTAGAGGGATGGGGCCGTGGTATCCCACCTCTCGCAAAGACGCGAGAAATGGGGCACCCTCGGTCGCGGTGGCTCGAAAGATCGGCCTTGTCTAGATTGTCACGGTCACCGCATGCGTTGTGGTAGCGGTCACTCCGTAACTGTCGGTGACGGTCAGGGTGATTGTCCTGGTCGCAGCGGTTGTGTAGTCGTGGGTCGCCGAGCCGGTTGTGGTGACGGTCGCGGCGGTACCGTCGCCCCAGTTCCATGAGTAGCTTGTGACCTTGCCCTTGGGGAACGGATCGGTGGTGGTCGCGGTCCAAGTGCCGGTCGTGCCTTTTACAACCGACGCTGGACCTGCGATCGTCGCCGTCGGTCCGGTCTGGGCAAAGGCGCCGAGGCCTTTGGGAGTGCCGACTCCGGTGGGACCGTTGTAGCCGGCTGCGGCGTCGCAGGCGATGTCGCCGACGCTCGGCGTGGTTCCGCTCGCCGGATAGTCGCAGTCGAGGATACCTTCTCCGAATGCGTTCGGGTTCCCGCAGGCAGCGGCGCCCTCGCCGCTGCACCAGCCGTTGCCACCGCTGGTGACGTTGTACAGAGAGGCGCTCGCAAGATGGCCGTAGAGGGTCAGGGCCGGATATTTAACTCCATGGGCACCACCGGCCAGGGCGTACATCGCGGCGATGAGTGGCGATGACAGCGATGTCCCGCCGACGGTTTGCCAGCCGAGCACGGGGCAGTCAGTCCCGCAGTTGTACGAGGCATAGATATCGAAGCCGGTAAGGTAGTCACCAACCGCTGCGATGTCCGACACCAGCCGATGGGTGCCGCAGGCCGTGTTCGCCCAGTCGCTCACATTGCTCTGCCAGGTTTGGGCAGCGAACAGGTGGCTGCAACCTCCTCCTGTGGCTCCGAGCGGAAACCCCAAAAGCGACTCGTAGTAGTCTGCCGTGCCGTTGTCGTTCCACACCGTCTCGGATTCTCGGGTCGCGGTCTGGCCGAGGTATAGCGAAGTGCCACCAACGGCCACCACGGTGTTAAGGGAAGCCGGAGCATTCGGCTGGTTGTAAGGGGACGGAATAGCGCCGCCGAGGAGGTCGAAGTCGTAGTATCCGTCGTCACCAGCGGACGCGGTAATGACGATGCCGGGATGGTTGTAAGCCGCATTCTGAGTCGATGTCCTGGCAGCTTCGTAGCTGCCATAGGAGTTGGTGATCTCGGTCGCCTTCAGGGTAGCCGCTTCGTTTACGGCCGTCGCGAGATCAGCGTTTGACTCGCTGTTGGCTTCAACCAGGATGATCTTGCAGTTCTGGCATACGGAGTGCACCGTCTCGACGTCGAGGGACTCCTCGACGGACCAGCCGGTCGTATCGTTGGCGGGTAGGGTTGAGCCGCCTGTCTGGTTGACAACCTTGAGACAACCATTCGCCTCGCTGCAAGTGGCGAGGCCATACTTGGTGTCAAAGGTCTGGAGGTCAGCGTTGATGTTGGGATCGTTGTAGGCGTCGATGATGGCGACCGTCTGGCCCGTCCCCGTCGCAGTGGAACTGAAGGCGTAGGCGGTTGTCAGATCGCTCGGCGTCAGTCCGCCGGTCGGTCCGATCGTTGCTGCCGGGCCAGTCGTTGCAGTGCTCAGGTCTGCTCCGGCGGCGAGCTTGTACGGCACCGCGCCGGGCGTGCCCTCCGCCACCTCAACTCGGCGCATGGCGAAGCAGGTGGAGTGTCGGCGCTTGGCCAGCTTACACACCCGCTGGCCAATGGCGTAATGCGTCACCTGAGCAGACGCCGGGTTGACATCTTCCAACGTTTGGCCGGAGGCCACATTCCAACCGCCGAAAACTACTGTTAGCATCGCCAGAACTACCGGGTGGTATCGCATTGTGTCCGCCTTCATTGTGCAGTCGGTGAAGACAACGTCTTGCAGGGGAGGTTGTCGACAGATAACAGAGGTTTGAGCCGGAACTTTCTTTACGCCCCAAAAGCGGCTGCTATTGTGCCCTCAATCCGGGTTGCCGTCAATGTGAAAGAAATTTCATCGGGATGGGCTTGCAATACGAGAATCCGAAGCATCGCGCCCGCACGGTCGGAGCAGATATATGTGCAAAGTGTTCCTGTCCGAAGCCAACCATTATCCCCCTCTCAAGGTTGGCGTTGTTACAGGTGCAGTTGTACCTCGTTAGGAGGCGCTACTGCACGATAAGGGTGAAACCTGTCGCTGACACAGTCGAACCGCTGGTGGCGTTGACCACGACGTTGTAGGTTCCGGTTGGCGTGCCGGGATTCGGAGGCGGACCATGGTTGCCGCTGCCTCCGCCTCCGCAACCTGGAAGCAAGACGACCGACGCCAACACGACCAGAAGGAGTGCAGACGAGCGTCGCCGCCCCGAAGTGCCCAGCAGCATGACCGAAAAGAACATGAAGCTGGCAAGCGCCAGCCAATTCTGAGAGGAAAGCCGGGTAGATCTCAGCGCAGCCGTGGTCGGCGCAGTGGTCGACACGGTAATCGTGGGAGACGCTGTTGTCGGGGTGCCTGTGGCTGTGATGGATGATTGGCTGAAAAGGCAGGCTGCGCCGGAGGGCAATCCGGAACAGGAAAGAGTGATGGTTCCGCTGTATCCGGTGGAGGTACTCACGGACACTGACGTGGACCCCGACTGTCCAGGCGCGGGGATGATCACTTCAGATTGATTTAACGGCACCGCAGCGAAGAATCCGGGGGTGATCGTGAAGGATTGAGACTGGGTTGTGCTGCTGGGGTTGAAACTGTTATCGCCGCTATAACTGGCGGAAATGGTGTGAGTGCCCGTGTCGAAGGTCAAGACTCCGTTGGGCGTGGCGGTGTTCGCGCCGTTGTTGATTTGATTTCCGCCGTTCAGTGGAAACACATTACCGCCTGGAATCTGTCCGAAGGTATCGGTAAAGGTGACGGAGCCGGTCGGAGTGCCATAGCCTGATTTGCCGGCCACGTCGGCGCGCAGGTAGACGAAGCTCCCGAAGGGACCGCCGGTAAATGGAATCGCATTACCCTGGGGAGTGGCGGTGAGCACGGAGAGAGCGGTGGTGCTCGGCTCGGGCGTAACTGTAACCGTTACTGAGTTCGAACTGCTGGGAGCATAGGTAGCGTCACCGGTGTAGTAAGCGACGACCCCGTAAGGACCCCCACCGCCCCCAGTCAGTTGAGTGGTTGAGGAGACCACGCTGCCCGTACCGGTCAACGTAAACAACCCCACGCTGCCTTGGCCGGATGGATAAGCGTACGTATTTGCCAGCAATGACACATCGCCAGTCGGAGTACCCGAGCCGCTGTTGGGAGCGACGGTGATGTTCACGGTTACAGATTGACCGTGGACGATACTAACCGTGTTGCCGTCATTTAGAAGCAGGGTCGTGGTCGTCGGGCTGAAGGTAACCGAGTTCCACTGATTCACGAGGTTGGCCACATTCACGGAGCCGAGGCCGGTGGTTTGGTCGTAGCCGGAGGTCGCCTGGTACTGGTCACCCGGTTCGCCGGGGACCACGTTGTTGCCGACAGTTACGTCGTTGAAGATGCACGTGGTGGTGGGCGGAGTGGTGGTGTTGGAGGCGTTACAGTTTGAAGGGTACAAGGCCTGGTTCGCGGCCAGTGGATATAGCACGTAGTTTGCTAATCCTTGGCGAGGACCTTGGGCCGGGTTGAGGTTGGCCATCTGTTGGTCGACAAGGGCCATGATGCCCGCGAAAGAAGGCGTAGATGCCGAGGTGCCGCTCACGAAATATATGTAAAACTCGCCCTGGCTATTGGGTTGGCACGATCCTTCGAGGCATAAGAGGTAAGGATCGTGAGACGCTGCCGAGAGGGAGACATCGGGCAGGTCGCGGACAAAATCGTCAGGGATACCGGTGACTCCGGATTGCCACGAGGGTTTGGGGACGCCTCGCGTCGTGCCGCCTTGTCCACCATCTATGTTTCCGGCGCTGGCTCCGCCGCTGCCAGCCCAAAGACCAAGGGTGGGGCTGCTCTCATTCCAGACATTCTCGGGGATATAGGAGATGGCTGACTCTTCCACCGGTGGTTCACTGCCCCAATACTTACTGGTCTGTCCATCCTCGTTGAACATGGTGCCGCCTACGGCGACGTTGAACGGTGTGGATGCGAGATAATTGACTGAAATGGGATGAGTTGCAGGTGCGGAGGAAGGATCGTCGCAGCCTTCGGCTCCGTCATCTCCAGTGGAAACAAAATATGTGATGCCCTGCGCCGCGGCTTGTTCGGCGACGTCATAGCTGAATGCGAGCTGTCCGTCGGTGGCATAGAGTTCACAGCTACTGAAACTCTCCGTCATGATATCGGCGAGATTGTTTTCGACGATGTAGACCTCCGAGAGGTCGATGCCGTCGGTCGTATTGGTCGTGGCAGAGACCACCAGATCAACAGTCGCACCCGGAGCAACTGCACCCGACCAAGTGGTGTCCAGCGTAGCCTCGGCTTCCTCGCCGCCGCCCAAATCCCCAGGGTCAGGGCCGTTGAGGATGATGTTGTAATTGCCACAACATAGTTCGAACGCGTAGTTACGAAAATTACTAATGTCTTCGCCTCCCTGGTATGGATCGCTGCGGCCGACCACGCCGATCGTAGATTCATTGCCGTTGTTGTTGTTTCCGTTGCTGCTTTGGCTGTTGTAAACCGGGTTGATGTTATAGATCACTGCATAGTCCTGCGGCCCGAGGGCGTTGATGGCGGATTGTCCGTTCTGCGCTGGGAAGGTAACCTGCGGTTTCTTTCCGGGTACGATCCGCGCGCGCGCGGGCTCTCTCACAAGGTGAAGCTGCGGCTTCTTCAAGAAATTGTGCAGCGTCAGCACTCCGGCCACTGCAGAGGTTAAAGCGGTGGGAATTGACGGGTCGCTGGAGTTGGCCCAGTGCTGCTCTCCGTTGACGATGTACTTGTGAATCGTGGTGTGAAAGGCTTCCTGAACCTGGCTGGCGGAGCCGGAAAATTCCAGCACCGTTCGGCCCTTCGTCTTGCCCACCTGGAAGCCGTGCCCCTGCAGCCAGGTAGTGATGGTCTGGATATCGCCGTCAGTCGGTCCGAATTGTCGGCCGAATTCGGTCGGCATCAACCATTTGTGATAGCTGGGCGAGGCTTTGTCCTGCTGGTTGTCGAGAAGCTTCCGGAGCGCGGATTCCTGCTGCGGGCTGCGCTTCAGCACCAGGAGCATACGCTGCATAGGGAGCGATGCCGGAGCTGTGCCGAGATCAAACTGCGGACGCGCCAAGGGATATGTATTTCCGTGGAGCACGGTCAATTGTGATTCGTCAATCGGCTGCGTGATCAGCGGGACTGGCGTCATTGGCTCGGCCTGCTGGGCATTGGACCTCGGCGCAAGCGATGGCATGCAGAAGAGGCTGAGTGCGATGACGGTGGCAGTCAATCGTCGATTCAGAGTGGAAGGAGAGACAGCCTTCATGAGACACCTTTCCCTTGGGATGTGGCTAGCGAAAGACCGAAGATCAGATGGGACAGGAGGAAGGAGGTAGCCCCTGCTGATCTCGCCTGCGCAGGCGGTTGACTGCGCCCGGAGCAAAACGTTTATATCAAGTCCGGCAAAATTGCAACAACCGAATCTCGGTCTTCGAACATTATTCTTCGAACAAGGTGACCTGGCGTTGGTCGTCGGTGGGGCCGCGACGGGGGCGGCGGGTGGCGCCGATTACGGCTAGCACCGTCAGCGACTCCAGGGCGGTTCGGGGGACGAAGATGCGCTGCGTGTTGGAGCGCTGGTCCGGAGGATTCACGAGATAGCCTTCCGGCAGGTTTTGAGTCAGGTCAGAAGGCATTAAGCCTTCGAGGATCTCGTTGTCCTTGAAGCGGAGGCGGACCCACAGGCCTTCGGAGCGCGGGCGGGTGGTGAAGGTCTTACGGGTTAGCGATTCGGAGTCGCCGAATTCGCGGACGAAGTAGACGCCTTTGATCTCGCGCAGGTCGATGGCGATTACGGTGCCGGAGGTGTTGAGCAGTTCGAGTTTGCCCTCGGTGATGAATTGCGCTTGAGAGACATAGCCGGAGACGGAATCCCGGTCCATCTTGCGGACGATTACTTTCTTGTGGGTCGAGGGCATGGTCGGGCTTCGGCGCTACCTCGGCGGCTGAAGCCGCGGTTGCGTTAGGACATCCAGCGGCGCGGATTCAAGCCGCGCCCTTTCAAAGCCAACTCATTCAAGGCAAAGCGAGGGAGCTGGAACTTCCTAGGCAGCCCATTCTCGCACTAAATGGGAAGAAATCGCTGGAATCCACGTTGGCAGTAGCCAAATTATAAACCTTGTGTTATTCCTTTAAGTTGCTTGGTCTCGACTAAACTCTGTTTAAGTGCTTTATATTTAAGGGCTTGAGTATCAGCCGGTCTTGAAGGAACGAGTGTGGGCCCCAGCAGTCTGTGGAAATGCTGTGGAAAAGCGATGGATTTAATCCCGTCTGGCCGCGTCTGGGATGTGCAGGAAACTGCGGTGGGCTGGAACGCTTGAAGTTGGTTGTCTTGAAGAAGAATGGCTGATTACATTTACACGATGGAAATCCGGTTGACGCCGGATCAGATGAAAGGCGTCAATCTGGTGCAAGACATAGCCC
>JBAWCJ010000465.1:0-4426 GCA_049590215.1 Candidatus Sulfotelmatobacter sp. | reverse complement strand
CGGGAATGACGATCAACGGGGCTGATCGGGACTTATCACCAATTGAGGGCACTTCCAGGTGTATCATCGCAATGTGCTTTCCCGGCGGTAATCAAACAAACGCCCAAAACGCTATGGTAAAAATGGTTCTTGTTGCCCTCCTCTTTGCAACATCCGCATTAGCTCAAAATTCCTCTTCAGCGTGTGGATCTGAGAATGTGAGCTTTAACGTGACGCTCGACAAGTCGCACCCCTCGCTGCCGAAGGCAGAGCCGGGGAAGGCGACTGTCGTTTTCATTCAGGACTTTGGAGCGCAGAAATTCGGTATTGGAGTGCATGTGACGGGCAGGATCGGCGTCGACGGGTCGTGGGTTGGCGCAATCAAGGGCAATTCCTATCTTTTTGCGTCCCTCGAACCAGGAGAACACCATATTTGCGTGAATTTAGATTCCGAATTGCTCGAAAATCCTGTAGAGTTTGCGCACTTCACGGCAGAAGCTGGAAAGGTGTACTACTTTCGTTCGCGGTACATGTCTGGTGGCAAGTTGCTTCTGGCTCCCGTCGATAGTGATGAAGCAAAGTATCAGATCGCGACGTTTCCGCTAAGCGTTTCGAAGCCCAAGAAGTGACACCTCCCAGTTTTTGAGGGCATTTACACTCGTTGGCCCGGTTCAGGGTGACAGTAGCGACTCCGATTGATTCATCTCCCCCGGCCGCGTCTGCATCTATAATGAGTTCCGGTCCGTTCGACTGGACCGCTGGATTCGCGTGGTGCAGACCGTTCCAACTCGACCTCCCGAGACCTCGCAGCGCAAGCGGCTGATTATCGTGCTGACGGTTTCGGTTTTTCTTTTGTTCGCCATCCTGGTTTCACAGACTGCGTTTAACCAAACCATATTGCGTCCCGATACCAACCAGCAGGCGATAGTTTTTTATGCGCTCTCGCTGCTGATTTCTCTTTTGTTCGTTGCCCTCACTTTTGTTCTGGCGCGGAACCTGCTCAAGCTGTTTGCCGAGCGCCGGCTGGGAGTGTTGGGGTCGAAATTCCGCACCCGCATGGTGGTGGGAGCGCTGCTGCTTTCATTTGTTCCAGTAATGGTGATGTATTGGTTTGCCTATGGGCTGATGAATCGCTCGATCAACATATGGTTTTCCACTCCGGTCGAAGAGGTCCGCGAAGATACAGACGCCATGGCTTCTCTGCTGGCCAACTATGCGGCGCAGAATGCGCGCGCAGAGGCGGTTGCCATTGCTGCCTCGCCGGAGGTGCAACGGGCTTTCGAAGGCCACGGGTTCTCCTCCGCAGTCGAAGAATTTCGCGGACACGAGCCCACTTTGCAAGGCGGATTTGCCCTCGCCATTGAGAATGGAGTTCCGGAGGCGAGTCTCGGAGTCCCCGCGCCCTGGCCGCAATTGAAGGAGAAGCTGCCGCTGGCCGAGGCCGCCGCGGCCCAGCCCGCGCGTTTCACCTGG
Source organism: Candidatus Sulfotelmatobacter sp. (assembly GCA_049590215.1). Taxonomy (GTDB): domain Bacteria; phylum Acidobacteriota; class Terriglobia; order Terriglobales; family Acidobacteriaceae; genus Sulfotelmatobacter. Next base: position 2,974 of record JBAWCJ010000465.1, on the reverse strand, counting down.
GAGCAAACTGAGTACACGCTGGGCAGCGCTGCGGTTGGGAAAGACGGCTTGATCCTTGTGGCGTTGCCATTACCGCCAGAGTTTTCGAGGACGGTGCGCCAGATCGAAGCCAGCCAGCAGCGTTATCTGCAACTCAGCCGCGAGCGCAAACACGTGCGGCAGACCTACATGGGCCTGCTGCTGCTGCTCACCATGATGGTTCTGTTCGTGACCACGTGGCTGGCGCTGTTTCTCTCGAAGCTGGTAACTCGTCCGCTGGCCGCGCTGGCCGAGGCGACGCAGGCAATTTCTCGCGGGCGTCTCGACTACCGCATCGATGTAAGAGCCGCCGATGAGATTGGAGATCTGGTCCGCTCCTTCAACCGGATGGCAGAGGAGCTCGAAACCAGCAGGCGGCAGAATGAAGCTTCGAGCCGCAATGCCAGCGCGGCCAATGCAGAACTCGACCAGCGCCGCCGCCAGATGGAAACAGTCCTCGAGAGCATTCCCACCGGCGTACTTTCTCTCGATGCCACCCGCTCGGTGACTCACGCCAACCACGCCCTGCTGCGCATGTTCCATCCGCAAGGCTATGCGGAGGGGGAGCAAATACTGCGCGGAGCACCACTGGCGGACGTATTTCCGCCGGAAGTGTTGCAGGACCTGGAGCCGCTTCTGCGCCGCGCCGACCGCATGGGCATGACCACCAGCCAAATGGAGATGTCTCTGCAGCGCACGTCTCTCAGCGTGGCCGTGACTGTCGCGACCCTGCGCCATCAAGATGAGCGCTCGGGCTACGTAATCGTGTTCGAAGATCTCTCTGACCTGTTGAAGGCCCAGAAACAGGCCGCGTGGCGTGAAGTCGCGCGCCGTGTCGCGCATGAGATCAAGAATCCCCTTACGCCCATTGCACTCTCCGCCGAACGCATTCAGCGTCATCTGGAACGCGGGATGCCTCTCGACAAGACCTCGCTCGATATCGTTCGCTCCTGCGCCCAGACGGTTGCCAGCGCGGTCGAAACGGTGCGAAGGCTGGTGGATGATTTCTCTGCGCTGGCCCGCTTCCCGGCGTCGAATCCACACCCGGCTGACATTAATGTGGTCATCGAGAACGCGCTCTCCATGTTCAATGGCAGACTGGACGGCATCGCTCTCCACAAGTCGCTGGCGGCAGACTTGCCCAAAGTGATGGCGGACGCAGAGGCGATCAAGAGGGCCGTGGCCAACCTCGTGGACAACGCCGCCGAGGCATTGCAGGATTCTCTGGTGCGCGAGATCCAGATTTCAACTTCGCTGGTGGCCAGCCGCGACGCGGTAGAAATCACGATCGCAGACACCGGCCATGGCGTCACCCGGGAGCTGAAGGAAAAACTTTTTCTCCCGTATTTCTCCACCAGAAAGCGTGGAACCGGGCTTGGTTTGGCGATCGTGAGCCGCGTCATCGAAGAGCACCATGGATCCATTCGGGTGGAAGAAAACCAGCCGGTCGGCGCACGCTTCATCGTCGAACTGCCGGTTGTTCCTGAACCCGCGCTGGCCGCGGTGACGGCGCTGCATGCATAAGATTCTCATCGTTGACGACGAAACCGGCATTCGCGAATCGCTGCAGGGAGTGCTGGCGGACGAGGGCTACGAAACTGCGTCGGTTGAGAGCGGTGAAGAATGCCTCAAGCTGCTGCGGCGCGAGCACAACTATGAGGTCGTGCTGCTCGATATCTGGCTGCCCGGCATCGATGGCCTCGAGACGCTGGAACGACTCCGCGAGATGGACAACCCGCCTGAAGTAATCATGATTTCTGGACATGGCACCATCGAAACCGCCGTACGCGCCACCAAACTTGGCGCGTATGACTTCCTCGAAAAGCCACTCTCCATCGACAAGACGCTGATCCTGGTCAAGAACGCGATCGAATCCAAGAAACTACGGCACGAGAACGTCGATCTGAAGAAACAGCTTCACGGCAAGAGCATGATCGTGGGCGACAGCATTCCCATGAAAGCCCTGCGCCAGCAGATAGGCCTGATGGCGCCGACCAACGGCCGAGTGCTGATTTATGGCGAATCCGGTACGGGGAAAGAACTGGTGGCCCATGCGATCCACGCGCAAAGCCTGCGTAAGGATGAGACTTTTGTCGAGGTGAATTGCGCGGCCATTCCCGAGGACCTGATCGAGAGCGAACTGTTCGGGCAGTACAAAGGATCGTTCCCCGGAGCCGTCGACAAGGACGGCAAGTTTCAAAAGGCCAACGGTGGGACGCTGTTTCTCGACGAAGTCGGCGACATGAGCCTGAAAACGCAATCGAAGGTGCTGCGCACTCTCGATGAGCAGCGCGTCGCTCCTCTGGGCAGCGAGAAAACGATTGTCGTGGATGCGCGCATCATCGCCTCTACCAACAAAGATCTGGAAGAAGAAATTTCGCGGGGGAATTTTCGCGAAGACCTTTTCTACCGGCTGAACGTGATCCCGTTCTTCGTGCCGCCGCTGCGCGACCGGAAAGAAGATATTCCGCTGTTTGCCCGTCACTTTCTAAAAGACCTGGCCGCGACCTACGGGAGACGGCCGCGGGAGATCACCGATGACGCCGTCGAGGCCCTGATGCGTTATTCGTGGCCGGGCAACGTGCGCGAACTGCGGAATGTAATTGAGCGCATTGTGATCATGAATCCCATGACCACAAGATTCGACTGCAAGCATCTGCCGACGCTGGTCTACCGCGACGGCCACCGGCGCGCTGCACGCAGCGAGTTCTCCACGCTGCACCAGGCGCGCGACGCCTACGAACGGGATTTCATTCTGAAGAAGCTCGATGAGAACCACGGCAACGTCACGCGCGCCGCGGAAGTGCTGGGCCTCGAGCGCAGCCACCTGTATCGCAAAATGAAAACCCTGGGAATCACGGTCAAAGAATAGGGCGCAGCGCGGAGGCGTCTGTCATTCCGGGTCCTCGCACCCAGACTTGTCATCCCGAGCGACGCGAGGGATCCTGGTTCTTCC
>JBAWCJ010000464.1:0-6397 GCA_049590215.1 Candidatus Sulfotelmatobacter sp. | reverse complement strand
CGCGGATGGTGTCGCCGATGCCCTCCTGCAGTAACACGCCCATAGCGGCGCTCGATGCGACTACACCCTTCGCCCCCATCCCCGCTTCCGTTAGGCCAAGGTGCAGCGGATAATCGCAGCGCGCGGCCAGAGCGCGGTAAACGTCGATCAGATCCTGCACGCCGCTGACTTTCGCGCTCAGGATGATCTGATCGGGGCGCAGGCCGAACTTTTGCGCGAGATCGGCGGAGTTCAAAGCGCTCACCACCATCGCTTCCATGGTGACTTCGCGGGCGTCCTTCGGATCGGCGAGTGCTGAGTTCTCGTCCATCATGCGGGTCAGCAGGGTTTGGTCGAGCGATCCCCAGTTCACGCCGATGCGCACCGGCTTCTGATACTTCACCGCCACTTCGATCATGGTGCGGAAATTCGAATCGCCGGTGCGTCCAATGCTGGCGTTGCCGGGATTGATGCGGTACTTGGCGAGGTCGCGGGCGCACTCGGGATATTTGGTGAGCAACACATGCCCGTTGTAGTGGAAGTCGCCGATGATCGGAACGCGCACGCCCTGCTTGTCGAGCTCCTCGACGATGCGGGGAACCGCAGCGGCGGCCTCTTCATTGTTCACGGTGACCCGCACCAGCTCCGACCCGGCGCGAGCCAGCGCGGCGCATTGCAGGACGGTCGAGGGCACGTCCGCGGTATCAGTGTTGGTCATCGATTGCACCACTATCGGTGCATCCGAGCCAACGCGCACTCCTCCGACGACGACGGTTACGGTTTTTCTGCGGGGAATTGTGGCCATGGGAACCTTTATTTTAGCACGGGGTAAACGGGGCCTGTGTGGCGTGGGACGATTGAGTCCGGCTAACCAACCTCAGCTGAAAAGTTCACTGTGCGAACCCATGCGAACAAGTTGCAACACGTTCGATCAATAATAGGTCTGGTTTGAAATGGCATTCACGGTGGTCGCTCCAGTCGCCGGACAGCCCGTGGTCTCGGTTTTTCTCCGATAGAGGCCTGTCGTCGGCCAGGAGTGAGACAACGTCGGAAACGAGGAAGTCAATGTCGCGCCGGTATTGTCCGCGTTTCTCGCGCTTGTAATCGCGGCGAAACGCGCCGGTGCGCTCAATCCTCCGCATTCAAGTCGCTCATCAGTTCGGAGACACTAGTGAACGAGGTCAGGCCCCCCTTGCGCGCTTCCCGCATTGCCGCCGCGGTTGTAGCGTTGGGAACCTTCACTTCAAAGGGCAGCGCTTTCTCTGCCGCCACGCGCGTCAGCAGAACACGCACTGCGTCCGATACCGACAGTCCCATGGCGGCTAACGTCTTGGCCGCCTGGGTCTTGATCCGCTTTTCCACTCGAACATGAACCATCTCCGTTGCGGCCATAATGCCTTCCCGTGAGATACATTGTATCTCATTAAAATAAAGGCGTCAACATGGTGCCACAGCCTTCTGGTAAAGTGCCTAAATCATGCGCTTTCCCCAGAGCCTCTTACTTCTACTCGCCATGAGCGGTACTGTGTTTGCCCAAAACCTTAAACCCGTTGCCGATCGCCTCGCCACCCAGAACGCGCTTTTCGATGAGTACTACGAGACTGATCTCCGCAACTTTCCCGAGCGTGCTACCGCCTACGGCGACTACCGCTACAATGACAAGCTCGCCCAGTACTCACTCGACGCCATTTTCCAGCGCCACCAGACCGACGAGACTTTCCTTGCGCGGATTGAAGCCATCCCAAGCACTGGCTTCTCCGATCAGGACCAACTCTCCCACGATCTGCTGGTTCGCGTGCTGCAACAGCGCATTGCTGACTTCGATCTCAAAGAGTACGAGATGCCGATCAATCAGCAGAATGGCATCCATACCAGCCTGGCGGATATGCCGCTGTCGATGCCCTTCGACTCCGTCAAACATTACGAGGATTACATCGCGCGCCTTCACCAGATCCCGCGCGTCCTCACCCAGACCACCGAAGTGCTTCGCGCCGGCATGAAGGACAAGCTCATGCCGGTGAAATTTCTTGCAGAGAAGCTTCCCGTGCAGTGCCAGGGAATCATCGACGCTGACCCTTTTCTAGTTCCGACAAAGAAGTATCCCGCGGACATTTCGCCCGAAGACCAGAAGCGCCTGACCCAGCAGATCACCGATGCCATTCATACCGATGTCATTCCCGCCTATAAGACGTTTGCCGCGTTTCTGAGCACGGAATACGCGCCCGAAGGCCGTACCACTCTTTCGATCACCTCTCTGGCAGATGGCGAGAAGCGCTACGAAAACGACATCTATGCCCGCACCACCACCCGCATGAAGCCGGATGAGATACATCAACTCGGCCTGCGCGAGATCGACCGCATCCAGGCGGAAATGACGGCTATCGCCAGGAAGGAAGGTTTCACAGACCTCGCCTCTTTCCGCGCTTCAATCAAAACCAATCCCAAATACATTCCTACATCCGCCGATCAGATCCTCGACGACTTCCGGCGCTACATAGCCCAGATGGAGCCGAAGCTCCCGGAGCTATTCACGCTCCTCCCGAAGTCGCCGGTCACTGTCGAAGCCATCCCGCCCTTTCAATCCGCCGCTGCGACCCATTACGTTACCGGCACGCCCGATGGCAAGCGCCCCGGCCGCGTAGTGGTCGCAACCTCGAACTTCGCCCAGCGCTCCATGATTGATGATGAGGCTGTCGCCTACCACGAAGGCGTTCCCGGACATCACATGCAGCTATCGGTGCAGCAGCAACTCACGGGATTGCCCAAGTTCCGCCTCCATGGTCTCGGCTTTAACGCCTACATCGAAGGCTGGGCGCTATACGCCGAGGAACTCGGCAAAGAGGTTGGCTTCTATCAAGATCCCGTCTCCGACTACGGCCGTCTTTCGTCTGAGCTGTTCCGCGCCGTGCGTCTGGTGGTCGACACCGGAATTCATTCGAAGGGATGGACGCGCGATCAGGTAGTGGAGTTTATGCGCAAGTCCGGCGCGGTTGACGAGCCTACGATCCAGTCCGAAACCGACCGCTACATTGCGTGGCCAGCGCAAGCGCTCAGTTACAAGCTCGGTCAGCTGAAGATCCGCGAACTCCGCGAACGCGCCAAGAAAGAATTGGGACCCAAGTTTGACATCCGCAAATTCCACGACGAGATGCTCGACGGCGGCACCTTGCCACTCGATCTTCTCGAGGCCCGCACCGATAAATGGATTGCGGAACAAAAAGAAAAGTGAAGGTAAGCTACTGAAGCCTGTCCATAAGCCCAGGCAGCGTCTTCATCAAATCGTTGTAGATGACCATGACGGCGAACAGCACGAGGAAAACGAATGCCGCCTGGTAGACGCGCTCTTTAATGCGCAGGCTGACATCGCGCCGCATAAGCCCCTCGATGAAGAGGAACAGGATGACGCCGCCGTCCATAATGGGGATCGGTAGCAGGTTAAAGATTCCAAGGTTGAGGCTGATGCCGGCCGTCAACTCCATCAGCGGAGTCCAGCCTTTTTGTTGCGCCGCGTAGCCCGCATCCTGCGCGATACCGATTGGGCCAGAAACGGCTTTGAGCGATACCTTCCCCTGGACAATCTTTTTCGCCAGCTCCAAAATGAGCAACGAGTATTTCTTGTTCTGCTCCAGCGAACGATTCAGGGCCTGGCTAAACGGGAGCGTGGTGACCTTGGTCTCGCTTCTGGCTACGAATCCCAAACGATATCTCTGCTCCTTCGGATCTTCGGTTTTCCCGAGCACGGGCTTCAGGCCCACAAGGCTCAGAGTCTGGCCGTCCCGCTTCACAGTGAGATCGACAGGAGCGTCCTTGGTTTGCTGCAAGCGTTCAATCATGGCCTCGATGGAAACCAGCGGCTTGCCGTCCAGGGCAACAATTCTGTCATCTTCCTTCAATCCGCCTTTGGCAGCAGGCGAGTTGGGCTCAATCTGGCCGACGATGACAGGATCTTCCGGAAACCATCCCGCGGAACCCACTTCAGAGGTAGTCACGGGCTGGGGCACAATGGTTTTCTCGAAGGTCTGATCTCCCCGCTGAACGGTGACCGTCAGAGGCTGATTGGGGCTCAGCCACACCCTGGGCTGCAGCTGTTCCCAGGTGGGATTCACAATGCCATCGACCTTTACAATCCTGTCACCGGGCTGCAGGCCAGCCTGGGCCGCAGGCGAGTCGTGCTTAACTCCCTCGATGACTGCGGGCTTGTCCAGAAACACCGGATACTCGTAATGCACCATATAAACCGCGGTGAGCAGGAAGATAGCCAGCAGAATATTCATCGCGGGACCGGCAATCGCGATCAGGAAGCGGTGCCAGCGCGGGTGAGACATGAACTCGCCCGGATCGCCGGTGCGCTCGTCCATGGGATTTTCGCCGCTCATCTTTACATAGCCGCCGAGCGGGATGGCGTTGATGCGATAGTCTGTATCGCCCTTACGGAAGCCGACCAGCCGCTTGCCGAATCCAATGGCGAACTGCTCCACCCGGACACCGAGCAGCTTGGCCACGGCGTAGTGGCCGAACTCGTGGATCAGAATCATGAAGCCCAGAACCACAGCCACGGCGGCAATAGAGATAAGAATGTCAGACATAAAAGAAGTACGGAACAGCTCTCCTGTTAGATTCGCTTCTAAATCACAGATGCCGGCCGCGAGTGCGAGGTTCGCCGGGTTGTCTCCAAAACCCGCTGTTGAGCATATCGGCGGGCTTCGGCGTCGGCTTCAAGCACTTTCGCAATCGACTCCAGTGTCCCAGAATTAGATGCAGAAACCGCGGCTTCGATGATCCTGGGAATTTCATCAAATGGAATGCTGCCTTCAAGAAACGCAGCGACCGCAACCTCGTCAGCGGCGTTAAGCGCGACCGTCTTAGCCCCACCCGCCTCAGCTGCCCCGTATGCTAAACGCAGGCAAGGAAATTTACTCATGTCGGGAGGGCAGAAGTCCAGATGACGCAAGTTACCGACGGGGAAGCGCAGATCCGATTGAATCCGCTCAGGATATGTTAGAGCATACAGAATCGGCAGCCGCATATCAGTCACCGAAACCTGAGCCAGTATGCTGCCGTCGATGAACTCAACCATGGAATGGATCGTCGACTGCGGATGCACCAGTACCTCGACCTTCGTCGGCGGCAGGTGAAACAATCGGCAAGCTTCGATCACTTCGAAGCCTTTGTTCATCAAAGTCGCCGAATCGATGGTGATGCGCTTACCCATCTTCCAGGTGGGATGATTCAGCGCCTGCTCCACCGTGATCGAGCCGAACTCCGACCGCGGCGTATTTAGAAACGGCCCGCCGGACGCTGTCAACCAGATGCGTTCCACTTCCTCTATGCGCCCGCCCCGCAGGCACTGGTGAACTGCGTTATGTTCGCTGTCGATCGGCAACAGCGGTTTGCCCTGCCGGCGCGCCTCTGCCGTGATCAGCTCTCCAGCCGCGACCAGGCATTCCTTGTTGGCTACGCCGACAGTCTTCCCTGCCTTCACCGCCTCGTAGGTGGCCTCCAGCCCGGCTACGCCCACGATAGCGCTCACTACGAAATCGGCTTCGGGATGGGTCGCGACCTTCAGCGTGCCGGCCGCTCCGTAAACCACGTCGATTTCGCTCAGTCCTGCTTGCTTCAGGCGCGCGCGCAGCGCATCGGCATTGGGTTCGGCGGCGATTGAAAGTATGCGGGGACGCCAGCGCCGCGCCTGCTCGAAGGCAGCATCTAGGTTGGCGCCCGCGGCCAGCGCGACGATCTGAAAACGGTCGGGATAGCTCTCAGCCACGCTCAGCGTGCTGCGGCCGATTGAACCCGTGGATCCCAGGATGGCAATGCGTTTGGCGGTCATTGGCAAAATTTAGACGATTCCTTCATCTCGTACTCGCCAACCCGACGGCATAATGATCAATCCAATCTCGTTGCTCCGCTGTTTCCGGAACGGGAACGCCGCGCGCCGCTGAGACCGAGTCGACTGCTGCTCCCGGGCTCATTCCATTTTTCACGAGCAGGCAGCCTGCCACCAATCCGCTTCTCCCTATCCCCTGCCGGCAATGGACGAGTACATTCCTGCCGCTCGATAGAGCGCGAGTGACGCCCTCCAGAACTTCGGACAGCTTCGCTTCGGACCTTGGTACCTGCCGATCGGGAATCGGAAACGAAGTGAAGCCCATCCCTTGCTTTCTGACTTCGCCCGCTTCATCGCGGAGGTCTAAGTCTCTCTCCTCATCTGGCGTGAGCAGCGAAAGCACACCATCGACATGCCCTGCCTTCCAGCTGGCGATATCATCCCTCAGCCAATCTCCGCCGCGCGGACGAGGGCCGACGGCTAGCTTTCCCGGCCACGACCCATCGAGCCAATAGAGTTCCTTCCGCATCTTTAGTCCTGATCCTTCGCCACGATGTCTCGACGAAGAGCGTCAACGTCAACGCCCCGCTG
>JBAWCJ010000463.1:0-24015 GCA_049590215.1 Candidatus Sulfotelmatobacter sp. | reverse complement strand
AAGGGATACAACGTGGACCATCCGCGAAACCTGGTAAAGGCGGTGGTCACCGAGTAGTCCCGTGCCGCGAATTCTTCACCACAGAGACACAGAGACACAGAGAAGAGCTATAGTCGGTCTTGTTCTGCCTTCGTTTTCTCTGTGTCTCTGTGCCTCTGTGGTGAAACGTTCTTATTAATTCTATTAATCCGGACGAAACTTCATGCCTAATAACAGCTCTTCTCATATCGATTTGCAGGCAATTGCGAAACAGGTCGTGCTGCAACACGGCTTTAAGCCCGATTTCCCCCCAGAAGTGCAGCAACAACTGACAGACTTGCGGGCTCATCCTCCGGCGATCGCTCCGGGAGGAAGCGTGCGCGATCTGCGGAGTCAACTCTGGTCGTCGATTGACAACGACACGTCGCGGGACCTGGACCAGATCGAGGTTGCGGAGCGATTACAGAACGGTGATGCAAAGGTTCTTGTCGGCATTGCTGACCTGGATGCATTCGTCCCCAAGCTGAGCGCGATCGATCAACATGCCGCTCGGGAAACGACGACGGTGTATGCCGGAGTCCGAAATTTCCCCATGTTGCCGGAGGAGCTTTCCACCGGGAAGACTTCCCTGCTGGAAAATCAGGACCGGTTGAGCGTCGTTGTCGAGTTTGTGGTGGGCGGCGACGGCCGCGTGACATCCAGTGACGTTTATCGCGCGGTGGTTCGCAACCAGGCGCAACTGCAATACAACTCGGTGGGAGCGTGGCTGGAAAACAAGGCGGCGCCGCCGCCGAAAGTGGCGGCTTCCGCCGATCTGCAGGCGCAGCTGCGGTTGCAGGACGAAGTGGCGCAGAAGTTGCGCACTCGGCGCTATGAAAATGGAGCGCTCGATCTCCAGACCGACGAACTGCATCCCCTGGTGCTGGATACGGAAGTGATTGACGTGGTAAACGAGCAGCGAAACCACGCCACCGAGCTGATCGAAGACTTCATGATCGCAGCGAACGGAGTGGTGGCGCGCATGCTGGAAAAAGTTTCGTCGCTGCGCCGAATCGTAAAGACGCCGGAGCGCTGGGATCGCATCGTGCAGCTGGCGGCGAACTACTCCGTGAAACTTCCAGCCGATCCCGATTCCAAAGCGCTCAATGAATTTCTAGTCAAGCGCAAGGAGGCGGACCCCGATCATTTTGCCGATCTTTCGCTGGCCGTGATCAAGTTGATTGGGCCGGGAGAATATGTTCTAGAACGGCCGGGCGAGACCGCGCCAGGACACTTCGGCCTGGCCGTGCAGGATTACACGCACTCGACCGCGCCCAATCGCCGCTTTCCTGACATCGTGACGCAAAGACTGATCAAGGCGATGCTCGCCGGGCAATCGGACCCTTACTCCGATGACGAGCTTTCCATGATCGCCGCCAACTGCACCGAAAAAGGAGACGCGGAGCGGAAAGTCGAGCGGGAAATGGCCAAGCGGCTGGCTGCAGTCGCGTTGCAGCATCGCATCGGCGCCATCTTCGATGCTGTCGTCACCGGCGTAACTCCCAAAGGAACTTTTGTCCGCGTGCTGCAACCACGCGTCGATGGATTGCTGGCGCAAGGCCAGCAAGGCGTCGACGTGGGAGACAGATTCCCGGTCAAACTGATTCGCACCGACGTGCAGCGCGGGTTCATCGACTTCGCCCGCGTTGTAGACGCTCCTCCGGGTCCTAAGCCTCACGCTTCCGACCAATCTCCCCCGCATCAGCCAAGACAATAGCTGCCAACCATCCTGCAAGTTATTCTGACCAAAGCAGTTAGTGCGGAAAGGTCGGAGCCTGCTTGGGGGAATGGCGCAATCTCGTTTGCGGCGTGATGGCAGTGGTGTTGCCGATATCGCTGACGGCCCAGGACTCGGCCCGGGCGATGCTCCACAATGACGGCGGAGCCTGGGTCAATGGAAATCCCGCGCCCGAATCCTCAGCTATTTTCGCGAACGACCTGGTACGGACTCAGAAGGAACATGGGGCGAGAATCGACGCCGAGGGATCCACGGTCACGGTTGAACCCGAGACCATCGTCCAATTTGAAGGAGACGAACTCGTCCTCGAACACGGCACGCTGCAGGTGAACACCTTTCGAGGAATGAGAGTGCGGGCAAACTGTGTGACCGTAAGTCCTCCAGCGCAAGAATGGGCCCGCTACGACGTCACCGATGTAGACGGAAGAGTGTTGGTGCTGGCCCATCAGAATGATGTCAAGATCCACTACAGCGGTCCGGCGACCTGGCCGTCAAAACACATTGAATTAGCGGACGTGACGGTATACCAGGGCGGGCAGGCAACTCACGAGGACCGATGCGGAGAAGCTCCCAAGCCTCCCCCGCCCGATGCCAATCCGGGGTGGCTGAATACTCCCTGGGCCGTCGGGATCGGGGCTGCCGTGATCGTCGGAGTCACTTGCTGGGCTTTATGCCGCACGAGTCCCATGAGCCCTGACAAGCCGTAGCTCCGAGTTCAGTCGGAAGCTTTCGCTAGTTCCCACCGTGCAGTCGAGCCGCGTCGGCGTTGGTGTAGACGTGGTTGGCGTGCTGGATTCGCGCCTTGGCGACCGCAGCCGCCTCCGCCACAGTAACTCCATAACCGCGCTCGCGCAGGGCTTGAGGTGTAGTCATTTGCCAGACTCCGCTGTCAGAGATGCTGGGTGGAATTTCAGCCGGCGACGGAGATGGCTCCGCTGGGTAGGAAAAAGTTATCTCGCCTTTCTCGCCGACTGGAGGTCCACCGTAGAAGATGGGAAATAAATCTATCTTAGGCAGAGCGTCTGGACTTGGCGGCAGAACATTCTGATCGCTGGCTCCGGCATTCAGGACTCCAGTGGCATCGCTGGCACCGACCTCAGGAGCTGGAGCCGCCAGGGACATTGATGGCGTGGAAATCGAGTGCGCGAGCAGCGGAGATCCATAATTCATCAGATACTGCGGACCTGTGGCGAAGCTCGTGTCCTGGCCGAAGCTGATTCCCTGGCTCGAAAGTACGAGGAGCGTGCAAACCAGCACAAAATAGAAAGAGATGCGCATGGAGCCTCCGCAGCGTAGCACCTGTCGTAGTAATTATGAAGCAAACGAGGCTCCTGCGGCCAGAGTCGTTAGACTCTACTTGACGCTCTGGTCAAGGCTTTCCGGGGGGGTCGATTGCCGCGCTTGCCGGCGCTTGCGTTCCGACTGCAGCAAAAAAAGCATGTACAGAACGATTCCAACGTTGGCGATAAACACCGTCGAACGAAGGACCGTAATGCCCCGCATGAGCCCGTGGATCTCGAGAGGGAGAAACAGAGTCCCGGAGACGAAGGCCAGCCACTCGGCCCAAGTGCGTTCCTTCCACAGGCCATAGGCCTCGGCAAAGCGCAAGACAGAATAGGCGAATGCCAATTGCGCTACCGTCCAAAGACGGGCTTCAGTGAGCCGGTCAGCAAAATCGAGGAAGTCCTGCGCCCATCGCCGGTCGGTGTTGACATGGAACAATGCCAGCAGGCTCTCGGCAATCACCCAGGCATCTTTGTGGACGAGCAAGATGGCGCTCAGCCCGATCAACAGGACGAAGAGTCCTTTGGCAAATTCGAAGGAAGCCACAGCGCGCAGCAGATTTCTCTGTGCGCGGTGCAAGTCGATTTTCGTTCCCGACGATAGCATGCGGCGCGCGCAACTTCAGAGTACCACGACTACCTGCACCGTTCTTTTCGCAGCGTAACGCGCTTTTCAGCTTCTTCGGCTGCGAACGGCGGCACGGAGCTCGTTTACGATCTCCTGAGAGGCCTTGATCGCGGCAGCATGCTGGTTCGGGTTGAAGGAGATCGCGCCCACGCGAGCGTGGCCGCCTCCTCCGTAGCGTTCGCAAATCTTGGCCAGATTCACAACTGGTTCTTCGGGAGCCCAGGGGTTCGATCCGACTGAAACTTTCACACGGAAGCTGCTTTTGCTGAGTCCCACGCTATAGATCGATTCGGGATGCAGATAGTAGGGAACGAATTTGTTGTAGCCCTCGAGATCGTGATCGGTGACGTCGAAGAAAATGGTTCCGTCGATGCATTCGGTGCGCTGCTTCAGGATTTCAATCGAAATCTCGTGCCGGCGGAGCAGCGGTGGCAGCAGTGGAGCCACAAAGGGTTCCTCCAGAATAGCGGCGAGAGATTTGGTCGCGAGAAGCGGAATCAAGTTGGGGACAAACCCATCGGGCGCAGACTCAATGACCATGGTCAGCTTCATGGCAGGCGCTTGCATCTCAACCGCCGTCTTGGCATCGGGATAAAGCGCGCCGTCGATGATGTCGGCCCAGTGCACCAGATCGGCTACGGGGGCGGGATCGAATCCAAAACGCTGCTGCGCGATCATGGCGATAAAGCTGGTGCAGGATTTGAAATCGGGATCGTAGAACTTGCGATTGCTCTCGTCGCGCTCAAAGTGGGCCGCGTCAGCCGGAGAAAGAAACGCGCTTTCGTGGTGGTCGAACCACCATGTGATCTTGGGCGAACTGGAGTACTTGAAATCGACGATGGCATTTTCATCGCCGTTAAAATCGGATTCGTTAAAAAGCGCTCCGGCGCGATGCAGCAGGCCGGAGAAGACGAAGTCAGCATCTTCGCGAATGCGCTCGCGATAAAAACGGGAGAACAGCGCGGCGGAGCAGGCGCCGTCGAAACACTTGTCGTGGTAGAAGACTCTAACTTTCAATCCAAATCCCCGGTTGTGCAAGATTCCCGCCGCCGGCAGCACCGCGTCCCGAGCATTTGAGCGGGCAGTGTAAAAGCTAATAGGAATGACAGCTTAGCGGAAGAAAGTCAAGGGCATGACCTCGGATTCCTACGCCGCAGGAGTTTGCTGTTCTGCGAAATCGCCCACCAGTGGAAGTTTAAACATCTCGCCTTGCAACGCTTTCACAATCAGCACGACCCAGATGATGAAAAACGCGAGGGCGACCACCATGGAGACCAGCCAGATGAGAAAGTGGCCAATGACAGGAACGAAGTACAGCAGGAATCCCAGAACCCTGAGCGTCGCGACAACGACCACGCCCACCAGAAAAAATCCCAGACACTGAAAGCAATGAAAGCGCACGAATCGGTTCTTCTTGTAAGGCTCGACGAGAAGGAACCCAATCACCGGCAGAAGAAAGTAAGCCAGGGCGCCGGCCAGCGTCTCGGGAAGAATGCCCACCATGCCTTGCGCGCGCTCGACCGGAAGCATGGAGCGGCCGCAGCCCGGGCAGTAAGCGGCAGTATCGGGCATCTCAGCAGCGCAATGGGGGCACGAGATAGGCATGAATTTTCAGACCGCGCGAGCCGTCTTCTTGCGGCAATCTTCACAAACGCCGTAAATCTGGAAGGTGTGACGGGTTGTGGCGTAGTGGTGTCTGCGCCCGATTTCCTGCTCCAGTTGATCCACCTCGTGCGAAAAGAACTCCACCGAACTGCCGCACTCGGTGCAAACCATATGGTGATGGCTGCGCCGGTTGTATTGGTGCTCATAACGGGCAATGCCGTCGTGGAATGCAACTTCGCTGGCTAATCCGCACTCAGCCAGTAGCTTGAGCGTGCGATAGACGGTGGTGTAGCCGATGCCCGCGTCCTTTTTCTGCACGAGGCGGTGCAACTCGTCGGTGGAGAGGTGGTCGCGAGTTTCGAGAAACGTGCGCAAGATCGTATCGCGCTGGCCGGTCTGCTTCAGGCCGACTCGCTTGAGATGGCGGTGAAGGATGTCCTGGGCCTCGCGCACCATCTCGCGCGAGATGGAGGGCTGGTCATCGATGCGCTTCTGCAACATGAACGCTCAGGATAGCATTGGGGCATCTTGAAAATGAAATTCATTTTCAGTTGATTTCTGCCGGCTCGGCGCTGAGTCTGGAAGCCGCGCCTTCTCAAAACGGCTGCTAGAATCAACTCTACTCATGAGCACTCTTACTGTAACCACCGTTCCCGCTTCCCGGCGTTCCACCGGAGTGCGCATTCTCCTGTGGTTGCTACTGGTGCTCGCCCTGCTGGTTGCGGGTGTGGTCGCTTTCGCTTACTTCGTCGCCCGTTCTGCCCTGCCGCAGCTCGACGGGACTCTCGCGGTAAAAGGTCTTTCGGCGCCTGTGAAGGTAACGCGAGATAGCCACGGCGTACCAGCCATCGAGGCCGCGACTCTCGAAGATCTGTTCCTGGCGCAAGGCTACGTCACCGCGCAGGACCGGCTCTGGCAGATGGACATCATGCGACGCTTCGCGGCCGGAGAATTATCCGAGATCCTCGGCGAGGACACGCTCAAAGTCGACCGCGAGCAGCGCATCCTGGGATTGCGGGCGGCGGCGAAGAAATCGCTGCAGACGGCGAGTGCCCGGGACCGCTTTTATTTCGATGCGTACGCCCGCGGAGTGAATGCTTTCATCGAGAGTCACGAGAGCAGTCTTCCGATTGAGTTCCGCATTCTGAAGTATCGCCCAAACCCCTGGCAGGCGGAGGATTCCATCGTCATCGCCAACCAGATGGTGAAGGATCTCAATTACTACACCTTTGGCGACACGCTCGCCCACGAGAAAATTCTGGCCAAGCTGGGGCCGGAGTTGACCGCTGATCTATACGTGAACCGCTCCTGGCACGATCGCCCGCCCACCGTAATGCGCGCGGACCTTAACGATAAAGATCAGGAGAATCAGGGCGATTCGGATGATGATGACGACGACGATGCCGGGCCTGACACCTCCGTGACGCAGCAGCGAGGCGCCGCGGCCGAAATCTGGGCGCAACACGCCCCCGAAGCGGTAAACGGATCGAACGACTGGGTGGTGTCTGGGGCGCACACGGTCACCGGCAAGCCGCTGCTGTCAAACGATATGCATCTCGGGCATAACATGCCCAACCTGTGGTACGAGGCGCATCTCAAATGCATCAACCAATCGGCTAGCCTGGATGTTGCGGGAGTCACACTGCCCGGAATGCCCTACGTAATTGTGGGACACAATCAACGCATCGCCTGGGGATTCACCAATGTAGGGCCGACGGTGGCAGATGCCTTCATCGAGAACTTCAACGCGCAGGGCGCCTACCAGACTCCGCAGGGCTGGCAGCAGCCCGAGCACCGCGCGGAGCTGATTCACGTCAAGGATCGGCCAGACGTGACGGTCGACGTTAAGATCACGCGGCATGGGCCCATCGTCACCGATATTTTGCCAGGTGAGACGCGGCAGATCGCGCTGCGCTGGACGCTCTACGACGGCCTGCGCATGCCGTTCTTCGATGTCGATACTGCACAGAACTGGGAAGATTTTCGCAAGGCCTTTTCGCAACTGGACGCGCCGGGACAAAACGTCGTCTACGCCGATGTCGACGGCAACATCGGTTACCAGACGACGGGGCGTGTTCCAATTCGCGCTGCCGGCGACGGCAGTCTGCCGGTGAGTGGCGCCGACAATGCCCACGAGTGGACGGGTTACATTCCCTTCGAAAAACTTCCCAGTATCTACAACCCTCCCTCGGGAGTGATCGCGACTGCGAACGGGCGCATCACGCCGGATGGTTATCCCAATTCGATCAGCGCCGAGTGGGAAGCTCCATGGCGGACGGAGCGCATTTATCACGTGCTTGAATCAGGGCGGAAGTTCGCCGCTGCGGACATGCTCGCACTGGAAAACGACATCCACTCGGAGAATGATCTGTTCGCAGCTGAGCGCTTTGTCTACGCCATCGATCACGCCGCGAAGCCCTCTGCCCGGGCGAAGCAGGCTGCCGACCTCATGCGCAACTGGGACGGGCGAATGCTCAGCTCGTCGGCAGCACCGACGATTGCCGTGCGCTCCGCTCGCGAGCTGACGCGGCTGCTACTCGAGCCGCGCCTGGGTTCTGCCCCGGAAGATCCGAAGCAGAGGGAGGAATCGTTGAACTGGAAGACCTACCAATGGGAGATGCGAACGGTGTGGCTGCAGAACGTTCTGCTGCACCAGCCCAAGCGCTGGCTGCCGGAAAAATATCCCAATTACGACGAACTCCTGTCCGCCGCCGTAGAAGCCGCAGTGAACGAACCAGAGGCTCCTCAGGATCTGGCTTCGTGGCATTGGGGCAGTGTGAATGCCTTGGAGATTGATCACCCCGTGCTGAGCAAAATCCCTTTGATCGGCCGCTGGGCCGCGCCCGGAATCAAGGAGCAGTCCGGCAGCAGCTATACCGTAAAAGCCGTGACGCCCCATCACGGACCCTCGGAGCGCTTCACCGCAAATCTTGCGGACCTCGACCAATCCACCTTAAACACCGTGACCGGGCAAGGCGGGAACTTCCTGAGCCCTTACTACATGGATCAGTGGAAGGCCTGGTATGAAGGCTCGACCTTCACATTGCCTTTCACATCTCAAGCCGTTCAAGCGACCGGTGCGCATCGTCTGGTTCTGGAACCTGCAAGATAGAGGAGGCGAGCGAAGCGCGCGATTATTGTGTCGCAAAGAACACGATACTTCGCGCAGCTCGCCCAGATTCCCTTCGGCAAGCTCAGGGCAGGCTCTCGCTGCGCAAAGGGCGCTTGCTCGGAATGACAATCAATCTCAGAAGAAGTCGATGGCCTTCACGTCAATTATGTAGCCAGTGATGACGATGGTCCCGGTCTCAGGAAGATTCGGGTTGTTGTTGTTATCGAGCAGCAAACTATCGATGAGCGTGTCGTAGACCCGCAAGTTGCCGCCTTCGGCAACGTACTCCACATCGCGAGTGGTAAAGCTCTGAAATCCGGTGACGTCGCCGTTGTCGGGAGGGATGACCACAGCCCCATTCGTGGTGTTGTAAATCGAAAGACAACCCCGCACTTCTCCTCCGTCTGGGTTGTTAACATTGCCGATATTGGTGCAGGTATAGGAGCCGATAAAGAGCTGGCCGTTGATGCTCATATCGATGCGGTCGTGATAGCCGTCGGTAATCACAGCGCTGCTGGTAACGGTCATCGAACCTACGTCGATGAGGTCGAGGCGTCCGCAAACCGTAGTCGCAGTGGTCTCGCCGGTGCACGCATTGTTGGGCGCCGGATTGCTAACCGATGCCGTTGGCGTCCCGGCCACGTACAGGGTTGAACCGCTCAGCCAGCCGATGGTCGCACCGTCGACGGGAATCGGAGATCCAACCGTTAAGGTTGCTATGTCCAGAGTCTGCACGCTGGCGCTGGCGCTGCCGCTGCCGCACTCCGGGCCGCAATTCAAGATGTAGGCTGTGCTGCCATCCGCGCTGAAAACCGCATTCACCGGGCGGTCGAAGCCGGGCACCGTGGCCGTGGTCGGAGTAGTTAAGTTGACCAGAAGCGGATAGATGACCGTCACAACGTCGGAATCATTGCTGAAAGCCAGAAGATGGGAGCCATCCGGACTCGATACCACGGTCTGAGCAGCGGGGACGCTGAGCGTCGCGGTGATCCCTCCGGATACAATATTCAGGACCTCGACCGCCCCCGGCGAGGGTCCGTTGTTCATCGGCGCAGTGGGCACAGCCGCATAGGCACTCCCGCTCGCCAGGGCAACCATGCTGGTGGTGGGTCCGGGCAGTTGTATGTTCCCCTCCTGACTCTGCCTGACTGAGTTGATAACTTCCACATTGTTGCTCGAGGAATCAAAGGCGAGCACCAGGGTTCTATCGGGAGTCAGCACCATGAGGCCGGGTGCATTGCCAGCGCTGATCGTACCTCTCATCAACTGGTCGTCTTCCCCATTGATGAGCACCAGCCCGGCGGACGCCGTCGTGCTCGACACGCTCTGCGAAGCCAGAACCCGGGTCGTCAGAGTTTTCGCAGACGATCCGCAGGACACAAAGCTGAAACTTGCCACCGCGAGCACACCAGCCAAAAGAGCGGATTTCTTCAAACGTGAGGCTCCTAACTACAGGAAAAACAGAGATTTAAGTGCGAAATATCGGATTATAGCAGAGCCCTGGAACTCCACACGCGCCAGGCTCCATCCATTCGAAGAAACGCCCGACCCCTGTTGCCTCTGGCATGCAAGAACGGATGGTCATCCTGTATTCTGACTAAGTATATGGCTTCTGACCTTCTTGCCCGGATCAAGCAATTCCCCGCTCTATGTGACGGAGCCATGGGGACGCTGCTTTACGCGAACGGCGTCTTCATCAACCGCTGCTACGACGAGTTGAACCTTTCCCAGCCCGACCTGATTCGCGGCATTCACCACGACTATCTCCAGGCTGGGGCGGAAATCATTGAAACCAATACTTTCGGGGCGAACGCTTTCCGCCTGGCGCGACACAGTATCGCCGACAAAGTGCATGACATCAACCGCGCCGGAGCGAAGCTTGCTCGTGAAGCCGCCAAAAGCTTCGATGTCTGGGTGGCGGGATCGGTTGGCCCACTGGGAACCAGAATCGAGCCTCTAGGAAAAACCTCCTTCGAGGAAGCCCGGGAGGCATTTCGCGAGCAGATTGCGGCGCTGGCGGAAGGCGGCGTCGATCTGCTCATGCTGGAAACCTTCGGATACCTCGAAGAGCTCCATCAGGCCATGCTGGCGGCCAAAGACGTAGGCGCAAAATTGCCCCTCGTCGTGCAGGTTACGATCGACGAAGACGGAAACTGCCTGGATGGCTCCGATCCCGAGACTTTTGCGCCTCGACTCGAAGATTGGGGTGCGGATGTAATCGGCTGCAACTGCAGCGTGGGTCCGGTGGCTATGCTCGGGGCCATCGAGCGGGTGCGAGCCGCCACCTCGCTGCCGCTATCGGCGCAGCCGAATGCAGGCATTCCGCGTTCGGTGGAAGGCAGAAACATCTATCTGTGCTCCCCGGAATACATGGCGAGCTATGCACGCAAGTTCGTCGCCGCCGGCGCTCGCATTGTAGGCGGATGCTGCGGAACCACTCCCGATCACATTCGTGTAATGAAGTCCGCTTTGCGCGCCGGAGAAGCCAGGGGTAAGGCAGCCTCGGTTCAGGTCGTCGGCGCGGCCGCACCCATCGCGGCCCCCGCCCAGCCTTTGGAGGAACGATCCCTTCTAGGCTCAAAACTGGCCCGCGGCGAATTCGTCACCATGGTCGAGGTGGTTCCTCCCAAAGGAACCGACGTAAGTAAGGAGTTGGAAGGTTCGAGATTCCTCAAGTCAGTAGGAGTGGACGCGGTCAACATTCCGGATAGCCCGCGGGCCTCGGCGCGCATGAGCAATCAGGCGCTTTCCCTTCTAGTGCAGCGGGATGCGGGAATCGAAGCGATTCTGCACTACACCTGCCGCGACCGCAACGTGCTGTGCATCCAGAGTGACCTGCTGGGCGCGGCTGCTGTGGGCATCAGGAACCTGATCTGCATCACCGGCGACCCGCCCAAGATGGGCAATTACCCCGACGCGACCGCGGTCTTTGATGTGGACGCCATCGGCCTGGTCAATATCGTCCACAACTTGAACCGGGGGCTGGACCTCGGCGCGAACCCGATCGGTGCCGGCACGGGGTTCGTGATCGGGGTCGGGGCAAATCCGGGGCTCACCGATCTGGATGAAGAGATCCGGCGGTTTGAGTTCAAAGTGCAGGCCGGAGCCGAATACGCAGTGACGCAACCGGTTTTCGATATCCGTCTGCTGGAAAACTTTCTGCGCAGGATCGAACACTGCCGCATCCCCGTGGTAGCCGGAATCTGGCCGCTCGTCAGCGTGCGCAATGCCGAGTTCATGAAAAACGAACTTCGGGTTTCGGTGCCCGACTCGATTCTGGAACGCATGGCGCGGGCGCAGACGCCGGAAGCGGCAAGGGCCGAAGGCGTTGCCATTGCCCGGGAAATGCTGCTCGCGGTTCGGCACACGGTGCAGGGCGCACAAATCAGCGCGCCACAGGGGCGTTACAGCTCGGCAGTCGATGTTCTTGAGGCGCTGGGAACCAAGAGTCCCGCTCCGGCATAAAATTCCCTTTGTGGAGAGATGCCAATCGATTTCAACAGCGTTTTACAAAAAAACACTGGACACTCTTTGCAATTAGGAGCATCAATAAGCACAGGAGCGAAACCCGTTGCCTAAGTTTGAGGAATGCCTTCAGCGACTGGAAAAGATTGTCCAGGAACTGGAAAAGGGAGACGTGCCTCTGGAGAAGTCTCTTACCCTGTTTGAAGAGGGCATGCATCTTTCCTCGACTTGCCGGAAGGAATTGGAACAGGCCGAAGGCAAGGTAGAAATTCTGCTGAAGAAGAACGGGAAGCTCCAGGCTGAGCCGTTTGAGCCGTTGTCGGATAAGGCGCCTGCCCGCAGGTAGGCGGCCGTGCCGTCGCTGTGCTCTTGGGTAGTAATGTCTGTGGAGTAGTGGTTTCGTACCCTTCCCCGCAGCCCTAGTCCGCCGTAGCTGACGGATTTACGCCAGGAGGGTCTATGGGCTTTAGCGTAGTCGTTCTCGAAAGCGATCCCCGGCTCGCGCAGTCTCTGGCCGGCGGCCTCTCTTCTCACTTCAATTCCGTACAGTTGACTCGCTCCCAGGACGAACTGCGTGAGCGAATCGCCAGAAATCGTCCAGAGGTTGTAATCCTCGGCATCGAGTCCTCTCGTCTGACGGACGTGCGTAACCTGCACCGCGATTTCCCAACGCTTCCGATCGTCTGCACCCATCGCGTACCAGATGAAGAGTTGTGGATCGCCGCGCTCGAAGCCGGCGCCAGCGACGTCTGCCCTGCCGATGACGTCCCCATGGTCTTGAGTTCCGTCTTGAGGAATGTGGCCATGGCGCAGCACGTCGCAGCCTGATTCATTCGACTTTCCACTCTCGAGGATGCCTTCCGGCATCCTCGCTTTTTTATCTCCAGCGGACACCTTGTTATACTCACTCCTCAATGCTGCAAGAAACTCTCGAGCAGGGGCAGGCGCTGACTGACGCTGCCCTGGACCGGCTGATTCCGCTGGAAACCCAACCTCCGGAATCCATTCACAAGGCCATGCGCCACAGCGTCTTCGCCGGCGGCAAGCGGCTGCGACCGGTGTTATGCATCGAGGCCGGCCGCATGATCGCGGGAACTTTACCGAAGAAAATAGAAGAACTAGGTGCGGCGCTGGAGATGCTCCACACCTACTCGTTGATCCACGACGACCTTCCGGCACTGGATAACGACGACTTGCGCCGAGGCCGTCCTACGTGCCACAAAGTCTTCGGGGAGGCTCTGGCAATTCTCGCGGGAGACGCATTGCAGACCCAAGCCTACGAAGTTCTCGCGCAACTGGAATGCCCCGCGGAAGCCCGGGTGCGGATCATCGAAGAGATTGCACGCGGCACCGGCACTCGCGATGGCATGATCGGCGGACAGGTCGTGGATCTCGAGGCCGAGCACACTGACCCCACCGTGGAGATGCTGGAGTATATCCATCGCGCCAAGACTGCGGCGCTGATCACGGCGAGCCTGGTGAGTGGCGGCCTATATGCCGGAGCGAAGGACAGCGAAGTCAAGAAACTGCGGGCGTTTGGGCAGTCGATTGGGCTGGCGTTTCAGATTGTGGATGATGTGCTCGATGTGACGCAGACCTCCGAGCAATTAGGCAAAACGGCCGGCAAGGACACGGCCGCACAGAAGGTGACCTATCCGGCGCTGTTCGGAATTGAAGAGTCCGAGCGCAAAGCAGATGCGCTGGTGAGCGCAGCATTTTCAGAATTGGAAAGTTTCGGCGGACGAGCGGAACGGCTGAAGGAGTTAGCACGATATCTGGTACAGCGGAAGAAGTAGTAAGAGCTCAATCTTGAAAGGCAATTCGGACTGCATGTCCTCGAATCCCCTCAATCTCGATATTCTTGCCATCGCGGCCCACCGCGACGATGTAGAGCAGACCTGCGGCGGCACTCTGGTGAAGATGGCGCAGCGCGGGCAGCGCACCGGCATCCTCGACCTGACGCAGGGAGAAATGGGAACGCGCGGCACCGCCGAAGATCGAGCGCGGGAGGCGACCGATGCAGCAAAAATTCTCGGTACAACTTGGCGGCGGGCGCTCGATCTCCCCGACGGCCGCGTCGAAAACACCTGGGAGAATCGGCTCAAAGTGGCAAGCGTGATCCGTGAGACCCGGCCACGCGTGGTGATTCTGCCTTACTGGAAGGGACGGCATCCCGATCACTACACCTGTTCCGTCCTGGGATACGAAGCGTGCTTTCTGGCAGGACTCGCAAAGCTAGATCCGCACTCCGCGCCGCATCGTCCGTTCAAAATCATATACGCCACGCTTTACTACGATGTGCGCCCCACGTTTGTGGTCGACATCAGCCAGCAGTTCGAGCAGAAATTCGCCTCCATCTTGGCCTACAAGTCGCAGTTCAGCGATCAAGAAGCCGGCAAGGATCTCTTCCCTGCCCACGACGAAATTCGCGCGCGCGTCGACGCCATGGCACGCTATTACGGAATGCTCGGCGGTATCACCTATGCCGAGCCGTTCCTGCAGAAGGAAGTCGGGCTCGTGGAAGATCTGCTGGCAATTCCAGTGAAGTCGATCTGATCCACGGCGTAGTATTCCGACAGGACTGTCATCCCGAGCGGGAACCGTCATCCCGAGCGAAGCGAGGGACCTTGGTGTTTGCCCGCAGCAGCAACCGTGATGGCGTCGGCAAGAACCAAGGTCCCTTGCTGCGCTCGGGATGACAAGCGCCTTTTCCTGCCCTTTCTATTTCTTCAACGCCACCGCCAACCCATCGCGAATCGGCAAAATGGTCGTGTAGAAATCGTCGGAGCCATAAAGCAGCCGATTGAACTCGAGAATGGCCTTAGTTTGCGGGTCTTTCGCATTCTTCTCCGCGACCCGCCCACTCCACAAAACATTGTCCGTGATAAACAGCCCACCCTTGCGCAGCCGCGGCGACACCAGGCGCAGCACGCGCGGATAGTCTTCTTTATCGACATCATTGAAGATGACGTCGTACTGCTGCTTCTGTTCAGATAAGAATTCAAGCGCATCGCCCGTATAGACCGTGATACGGTTGGAGACGCCGGCTCGATCGAAGTAACCGCGAGCACGCTCCGCATT
The DNA here is from genome assembly GCA_049590215.1 of Candidatus Sulfotelmatobacter sp. Taxonomy (GTDB): domain Bacteria; phylum Acidobacteriota; class Terriglobia; order Terriglobales; family Acidobacteriaceae; genus Sulfotelmatobacter. Next base: position 9,085 of record JBAWCJ010000463.1, on the reverse strand, counting down.
TTTCGGATCGCCATCCGTATAGATGACCCGGCCTTTTTCTCCGACCGCCCGCGCCCACCAGATAGTCGAGTATCCAATCGCCGAGCCCAGCTCGAATACCGTGCCGGCATTGATCGTCAGCGCGAGTTGTTGCAGCACCCGCGCCACAGCAGGCCCGACGATAGGGATGTTGTGATCGGCGGCGTACCCTTCCATCTCCGCCAGCACTTCATCGCGCTTAGGCAGCAGCGAGTACAAATAGTCGTCGACCGGACCGGCAGTGACGAAGTTATAGTGTCGCCAACTCGGCTTCTTCTCTTTCTTCAGCTTATTCTCGGCCACGTTTCTCCCTCGGAATTTTTGGTTAGTGGATCAATCGCAGGGTTCAGTTACCAACAGTCACGCCGGGCTTCATGGCGACGACCGCGACGCCCGGCACCAGCTTCTGCAGCTCGGCCGGAGTTCCGGTCAACACCGGGAAAGTTCCGAAATGCATGGGGATGACGGTCTTCGCCTTGAGCAGATTGCAGGCGTAAGCGGCCTCGCGCGGCCCCATGGTGAAATGGTCGCCGATGGGCAGCATAACGATCTCCGGCGCGTAGAGCTCGCGGATGATCGCCATGTCTCCAAATACATTCGTGTCGCCGGCGTGGTAGATCTTGACGCCGTTTTCGAACTCGACCACATAACCGCAGGCTTCGCCGCCGTAAATAATCTGGTCTTCGTCCTGGATGCCGCAAGAGTGATCGGCGTGCACCATGGTGACCTTGATGTCGCCCACCTTCTGCGTGCCACCCTTATTCATCATGGCGATTTTCTTGGCGCCTTTTTTCTCCAGCCATCCGCACAATTCAGGAATGCCGACGACCTGTGGGTTATGTTCCTTGATCACTTCGACGGCGTCTCCAATGTGATCGAAGTGGCCGTGAGTGCAGAGAAGAATGTCAACCTTCTTCACCTTCTTCTCAGACGCTGGACACATCGGATTATTCATAATCCACGGATCGATAATGACGGTCTGGCCGCCGGGAGTTACGACGCGAAAGGTCGCGTGGCCCAGCCAGGTAAGTTGAATGCCATTGAGATTCATAAATGAACGCTCCGTCTGCTTTTCCTTCGCAGTGAGGCTCCTCCCACCACGAGCAGCCGCTTTAGTTTAATATGAAACGCCATGACAGGACTCAAGGTGCTGATTTCCCACGAAGAGATTGCGAAACGAGTCGCCGAGATGGGCGCCGAGATCACGCGCGACTTCGTGGGGCAACCCGTGATTCTGGTCGGAGTGTTGAAGGGTTCTGCGATCTTTCTCGCGGACCTGGCGCGGCAGATAAAGCTGGACGCAACCTTCGACTTCATAGGAGTCTCCAGTTACGGAAATCGCCCCAGCCCCACGCAGGAACTCCAGAGCGGATGGGATTCCACCGGCGAAGTGAAGCTGACCAAGGACGTCGATCAGTCCATGAAAGATAAGAACGTGATTGTGGTTGAAGATATTCTGGATACGGGATTGACGCTGACGGTCCTGAAAAAGCTGCTGCTCGCGCATCAGCCCAGATCGCTGAAAATTGCCGCGCTTCTCGACAAGCCCTCGCGGCGCAAGTTGCCGCTGCAAGGCGACTACGTCGGCTTCACGATCCCCGACGAGTTCGTGGTCGGCTACGGCCTCGACTATGCCGAACGCTATCGCAACCTGGCCGACGTCTGCATCGTGCCGCGGGAGTAACACCAGTTCACAGTTCGCAGTTCTCAGTTTTCAGTTCTCGGCATTCGGTACTCCAGGATCGGCTGCTATCATAGACAAACCCATGGGTTCTGTTCTCAGCAAGCACGAAAAACATTTGCAGGTTGATCCGCTATTACTGGAGGTCTCCGACGTCATGGCGACCTCGCTCGATCTGGATACCACTCTGCGCCGGGTTGCCGAGGTCGTGCGCAAAGTCATCGATTATGAAATCTTCGCCATCCTCCTTCTGAACGAAAAAACTCAGGAACTACGCTTTCGCTTTCAGGTCGGCTACCCTCCGGAGTTCGCCGAGCGCGCCCGAATCAAGGTTGGCGTAGGCGTCACTGGACTGGCCGCCCAACTGCAGCAGACGATTCTCATCAATGATGTGACTCTGGATCCCAGATACGTCGCTGCCCTGCCCAACGTGCGCTCGGAATTAGCCGTTCCTCTCACCATCAAGAACCGAGTGATTGGAGTAATCGATCTGGAGGCGCGCGATCCCGGCTATTTCACCGAAGAGCACAGCCGCCTGTTGAGTCTCATCGCGTCTCGCATGGCGGCGGGCATCGAAAACGCGCAACTCTACACGCGCACCACCAAGCAGGCGCGAATTCTAGTGCTGCTGAACGAGATCGCGCGCGAGCTGACTTCGATTTTGAACCTCGACGAACTACTCGGCCGGATCGCCGAGCTTTTGCAGCGCTTGATTCATTTTCAAATGTTCAGCATCCTGCTGCTCGATTCCTCCGGTGAGAACCTGCAGCACCGTTTCTCGTTGCGTTTCAATGAGAATGTCCATGTGAAGCAGGAGATTCCGCTCGGACGCGGGTTGGTCGGACAGGCGGCGCAGACGAAGCAGGCGATCGTAGTGCCCGACGTAAGCAAAGATCCCCGTTACATCGAGAGCAATCCGGAAACGCGGTCGGAATTGGTCGTGCCCCTGGTTTACAAAGATAAGGTAATCGGAGTGCTCGACCTCGAGCACACCCGGCGCGGATTTTTTAACGACGACCACCGGCGCACCTTGATGACCCTGGCGGCGCAAGTGGCGATTGCTATCGAGAATGCCCGCCTGTATGAGGAGATAGCCCGCCAGGAACGGCGCCTGGAGCGGGATTTGGCTCTGGCGCGAGAACTGCAAATGCGCCTGCTGCCGCAGACGCTGCCGAAACTGGCTCATTTGGAACTGGCGGCAAAGTTTAGTCCGGCACGAGCTATCGGCGGAGACCTTTACGATTTCATTCCTTATTCTCTCTCGAGGCTGGGAATCGCGATTGGTGACGTCAGCGGAAAGGGCGCGCCTGCGGCTATTTACGCGGCATTGGTCAGTGGAATCGTGCGTTCGCATGCTCCGATCGAGCCGGGGCCCGCCGAGATGCTCTCAGCAGTGAATCTGTCCCTCGCCGAGCGGCGCATCGAAGCCCAATTCGTATCTTTGATCTATGCGGTTTGGGACGACGAGAATCGCACACTTCTGGTCGCCAACTCGGGCTTGCCTCGCCCGGTGTACGTACACGATGGCAAGAACCATGTGATCGAGGCGACCGGTTTGCCGCTGGGCCTTTTCGACGAAGCGGAATATGACGAGTTCCGATTCAAAATGAAGCCCGGAGATATGTTCGTGTTCTTCAGTGACGGTATTCTGGACGCACGCGATCGCAGCGGAGAGATGTTTGGCCGCGGACGGGTCGAGAAGATTATCGCGGAATGCGGTGGCCAATCGGCAGATTGCGTGGTAGATCGTCTTTTCCAGGCTGCAGCCGAACATTCCGCCGGGGTCGAGACATTCGATGACCAGACTGTGGTCGCAATCAAGGTCAAGGACGGCGCCGCACAGAGTTCTTCCAAGCGAAAATGACCCGGCGTAGCGAAGTCACGAGACCCCTCCACGATTATTTTGAGCGGCCGCCGGGATTTGTTTTTCACGAGCGCCGGAAGCGGTCGTCGCGCGACGCAGCTGACTTTGAATTATTCTGCGATCGTGTCCCCTTGATCAAACTTGCAGAGCGCTACGGAACGCCACTCTACGTTTATTCCGCAACCGCCATCCGCGAGCGGCTAGCAGCCTTTGAGAAGGCGTTTCACGACGTTCCCCATACCATCTGCTATTCCGTGAAAGCGAATTCCAATATCAGCATTTTGCGCCTGCTGGCGCGGCAGGGATGCGCCTTCGACGTGGTTTCCGGCGGGGAACTGGAGCGAGTGCTGGCCGCCGACCGTGGCGCGGCAAAAAAGGTCGTGTTCTCCGGCGTGGGAAAATCTCGCGACGAGATGGCGGCAGCGTTGAAAGCCGGGATTCTCCTCTTCAATGTAGAAAGCGAATCTGAACTGCTTACCCTCGCAGAGTGCGCCGCCCAGTTGCGTAAGACTGCGCGGATCTCCCTTCGCGTGAACCCGGATGTGGCCGCCGACACCCATCCCTACATCTCTACCGGTTTGCATAAGCACAAGTTCGGAGTGCCAATCGCCAGCGCGCGCGCTCTTTACGCCAAGGCCGCCGCAGCGCCGTTTCTCAAAGTCGCGGGCGTCAGCGTTCATATCGGCTCCCAGATCACCGATATTGCCCCGTTCGCCGAAGCCGGCGAGCGGGTTGCAGACCTGGTTCGCGAATTGCGCGCTGATGGGCATACCGTGGATTATGTCGACACGGGCGGGGGGCTCGGGATCGCCTATCAGGGATCGGATTCAGAGTTCGCCGAAGATAAGTTCGCCGAAGACATTTTCGCCGATTATGTCGCCGCGTACGCTCGCGCCGTGACCAAGCCCTTGCACGATCTGAATGTGCACTTGCTGCTCGAACCCGGACGGTCGATCGTGGGGCCGGCCGGCGTGCTGCTCACTTCCGTTCTCTACAGAAAAGAGAACGACGGCAAGCGGTTTGTGGTAGTGGACGCGGCCATGAATGACCTGATCCGGCCTGCCCTGTACGGCGCTTACCACGAGATTGTTCCTGTCTTGCAATCGGAACTGCAATCCAAAGCGCAGTCCCAGTTGTCATCGCAGAAAGAGATTGTCGATGTGGTGGGTCCGGTGTGCGAGTCCGGCGACTTCTTCGCGCGCGATCGGGAATTGTCTCGCGTGGAAGAGGGCGCCTTGTTTGCGATTCTTGATGCCGGGGCTTACGGCATGGTGCTGGCATCAAACTACAACACGCGTCCGCGGCCCGCGGAAGTGCTGGTGAGCGGCAAGTCCGTCAAGCTCATCCGTCGGCGGGAAAACGTTAGAGAACTGTATTCCGCCGAACTGTAGGCACAGCACCCATTCCGGCGACCTTATCTCTCTCCCCACTTCAGTTTCGTGCGCAGCACGTGGAAGAAATCCGCCTCAGTACGAAACAAACTGACTTTGTGATCGGACCGCCGGCACCGGACCCGGTCTCCATCCCGCAAATCGAGGCCGGGCTGGCCGTCCAGGCTGAGATAGGCAACTTCCTCGTTGCTGCGCAGCAGAATTTCAACCACAGCCGAATCGGGCACCACCAGCGGACGGTGGGTCAGCGAGTGCGGCGCCACAGGAGTAATCACAAAAGCGTTGACGGTCGGCATTACCACGGGACCACCCGCGGATAAAGAGTAAGCCGTCGAACCCGTCGGCGTGGCCATGATCATTCCATCAGCCCGGTAACTCGACACGAAAGCTTTGTCCACAAAAAGGTCGTAGTGATTGAGGCGAGCCAGCGCCGTCTTGTTAACCACGACATCGTTGAAAGCTTTGTAGCTTCCGAGGATCTCTTCGCCCCGGAGCAAATCGCACTGTATCAGGCAACGCTCCTCCACGGCGGCACGTCCCTGCGCGATCGAATCGAGCATGGAAAACAGCGACGAAAGCGGAACGTCGGTGAGGAACCCAAGTGAACCCAGGTTCACTCCGAGCAGCGGAGCATCGCTCGCAGCCGTGGCTCGAACCGCGGAGAGCAGAGTGCCATCGCCGCCAAGCACCACTACAAGATCCAAACGCCTCGACGACATTTGCGACCGCGGCACCTCCTCGTGACCGTTGGAATACTTGGAAGTTTCCGGATCGACGATGACGTGGTAGTCGTGAGCCTGAAGCCACTTCAGCAGCTCAGGAAAAATACGCGCGACCTCAGGCCGCGCCGGACGCGAGATGATAGCCGCAATTTTCTTTCCTGAAGATGAGGACGAACTTGCCATGTTGGACGAGTGCATGTTCGATGAGCGCCTGTACGAGCGAAAGAAAGATTGTACAGAATTCGAGGCGAAAACCTTAACCACCAGGGGCGAAGGAGAATGCCACTACTAGAAAACAGCCCGGAGAAGAAATTCACGGTTCCCCTCCGCGCCGAGGATGGGTGACTCGATTACGTCAGTGCTCACGCAACCCAAGTCCAGCAAGGTTCTCCGCACCTTCTCGACCGATGCCAACTGAGCAGCCTCATCGCGCACAATCCCTCCCTTACCTACGAATTCCCTCCCAGCCTCGAATTGAGGTTTAACCAGCACAATCACCTGCCGGCCCCGGCGTTCGTCCGAAGACTGCGGAAAAGCGGCGCTTATCACTGAAGGAAGAATCAGGGTCGCGGAGATGAACGCCACGTCGATCGCAATGAGGTCCACCTTCTCACCGATTACATCCTCAGCCAGGTAACGGGCATTGGTCTTCTCCAGGAGTCGCACCCGGGGATCCTGGCGTAGTTTGAAATCCATTTGCCCGTAGCCAGTATCCACAGCGATCACACGGCCCGCGCCGTGCTGCAGCAGACAATCGGTGAATCCGCCGGTAGAAGCGCCGACATCGAGGCACACTTTGCCGGTAACATCGATATGCCAGTGCTCGAGCGCGCGCTCAAGCTTGAGTCCGCCGCGGCTGACGTACTTCAGATCTTCGCCGAGCAGCCGCACGGCGGCGTCCACTGAGACCTGCGCGCCAGCTTTGTCGACCTTCTGGTCGCTGACTAATACTTTACCTGCGAGAATGAGCGCCTGGGCGCGTTCTCGTGACGCAGCCAAGCCCCGGTCAACCAGAAGTTTGTCGAGTCTAAGTTTCAAAGTCGGCACGCGATCGGAGAGCTCACGAGGCAGCGTGAATCGGTTTGCGGCGGCACCGTTTTCAGCACCACGAAAGTGCCAGCACTCGCTCCAGTGCAAAATGCTGAACCATCTACCGCTGAGTCACTTACAGAGATACCGTCGTGCTTTTCCACAGAATTTTCCACGCTTGTGTTGAAAACTCTTGGCTCACTCCCGCGCAACGAGAAAAGCCGCCCCACAAAGGGACGGCTCTCACACAAATCCTCGAACGCACATTCAGCCAGCCACTTCTTCCAGCAACTTCTGGTCAATATCGAAGTTGGAGTGCACGTTCTGCACATCATCCTGATCTTCCAGCGCTTCCATCAGCCGGATCATCGTATTCGCCGCCTGACCTTCCAGCTTGATGTAGTTCTGAGGAATCATCGCGACGCTCGACGACGCAGGCTCGATCCCAGCCTTCTTCACGGCTTCGAGCACAGTCTCGAACGCTGAGGGCTCGGTCAGTATCTCCCAATTCTCGCCATCGTCGTTCAGATCCTCGCCACCGGCTTCGAGAACGATGTTCATCAGGTCGTCCTCTTTCGCGGCGCTCTTGGGAATAATGATGTCACCTTTCTTGTGGAACATCCAGGAGACGGCGCCGGCTTCCGCCATGTTGCCGCCGTTTTTTCCAAAGCAGTGGCGAATTTCGCTGACGGTGCGATTGCGGTTGTCCGTATTGATGTCGAGCAGAATAGCCACGCCGCCCGGACCGTAGCCTTCGAGAGAAAACTCCTCGTAAGTAGCTCCGGGCAATTCTCCCGTGCCCCGTTGAATGGCCCGCTTGATGTTATCGGCAGGCATGTTCTCGGCTTTGGCCGCAACGATAGCGCCGCGCAGCCGCGGATTGGAATCAGGATCACCGCCACCGTTCTTCGCAGCAATGCTGATTTCCTTGATGAGACGGGTAAAAATCTTGCCGCGCTTGGCGTCCAGCGCGCCCTTCTTGTGCTTAATTGTGGCCCATTTTGAATGGCCGGACATGGCTAGACCTCGTATCTAATGATGTCGGTTGATCGCGGGATTCGCCCGTAGAAAGATCACAGGCAGCCTCGAAAGTATGCAGGCGAAACGAAATTATAGCACGACGCGATTCCGCCAGTCGTGGTTCTCCGTTGAAATGCCGGCCGAATGATCCCCAGTTGGGCTGCTGCAGTGGCCTGATCGGGTGATTGACGCCAAGGGGCGTGCACCCCTAACATGCCAGCAAGGCTGTCCCAGCACATGACTGGCCAGGTCATAGGTCACTACCGAGTCCTCGAGAAAATTGGCTCCGGAGCCATGGGCGAGGTTTTTCGGGCACGCGACGAAAGGCTGGGGCGCGATGTCGCTCTGAAGTTGATCCGCCCCGCCTCCAGCGGGAATCCTGATCATCTCCGCCGTTTCGAACTCGAAGCCCGCGCCGCCGCGGCGTTGAATCATCCCAACATCGTTGCCATTTACGACGTTGGCTTCAACGATGGCACTCCATACATAGTTTGCGAATTGCTCGAAGGCAACACACTACGCAAACGGCTCGCGGATGGAGCATTGCCCCTCTCCATTGCCCTGGACTACGCTCTGCAAATTGTGCAGGGGCTGATCGCGGCACACGATCGCCGCATTGTTCATCGCGACCTGAAGCCAGAAAATCTGTTCGTGACCACCGATGGCCGCGTGAAGATTCTCGATTTCGGCGTGGCAAAGCTGCAATCCGCGCCGGAAGATTCCGAACGCTCCGTCGAGGAATTGACCACGGTGACCAGAAGCGGCGCCGTAATCGGCACGGTCGCCTACATGTCGCCCGAGCAACTGCGGGGCAAGCCAGTAGACCATCGCAGCGACATTTTCAGCGTTGGGGCCATCCTGTACGAAATGTTGGCCGGTCGCCGGGCCTTCCGCGGTGAGACAGAAGTCGACACGATAACTGCGGTGCTCCTGGAAAGCCCTCCCGAGATCGACCTGGAACAAGTGCGCGTCCCCGACTCAGTCTTGCAAATCGTGCGCCATTGTCTGGAGAAAGAACCGGAGAACCGTTTTCAATCGGCGCGGGACTTGGCGTTTGCTCTCGAGACTCTGTCCGCCCCTTCCAGCGGACGAAGAACGCAGTTCAAGGGTTCGCGGAGACAAGCGAGCGTTGTCCCATGGGCGCTGGCGGGAGTCCTTCTGGCAGCGGCGCTCCTGCTTCTGGCAATTCAGTGGCGCGGCCAATCCGCTCCTCCAACTTACCGGCGTCTGACCTTCGAACAGGGCACAGTATACTCGGCGCGCTTCGCGCCCGACTTTCGGGCGATTGTTTACGGGGCCGCCTGGAACGACAAACCGCTGCAAATTTTCTCGACCGTCGGAGATTCTCTCCTGGCCCAGC
>JBAWCJ010000462.1:0-3385 GCA_049590215.1 Candidatus Sulfotelmatobacter sp. | reverse complement strand
ACGGCACATTTCTGGTGCTGCGCGGCCTGGAAGCGATTGGCATGGACAACCACGAGCCTTTCATTCAGCAGGCGGCCGAGTGGTTGCGCATGATGCAGAACCCGGATGGCGGTTGGGGCGAGTCCTGCGGTTCTTACGACGATGCGGCGCTGCACGGCGCGGGGCCGAGTACTCCTTCGCAAACCGCGTGGGCAATTCTGGGCTTGCTCGCGGTCGGCGACACGCGCAGCGATTCCGTAGCTCGCGCCATTGCCTATCTGCTGCGCACCCAGAAAGAAGATGGATCGTGGGACGAGCCCCATTACACGGGCACCGGCTTTCCCCGCGTGTTCTATCTGAACTATCACCTCTACCGCCAGTATTTCCCATTGCTCGCGCTCACAACGTATGCCAAGGTGATGGAGAAGGCGGAAAACTAGTTCTCGGTTCCCAGTTCTCAGTTCTCAGCGTCGCTCCCCGAGCGATGAGGCTGTGACTGAGAACTGAGAACTGAGAACTGAGAACTGCCCTGAAAGTTTTCGTCACAGGCGCAACCGGATTTCTAGGCTCTCACGTAGCTCGTGCTCTGGCGGAGCAGGGAGCCGATTTGCGGCTGCTGGTGCGCCCGACCAGCAATCTGAAGAATCTGGAAGGCTTGGGGTCCGGGACGACAAAGGCCGAAACCGCGACCGGCGATCTGCGCGATGCAGCGTCCCTGGAAAAGGCAATGTCCGGCTGCGAAGTAGTCTTTCACGTGGCCGCCGACTACCGGCTCTGGGTGCGGGATCCAGCGGAGATGTACCGCTCGAATGTGGAGGGAACGCGGGCGATTCTGGCCGCAGCGCAGAAAAACGGCGTGCGCAGCGTGGTGTACACCTCGAGCGTCGCCACCATGGGCTTCACCGGCAACGGGCATCCGGCGGACGAGGATTCTCCGGTTTCGCTGGCCGACATGATCGGTCATTACAAGCGCTCGAAGTTCATGGCCGAGCAATTGGCAATGCAAGCGGGCCGGAGCGGGATGCGGGTGGTGATAGTGAATCCGACAACGCCCGTGGGCGAGCAGGACGTCAAGCCGACTCCGACCGGGCGGATCGTCGTCGACTTTCTCAAAAAAAAGTTTCCCGCCTACGTGGAGACAGGACTGAATCTGGTAGATGTAAGGGAATGCGCGCGGGGACACATCGCGGCGCTGGAAAAAGGCAAGAGCGCCGAGCGCTACATTCTCGGCGGTGAGAACCTGACACTGAAGCAGATTCTCGACAAACTCGGCCTGATCGCGGGCTTGCCTTCGCCGAAGGTGAAGCTGCCGTACTTTGTTGCCTACGCAGCGGGCGCCGTGGATGAAACCATATCCGGTCGATTGCTGGGCCGCGAGCCGCGCGCCACCGTCGACAGCGTGCGCATGGGAAAGAAAAAGATGTGGGCCAGTTCCGACAAGGCCGCGCGTGAATTGGGATGGAAGACCATCCCAGCGGATGCAGCGCTGCGCCGTGCCGTCGAGTGGTTCCGGGCAAACGGATATGTCTAAAGTCGCCATCATAGCCGCGCTCGAACGCGAAGTGAGTGGGCTCACCAGAAGTTTGAGCCGCGTGGAAAGGCAGTACGACGGCCGCAGCTTTGTTTTCTTTGAGGAAGACGAAATAGTGATCGTATGCGGCGGAATCGGCGTCGAAGCCGCCCGTCGCGCGGCCGAAGCGGCGATCGCGTTGCACAGCCCCACGCTGCTGCAGTCGGTGGGATTTGCCGGCGCGCTCGATTCAGGTCTGCGAGCAGGGGATCTCTTCATGCCAGCGTTCGTGATTGATGCTCGAGACGGAAGCCGGATCGAAATCGAAGGCGCATCCGCACTGGAACGAGGAAGACGAGGAAGACAAGGACGAAGCTCGCTAGTGACCTTCGCATCAGTAGCGGGAGCGCAACAGAAAGCAAGCCTCGCCCATGCCTACGGAGCCCAGGCCGTCGATATGGAAGCGGCCGGCGTAGCAGCCGCAGCCAGAGCCCATGGCATTGGGTTCGCCGCGATGAAAGTCATTTCCGACGAACTGAATTTTGAAATGCCCCAGACCGCCCGCTTCATCGATGCCAACGGCCGCTTCAAGACCGCGAGCTTCGCAGTTTTTGTAGCGCTCCGGCCGTGGCTCTGGCGGCGTACTGCCGCGCTGGCATTCAACAGTCGCAAGGCGGCAAGGGTGCTGTGCGAGCATCTCGAGCACTACCGGGAGGAACTGCGCCGGCCGAACCCAGTCGCCAAGTCTCCAGCCACGGCGCAGCCTGAGCCGCAACCGGCGGCCGTCGCCGGATTGCACCTGGGAGGTCGCGAATGAGACTACGCACGAAACCACCGCAACTGTTTCTCATGATCGTATGCACGGCAATGCCTCTGGCCGCGCAGTCGGCCGCCACGGAAGTTTATGCGCAAAGCTTCCGCCAGGGCACAACCCGCGTTGTGGAAGACAGCTTCGACATCAAACTCACCCCGCAGGACCCGCTTTTCCGCCAGCGCATCAAGGACCTCGCTGGCAACGACCGCTACGCCTTCTCAATTATTCCCCAGGGACCGGAGGGCGATACCAAGATCACATCCTGGCAAGGAACCATGGGAGACCTGCTACACCCCGTTTACACGAACGTCTTGCTGGTATCGCCGAATCCGTCGGATGATCCGAAGAATGAAGCCAAGAACGCTATATACCGGCTCTGGCCTTCGACTTTTGCACTGGTTCCCGTAGGCGCCAGGCGAATCATGAAGGTGGATAATTTCTATGTCGTGTTGCAGGTGAAGGCCTATCACTTCACCCCGCCCGAATCGCCGTATCTGGATTCGATGACGGTGCACGTCGAGTTTAGGAATACCGACCCGAGGCAGGGAAGAGAGCCGGCGAAATAAGCCACCCGACCGCTCTGAAGCCTATTGCGGGCGGAGTTCATCTAAGGAGTTCATCCAAGAAAAGATGGGGATTGCAGGACAAGTCGTGATCGAAGACCAAAGCCAGTCGATCCCCGCCACCATGCTGGCAGCGGTCTACCGGGGAGTCAACGACGTCCGCCTCGAGACCGTTCCCGTGCCCCAGATCGGCGCGGGAGAACTGCTCCTGCGCGTACATACCTGCGGAGTCTGCGGCACGGATCTAAAGAAGATTGCCTCCGGCTCCCACTCAGCGCCCCGCATCTTCGGTCACGAAACCTCCGGCGTGGTAGCAGCGGTAGGCGCAGGCGTGAGCAAGTTCGCGCCCGGCGACCGGGTTGTAGTCTTTCATCACATCCCCTGCCGCCAGTGTTACTACTGCCGGCATAAGACCTTCGCCCAGTGTCCAACTTACAAAAAAGTCGGCTGCACCGCCGGCTTCGAGCCTTCCGGCGGAGGTTTCGCGGAATACGTTCGCGTGATGGATTGGATTGTCGA
>JBAWCJ010000461.1:0-6367 GCA_049590215.1 Candidatus Sulfotelmatobacter sp. | reverse complement strand
CGACGCTCTGCTTGGCGCCGGCCGCAGGAATGATTCCGCGCAGGAGATTTGCCTTGGTTTCGCGGTTGATATCTCCTTCGCTCTGCTGCAGCTCGACCAGTTGCGGCTGGCCGTGAAAGTTATCGAGCAGGAAGACGCCGGAATAATCCGGCAGGCGCAAGCCGGGAGCGACTTGCGGAAGGCTGGCGAGTTCGGCTTCGCGGTCGGCGTCGACTTCCTTGTCGATCGCTGCGGCTTCGGGGATGGCGGAGGCGGCGTGGTCCTTCTCGTACTTTTCGGTGGCCGCCCAGTCCACCAGAGCAGAGGGAAGTTCCTCCCACTCATCGCGTTCGGCGCTCTTGTAGCGCACGCGGTCGCCTTTGACCTCATACTTTGTGACCAGTTGGTAGGATCCGTCTTTCAGGATGAGACGGCCGGCGAGCTGCTGGGCGGGAGCTTGAAGAACGAGGGCGAGACCGAGCACGGCCAGGGTGATGGCTGTAAACATCGGCTTGAGGGGATTCGGCAACGTTGCGGTTCTGCAGATCATGCGTTTATTTGGATGCGCCAGTTTTGATTGTGTTTAGCTGTTATCGTCCCGGGTGTCGTTTATTCCCCGACCGCACGCCGAGCTAGTTGACTGGACGGAATTGAGCGGGGCCAATGAGTGATAAGGCCTGATTTCCTCACTTGAACCGTAGCATAGTAGCAACGAGTTGGTTATGGCGAACCCTGCACACGTCCTTCCAGAGGCGAAAAGATGAGCTTTGTTATCACCTATGAGGAGCGACTGGCCAGACTGGCAGCAACGAAGATAGCCCTGCAGCAAACAGACGGTCAAACGTTCGAGCATCTAGTACCGAGTGTCTACGCATGGATTATGGAAGAGGGGTTGGGGAATGTCCGTTCGCAGGTATTTGATCTGATCATAGACTTCATTCACAGGGCCATCGAGGAGCGCAAAGACGCCACCGAAATTAGGAAATCAGCTGTGCTACTTGTATGCGGTAGGCTGCAATGATGACGCTAGTCGCTATTCTGGAGATTGAGACAGGACACCGCCATTTTGATCCCCCGGTCTGCCTTCGTTGATCCATTGCGAGACTGAGGAAACCGACGCTCCAATGAACAAGCCGATGCCGAACGACGAAAAATGAATCGCCCCACCCAAATGTCTCGGGAGGTAATGCATGATCGCAAAAAGGGTAAGAGCAACGGCCGATATTGAGGCGATGCCGAGCACGACTTTCTTCGGAAGAATGATCGAGAGCAGCATTGCAACAGAAATCCCGCCCAAACAGTGCCACGCAAAATAGAAGGCAGCAGTTGGCCAAGATCGGACCACACCGATGTACAAACGCCAGCACAGATCCATCGCCACGTATGGCAATCCGAGCAGCCCTGTCAGGACACCTAGTCGCCGCTGCCATTTTTGAAGGTCCGGCCTTAGAGAGTGAATCACAAGCAACAAGCTTCCCAAAAGTATTATCGAAAGGGTGATCTCGTTAGCCGTAGTGAGGTTTTTCATCGCGGCACAGACAATTATGCTCCAACGACTGAAGATTGTTGCAAAATCCTCATTACACTCACTGACGCCATTCGGTCATCTTCGCCAATTTCGTGCAATATGGGCTGCGTGCGAAAGTTGAGGGCAGTGGGGCTGGGTAAGAAAAAGCCCCACTTCTCGCGCACACAACGCGCGAGAAATGGGGCACCCAGCTTGAGTTCGGACATCTACGTCTATTTCTCTTTTTTGCTTATCTTTTCCTTTTGCGCTGCCATTTCGACGCTGCCGGGTTTCGCTGGGCCGTTACGGTCGACGAGCCGGGCGAAGTCTTCGGCCTTGAAGGGATACTCGCGCGCTGACTCCTGCCCCGTCGGTTTCGAGGTGATATCCACCCGGCGGTTGTAGGCCAGCACGATGGTTTGTATTTTCTGCAGAGCCTTCTGCCGTTCTTCCGGGCTCAGGCTGGCATCCTGTTCCACCTGTTGCTTCACTTGATCGACGCTCAGGTTCTTCTCCTTGCCAAAAGCCTGCGTCTCAATCTTGTCTTCGGGAACCCCCTGTTCCACGAGGAACTTTTTGGCGAGCGCGGCCCGCCGTTCGGAGAGCGGCTGGTTGTAGGCTTCCGGCCCACGCTTGTCGGCGTGTCCGGAGAGAACCAGGCGAGCATCGGGTTCGTCCGCCAGGTATTGTGTGAAAGAGGTCGCGATGGCTTTCAGAGTGTCCTTTTCGCTTTCGAGAAGAGCGTTTTCTGACTTGAGCGATCGCGGCCGGTCGGTTGGGAAATAAACGCTGCGCGCGAGTTTGATCTCGGGTTGAACAATCGAGCCCGTGATGTGCAGCGTGGCGGTTTTGGTTTCGGTTCCGCCGCAGCCGTTGCTGGCGTTGAGCGTGTAGGTAACGTTTTAATCGACGGTGCCGGGATCGGTCTTCTTCGGAGTGATCTGCAAAGTGCGGCTTCCGCTGGGATCGACTGTGCCCAATCCTTCGATCGACACATTCGAAGCGTTCTTCGCGGTCCAGTTCAACGCCGTGCTGTCATCCACGACGACTTTGTCGCCGACCTTCTTGTAGTGCACTTCAGCTGGCGCAAGATCCAGATTGGCCTGGACGGCAGTGTTCACATTGACGGTGGCGGTGGAAGTGACGGTGCCGCCGGGCCCCGTTGCGGTCAGGTTATAGGTGGTGCTCTGCGTGGGCTTAACGGATTCCTGACCAGAACTTGCCACCGGCCCAACCGGAGTGATTTCGACGCGAGGTGCGTCCGTTGAGGTCCAATTGATTTGTGAAGCATCTCCGCAGTTCACCTGCGCCGCAGTTACCGATAACTGCGCGGTGGGCTTCGCGACTGCGACGGTCGCACTGGCCGTGCCAACGGTGAAGCGCGGAATGGAACTCAGTTTCTCTCCGCGGGACCAGGGAACCGTTTTGCGCACGCCCTTCGGGACGTCGATTACGACGCGCTGATTCGCGGGTACCTCGACCGAACCTGACCACGCTTCTTTATCACCGGATAGAACAGTAACCTGATAAGTGCCGGGTGGAACGACGAGTTCCTGCTTCCAGATCCAGTCGTTATTAAACTCGTCGACATGCCCAACAAAATAGTCGGGAGTCTTCCCGTTGAGCAGTACCGCATCGCGAGGAGGTCCTCCGATTGAGATGGCGCCGAAGGGGCCGGAAACGGTTCCGCTGACCGGGGTCAGAGTGACGTCGAGTGGAGTGTTTTTGCCCGCGGTGATGGTGACGGTTTGGGTTGATGGAGTGTAGCCGTAGTTGGCCAGTTCAATTTTGTGGTCGCCCGGGCTGAGGCTCAGGGAGTGGTGTTCGCTGGCTTCGCTGATGGCGCGTCCGTCTACGAAGATGTAGGCCTGTTTGGGAGTGACATGAAGGACGAGTTTGCCGTCCTGGGCAAAGCCTGAGGTTCCACCCGCCAGCAGGAGCACAGCGGCGGATAGAAAGAAACGGGAAAGCAGGGTGTGAAGTTTCATAGGAATCTCCTTACCTCGGGATCTGGCTCTGGGCGCGATTCGAAAAAGAGGACGTGATCCGGAGCCTCTCTACGACGGAGTCCATGCTTGCTGGCGGGTTTGGTGCGTTTCGCCCGCGTTGGATCCCGGGCTAATACTGCGGACGTCACGTAGTATACGCCAAAACAGCATTAAAATAAGGGTTCGGCGCTTCCAGGCACTCGCCGGACGGATGCCGCGGCTTGTAGTATTCTGACGTTCTCTATATTCTGTTGCACGCGCGACGCCACCGACTCCAGACTCAATGAACCCTAAATCCATCCTTCGTTATTACGTGCTGTTTGCGCTGGCCGGGAGTGCGACGGCCTTCGGGCAGACGGCTGCGACGCCGATGGCCGCGCCGGCTCAAGCCAGCCCGCAATATTCGGTGCAGGGGACGGTTGCTTCCGCGGCATCGCCGCAGGGAGAACCGGTTTCTTATGCGTCGGTGACCCAGGTAAACGGATTGCTGGCGCAGTTGGAGGCGACCTCCAAGAGCACGCAGGATGACCTTACCAGGCTGCGCATCGAGCGCTGGAAGACGGACGGTTCCTCGAAAAGGCAGGCGCTGGGGAATGTTGAATCCATCCAGCGCAATCTGCAGAATGCATTGCCGGAGATGATCAAGCAAGTGCGCAGTGCGCCGGAAGATGTGCCCGCGACTTTCAAGCTCTACCGGAATCTGGACGCGCTCTACGACGTGCTGGGAAGCGTGGTGGAATCGGCGGGAGCGTTTGGATCGAAGGACGACTTCCAGGCGCTGGCCAACGATTTGACCGGTTTTGAGGGAACGCGCAAGCAGATTGCAGAGCGTCTGGAAAACCTGGCAGCATCGAAAGAGCAGGAGATTGTGCGCCTGCGCGCGGATTTGAAGACGGCGCAGGCGGCGATTCCGGTCGTGCCTCCGAAGAAAGTCGTGGTCGACGATACCGCGCCCGCGCCGGTGAAGAAGCCGGTGGTGAGAAAGAAGAAGCCGGTCGCGAAGAAACCGGCGACGCCGACGAGCACAACGCCCGCGACTACGCCGCCGCAGACTCCTCCGTCACAGCCCAAGCAATAAAAATGGGGTGCAGGTTTTCATGGGTGAGTCGCGCCGTCCAGGTACGAATCTGTTAACCTTCCTTCCGCATCAAGATTTCATTCGGCCACGATTTCGTGTGAGAACGATATCGTCTAAGAACCTGGCATGAACCATCACGGCAGCATTCTCGCGGCTATCTTCGGCGTCGTGATCATCTGCGTCGTGCTTTTGGATGCGTTTGAAACGGTGGTGTTGCCGCGGCGAGTGACGCGGCATTTCAAGCTGACGGCATGGTTCTACCGCCGCACCTGGATTCCGTGGAGAGGCCTTGCCCGCCGCATCCGGACATTTTCGCGGCAGCAGAGTTTTCTGGGATACTTCGGCCCGCTCTCGCTGATCACGCTGCTGGTGTTCTGGGCCACGACCCTGATCCTGGGCTTCGCTCTGGTGCAATATGGCATCGGCGAGCATGAACAATTGAGTGGCGAGCCGATCACGTTTGGCAGGCTGGTCTACCACAGCGGACAGACCTTCTTCACGCTAGGCTATGGCGACATTCTGCCGACGTCGAGCGCGGCGCGCGCGCTTTCAGTGATCGAAGCGGGCATGGGATTCGCATTTCTTGGGGTGGTGATTGGCTATCTCCCGGTGGTGTACGGTTCGTTTTCCCGGCGTGAGATTCAGATCTCGATGCTGGATGCGCGCGCCGGATCTCCTCCTACTGCAAGCGAGTTACTGGTCCGGCTGGCCGGGAGTTCAGAGAATCGGGCGATCGAACAACTGGTCCTCGACGGAGTTTTGCACGACTGGGAGCGCTGGGCGGCTGAGTTATTGGAGAGTCACATTTCTTATCCGGTGCTGAGTTTTTTTCGTTCCCAGCACAGCAACCAGTCATGGCTGGGAGCTCTGCTCACCATACTGGACGTGACTTCTCTGCTGCTGACCGGCGTTGATGGAATTCATCCCGGGCAGGCGCGGCTCACATTTGCCATGGCGCGTCACGCGGCGGTAGATCTGGCGCAGGTCGTGAATGCGCGCTACGATCCGTTGGCGGCGGAAAGGCTCACCGACGCGGAATTTGACAGCTTGCGAGAAACCCTGGCGGCTGCGGGATTGAGACTGCGCGAGGGAGATGCGGCGCGCCAGAAGCTGAACAAATTGCGCTCGATGTACGAACCTTACGTGCACTCGACAGCGCGGAATTTGATGATAACGCTTCCGCTATGGCAGCCTGCGGAGAAGATTAGAGACAACTGGCAGTCGGGACCGTGGGATCGGATTATCCAGGCCAAGGGGCTGGCCGTGCTGGGGCAGAAGCCGGTGACGCCGCTGGGCAGCGATGACCATTTCTAGGGGATTGAGTCATTGAGCGATTGGGTGATTGAGTCATTGGTCAATCTCTCAATGACTCATTCACTCAATGGCTCAATTCGATGCTAGGATCGCGTTTTCATGAAAAATATCGGCGAGAACGTGGTGCGCATTGAAGCGGAAGCGCTGCGCGCGCTCGCCGACCGCATCGGCGGCCCGATGGCCACGGCGTTTCAGCGCGCGGTGGATCTGATGTTCTCCTGCGCGGGACGCGTCGTTGTCACGGGAATGGGGAAGAGCGGGCTGATTGCGCGCAAGATTGCGGCCACGCTGAGTTCGACCGGTACTCCGGCGTTGTACCTGCATCCCGTCGAGGCGCTGCACGGCGACCTAGGGATGGTGGTGCGCGGAGATGCGGTGCTGGCGCTTTCTGCTTCCGGAGAGACGGAGGAGATTCTGGCGCTGCTGGCCACGATCAAGCGGCTGCGCGTGCCGCTGATTGCGATGACCGGGGATGAGACTACTGTGGAGCGGGCGCCCTCG
>JBAWCJ010000460.1:0-6802 GCA_049590215.1 Candidatus Sulfotelmatobacter sp. | reverse complement strand
CCACGTACATGTGTTGCGCCACGATCTGGGGATGCTCGCCGCTTACTTCCTTGAAGACCCGCTGCCACAATCCGCCGGCATGAGTCATGGCATTCGACTTGTCGCACATGAGAACACGCTTGCGGGGTGAGCCGTCGAGCTTGGTGTGGCGCTCGCAATATTCGAAGGCATAGCGGATGATGCGCTCCACTCCCTTGCGTGTATTGATATCTTCCTGAATCGCGATCTCATCTGGCGTGCCCTGCTTGAAGACTCCGCCAGCATCGGTGTAGACGCCCTCGGTGTTTTCGCGGATCACGACGAAATCCACATCCTTTGGCTCGATGCCTTTTAGCGGACACAAGGTTGCATCGAGCAGACGTACTGGCCGCACGTTGGCGTAGAGGTCCATCTTGAAGCGCATGCCGAGGAGAATCTCCCGGGCATGGATGTTTGTCGGGACGCGGGGATCACCGAAAGCGCCGGCGAGGATCGCATCGAAGTCGCGCTCGAGCATGGCGAAGCCGTCGGGCGGGACGGTCATGCCGTCGCGAAGATAACGATCCGCCCCCCAGTCAAACTCGGTGAGCTGCACGTCGGCGCGCGACGCCCGGATGACCTTGAGGGCCTGCAGGATCACTTCCTGTCCAATCCCGTCTCCGGGGATCACCGCGATGCGTTTCCGGGAAGGCGTTTGCGGGTGCTCAGTAATACGGTCCACGGCAGAAAAGCTAACACAAGCCGAGCCTTATGAGTAGGTTGTCAGTGGGGCGGCAATGAATCGTAGGGCTGTTCGCTATAATCAATACTTCGATGTTCACTACTCCGCTACAAGACGCACTGCAGGCTCAGCCGGGGAACCAAGTGCGACCGCTCGCGCTCACGGAATACCGCGGGGCCAGGACGGCAGCGCGGTTCGCGGATCCGCAAGTGGAGTTTGCCGCTCTGCTTTGTGCTTGCGGAGCTTATGACCTCGGCTTCCGCGCGCGGATTTCGCTCAGCGGAGGAGATCGCGTGCGCTGGCTGAACGGCATGGTCACGAACAACATTCGCGATCTGGCCTCGGGACGCGGCGTGTATGCCTTCCTGCTCAATCCGCAGGGCCGCATTCTCGGCGACGTGGTGGTTTACAACCTCGGTGAGAAGCTGGTGGTGGAAACTGATCGCAGTCAGGTCGAGAAGATTGTGGCGACTTTCGATCATTACATCATCATGGATGACGTGGAAGTCGCGGACGTCAGCGCGGAGCAGACCGCTCTGGGACTAGCGGGACCAAAGTCGCGCGCGGTGCTGAACGCTGCGGGGATTGAAGTGCCCGAGTTAGAGCCTCGGCAGATGATCTCTCCGCAGTGCAGCTGCGACTGTGGTTGCGTTGCGTGCACGGTTGTGCGCGGTGAGGATGCCCAGCACGAATCTTACGAAATCTGGCTCGCACAGCAGGATGTTTACAAAACCTGGCAGGCTCTGCTTGCTGCTGGGGCCACGCCCACGGGCAGCGAGGCGCTGGAAATGCAGCGCATCGTAGCCGGTGTTCCACTTTATGGCGTGGACATTCGCGCGCGCGACCTGCCCCAGGAAACCGAGCAGATGCGCGCGCTCAACTTCAACAAGGGATGCTACGTGGGGCAAGAGATCGTGGAGCGCATTCGGTCTCGCGGCAACGTCCATCGCAAGTTTACTGGGTTTCTGCTGGAGGGCGCGGCGCCGATCGCGGCTGCTGCTAAGATCACTTCCGATGAAAAAGAAGTGGGCGAAGTCACGAGCGTTGCTACTGTGTCTACGCCATCTGGCGACCGGACGGTTGCGCTGGGATATATTCGCCGCGAAGTGGGAGTGCCGGGACGCGAAGTGACGATTGGAACCGCCAAGGCTACTGTGGTCCAGTTGCCGCTGGAGAACGTCGAACTGAGGAACGCGGAGGATTCGTTGCATCATTCCGTGGTGCATTTATAGGAACAGACATATGGCTGAGAAGAGACAGGAATCAGGTTTCACCGTAACCGACCGGCGGTTGTTCACCGAGGACGGAGAGTTGCGCAAAGATGTTCCCGAAGAGCCCGAAGCGCCGAAGGCTGTGGCGCCCGCACCGGTGGCTTCGACCTCTGGCAAGGAAACCGCTGCCAAGGAAACTGCGCCCGCCGGCAACGGTGTGGCGGGTTTTCCGGCAGAGGGAGATGGAGTGTTGGGGCAAGGTGTACCAGCACCGCCCACCGCTGCCGAACAACAAGCGCAGGCCGATGCCTACCGGGAATCCGCGCAGGAACTGGATTCGAGAGTCGAACTGAGCGGACGCTCCGCCAAAGAGTTTGAGATGACCTTCGAGCGCTTCCTGGCATCGCTCTACATGACGGCGATGCTGCAGCTGGGACTAATGCACCAGCAAGGAGAGCAGCCGCGGGTTGACATTCTCGGAGCGCGACAAACTATCGATACGCTCTCTCTGATTGCGGAAAAAACCAAGGGCAACCTGACCCCGACCGAAGAGAATTTTCTGCAGAACAGCCTCTACGAAGTACGTATGGCCTATGTGGAAGTGACCAACGCCCTTTCGCGCCCTCCGCAGCCGGGACCGGCCACGGGAACCAGCGGACGATGAAGCTTCCGCGTAAAGATTCAAACTTGAAGGTTCCCGCATGAAAGCCACGCTCACGGTGCTGGGCAGCGGCACGTCCATGGGTGTGCCTACGCTTGGCTGCGACTGCGCGGTTTGCCGCTCCACTGACCCCCACGACCGCCGCACCCGCCCTTCGATCATGCTTGAGTTTGCGGGCAAGGTCGTGCTCATCGACACCTCGCCCGATTTCTACGCCCAAGCCATCCGAGAAAGGATTACGCGGGTGGATGCGGTTCTTTACACCCACACCCATGCCGACCATATTTTAGGCATCGACGACCTGCGGCCATTGAGTTACCGTCACAAGCCGGCGAAGCTGCCGCTTTATGCGCGGCCGGACGCGGCAGCGTTTCTGCGCCGCATGTTCTCCTACATTTTTGACGCTGATTACAAATACGGCAGCTTGCCGCAACTCGAGTTGCGGCCGATTGACGGTCCCGTGGAACTGTTTGGCGCGCGCTTCGAACCGGTGCGCCTGATTCACGGAGAGGCCGAAATTTACGGCTTTCGCTTCGGCAGCGCGGCTTATCTTACCGACCACAGCGAGATTCCGGAGGCATCGTTCCATCAGTTGCAAGGGCTGGACATTCTTTTCCTCGATGCGCTGCGGCACAAGCCCCATCCCACGCACTCGACGGTCGAGAATTCGCTGCGTATCGTGGACCGGGTAAAGGCCAAGCGGGGTTTCTTTACCCACATTTGCCACGATCTGCCCCATGAGGCGACGAATGCAACCCTGCCGCCGCATGTGCGGCTGGCTTATGACGGGATGAAACTGGAGTTTGAAATCTGAAGTTCAGTGGCCGGTGACCAGTGATCAGTGGTCAGTAAAACCCCGGCGGGGCACTGGCTTTCTGACCACTGGCCACTGAACACTGACCACTGCCATGCTGGCTTTTCACAAACTCGAGGACGTTCCGGCGGGATTTGGGCCGTCGCTGGTGAGCGTGGGTAATTTTGATGGCGTGCATCGGGCGCACGCTCATGTGCTGGGCGAGATCGTGCGGCGGGCGCAGCAGCGCGAAGCCAAAGCGGTTGCGGTGATATTCGAGCCACATCCGGCGCGCATTCTGCGGCCTGATTCCGGACTGAAGCTGCTTACTCCTCTGCCGGAGAAACTGCGCTTGCTTGGAGCCACGGGCGTTGATGCGGTGCTAATCCTGCCTTTTGGACGCGATCTTTCGCTGATGACGCCGCGTCGGTTCGCCGAGCGCATTCTCAAAAAGAAATTGCATGCGGTCGAGGTGCATGAGGGCTACAACTTCCGCTTCGGGCACAAAGCTGCGGGCGACGTGAACCTGCTGGCGCAACTGGGGCAGGAGATGGGCTTTGAAGTGGAGGTTTACCCCGAGCAGACTCTGCGCGGGGAGCCAGTTTCGAGCAGTCACATCAGAAAATTGCTCGCTGAGGGGCGGGTGAGCCGGGCGCGGCATCTGCTGGCGCGTCCGTTCTGTATTTTAGGCGCGCCGGGACGCGGGCGCGGGTTGGGATCGAAGTACACTGTACCGACCATCAATCTGGCGCGCTACGAAGAACTTGTGCCGAAAGACGGCGTCTATATTACGTGTACGAGAGTAGGTGCCGAGCAGTTTGATTCCGTCACCAATGTGGGCAATCGCCCGACGTTCGGTGCCGATTCATTTGCCATCGAAACGCATCTACTGAACTTCCACCCAATTGAGCTGACGCCGGAGAGCGAGGTCGAAATCTGCTTCCTCGACCGCATGCGCGACGAAATCAAGTTCCCGTCGGTGGAGGCCCTGCGGGAGCAGATCGCACAGGATGTAAAGAAGGCGCGAAGATACTTTCATTTGCTGCGGAGCAACCCTTAGCCGCGTGGCCCTAATGCGGCAGATAGCCTGACTCCATGGGCAATTTGCCGTCCACCCGCACCACATTGATGGAGTTATCGACGGAGCGGACATCGACCAAGCCGATGGCACCCGGCGTGGTCTGCACGATCTTGAGCACTTCCGCGTCGGAGTCTGCCATCACGATGGAGTCCTTGTGAGCGGCGATCAGCGCCTTCAATTCCTCTCCGCTCATCTTGTTCAGATGCTCGAGGGTTTCGGTTTCTCCCTCGGAGTCCCGGTGCAGAACCAGCACTACAGTCTTGCCATCCGGCCATTTCTTGACTTCGGAGCGGAGAATCCTTGACAAGTGCACAGCTGTGACGTTTCCCATACTGTTCTCTTTGTTGACCACAACCGCCATGTGGTGGGCGAAGCAAGGGGTAAGGAAGGTCAGGAGAAAAACTAGAAGCGCGCCAACTCGCTGAAATTTCATAAGCACATCCGGTTTCAGGCCTTCGTGACCCGAGAGTGATGCCACAAGGCTAACCTAGAATCATGGCAGGAGCGGTAAAAACATTGTCAAATGCGGGTGAGGGTATCGAATGAGAAAACATTCACATCCAGTGCGGGAATGGGCGTCGGCTACTCAATCGGATCGACCACCGCGGATTCTTCCACCACGCCAAGGCGGCTGGGGCGCTGCACGATTACGATAGCCGCCAACACAAAGACGATCCCCACGGTCTGGACCGGACGCAAGACTTCGCCCAGGAGCATCGCGGCCAGAAGAATGGAGAACACCGGCTCCAGGCAACTGGCGATGATGGCGCGAGTGGGTTCGAGATATTGCAGACCGAGGAAGTAAAGAGAGAACGCTCCCAACACCGAGATCATCGAGAAAATGAACAGGAACAGCCACTGCCAGGGTGCGTAGTGGGCGGCGAGGATTTTCCACGGAGGGTTGACGACCAGCCAGAAGGCCGCGGCGGCAGTAAGCGTCCAGACCAGCACGCGCCAGCGGTCATAACGGGCGAGGATGCGATGTCCCGCGACGTTGTAGAAGGCGAAGGAGAATGAGGCCAGGAGAGCGGCGATCAGGCCGTAGGAGTCGAGGCGAAGAGCGCGTCTCTCACCTGGATTGCCTCCGACGATGCCGATGACTAGGGCAATGCCTGTAACCGCCATCGCCACGGCGGCTACCTTTTGGATCGAGAGCTTTTGCTGGTGGCGCGCTACGACATAGAACAGAACCCAGACGGGAGCGGTGTATTGCACGATGATCGCAGTAGCGACGTTCGTCCTTTGGATCGCAACGTAGTAGAAATAATTCGAGACGGCGACGCCAAGCGTGCCCAGAAGAAAGCAGTATGCGAGATCGCGCGCGGGCAGCTTGATGCGCTGCCATCCCTGGGAAACAACGAGGAGCGGAAGCAACACCAGCAGAGAGAATGTGGTGCGCGTCTGCGAGAGAATCAGTGGATCGATGGGACGGAGCGCCGTGTCGCCCAGAGCAAGCTTACCCGTGAAGACGGCCCGGCCCAGGGCGGCGGATACTCCCCAGAGAAACGCCGCCGACGCGATGAACAAGTAACCGCGCAGTGGGTGCGAACGGGCGTTTTGCGGATTTACGTTCGAGATAGTGAGCCTCGTCGAATCGCTTTCGATGATCAGGCAGCGGAGAGGAACCGGTCAAGGCGATCGGAGTCGAAGCCTTCGATCAATTCGGCGTTGGGTTGGGTGAAAGGAAAATCTTCGCGAGCATCACTTTGGCCCGTCCCACATTCTATGCATCCAGATATTCGATCTCAGCGGTGATCTTCGCTGTCTTTTCGAGCATGGCCGAGACTGAACAATATTTTTCTTTTGAGAGGCGAACTGCGTCCTCGACTGCCTTGTGCGACACTTTTCCGCCGACGCGGTAGGTGAGTTTAATTTCGGTATAGACCGAGGGTGGTTCGGCGGCGCGCTCGGCCTCAGCGCGGACTTCAAGGCTGGTGAAGGGCTCGCGCTTCTTTTGCAGGATGGAGACGACGTCGTAGCCGGTGCAGCCGCAAAGGCCGATGAGAACCAGTTCCACGGGACTGTTCCCTGCCGCTTTATCACCGTCGACCATAATCGCGTGACCGCTGTCGGCGACTCCGTTGAATCGTTGCTTTTCGATCCAAGTGGTTTTGGCTTTGGTCATTAGGCTCCTTCCGTAAACTTCACCGCCGATTGTCCGTGCTCGGTTCAGGATGAATCAACACCCGGAAAAGCTCCGGCGCGGCCTGCTTGAACCGGATTTCGAGCTCGGTCTGGATGTCATGGACGCTGGCCAGCGAAAGGTCGTCGGAAAACGTGCAATGGCACGAAACGTAAAGCCGGCCGCGCACTTTCTTTATCTGAATGTCGTGCATGTCGACAATTTCCGGGAATT
>JBAWCJ010000459.1:0-35653 GCA_049590215.1 Candidatus Sulfotelmatobacter sp. | reverse complement strand
CTGCTGTTCAGGCAGCACAGAAGGCAAGAGCCCAGAACGCAAGACTGCTTCTGGCCCGCGCGCTATATCGCCAGGGATCCAGCCTGGAGAACCTCGGCGACACTGCCGGTGCCATGTCTGCTGTCGAGGAGGCTAGCCGCATCTACCGGTCGGTCGGTGACCGCTACGGCTTCGCCAGCACACTCGAAGTGACGGGCCAGGTGCTGGTCGATCGCGGCGACTATCCCGGTGCGCTCGGCAAATTCAACGATGAACTTGCCATTGCGCGCGAAGTCGGCAATCGGAAAGCTGAAGCCTCCGCTCTTAACAACATGGCGAACGTCCTCGGTCAGCAAGGAGATGCGGAGCAAGCTCGAAAAATGTATGAAAAGGCTCTCCCCATCTTCCGCGAGATAAGCGACCACAATAACTACGCGATGACGCTGATCAACATCGCGAGCATCATGCAAAACGAAGGTGATTTGGCAGGAGCCAGGAAGACTTACGATCAGGCGCTCACACTTTTGCGGGAAATCAATGATCAAAACGGCATCGCATTGTCACTGACAGGTATTGGAACCGTGCTCGACGCGCAAGGGGATTCGGCGGTCGCCAAGAAGACGCTGGAGCAGGCTGCGGCCCTCGATCTTGCTGGCGGACAAGCCAATCCCTCCAGCGACAAGCTCATCGACCTTGGCGATGCACTGCAACATCTGGGTGATCTGCGGGGCGCACGGGGGAACTACGAGAAAGCTCTTACACTGGCCCGGGCTGCAGGGGACAAGAGCATGGCAGCATACGCCCTTGCGGGTCTGGGAAGCCTGGATTTAAAAGCGGCTGATTTCAAGCAAGCGCACAAGGATTACGAGGAGGCTCTCAGCCTCCGCAACGAGTTGGGGGAGAGAGATGCAATCGTCTCCACTCGCGTGGCGGTCGCTGAATTGGCCGTGGAAGAAGGCCATCCCGATGCGGCGGAAGTATCTGCCCGGGAAGCTCGCGACGAGTTTGAGAGTGCGCGCAGGAATGACGAACAGATTACTGCCAGCGTCGCGCTGGTTGGAGCTCTGCTGGCAGGCGGCAAGACCGTCGAAGCCTTGAAGGAAGTGAGCAAAACCGCCCCGATCGCCGCAAAAAGCCAGAATCTGAGTGTGCAACTGGCATTCGCTACCGCCAGGGCGCGCACCGAAAGTGCATCCCAACAAACCGGCGCGGCCAAAACCGTCCTCAAGGAGGCCTTGGTCAAGGCAACTAAGTCAGGCTATGTCGGGGACCAACTTGAATCTCGCCTGGCATTTGAAGAAATAGAGTTGAAATCCGGGAAATCTGCGGCCTCCCGCGCTCGCCTCGAGCAGTTGCAGAAAGATGCCAAAGAGAAGGGATTCGATCTCATCGCGCGTAAGGCGGCTGCGCTCTAAGAAGTAGCCCGTTCGGGGAGGTGACACCCGGGCCATTGAGACGCATACTCTTGCCCCAAATCTCTGCAAGCTCCCCCAAGCTTGCGTGGTGTTCTTCCGTCTTCAGTTTGAGGGCTTTTCGAAATAGGGAGCGGGTTCACTACCAAGGACGACGACCGGAGGAAACATGCTCGCCAGACTTACAAAACGCGTCGCGTTTCTTACCCTTGTCATCGTACTAGCCGCGGGCACCTTGGCGTCGCAAACGGCGCCGGCCCAAGACTTCATCACCGTCGATTATCCGGGTGGCACGCTGAATGAGGTGCGCCAGATTAACAACCACGGGGAGATGGCAGGCCGATACGTCGACACTGAAGGTGTTTACCACGGTTTTGTCGTCCAAAACGGAGGGTTTACGCCCATTAATTTTCCTGGCTCTCTGGGGACCGCAGTTTGGGGAATCAACGACAACGGCGAACTCGTGGGGCGCTACTTCGACGCGAAGGGGATCACCAACCACGGATTCCTATTCAGCAACGGCGTGTTCACGACCATTGATCCGCCGGGTACAACTCTGTCGTACGCCGAGGGGATCAATAATGTAGGTCAGATTGTGGGATTTTTTACCGATGCCAAAGAGCTTACGCACGGCTTCCTCCTTAGCGCCGGCGTTTACAGCACCATAGACTTTCCCGGATCCATTCTTACTAACATCCTGAAGGTTGATAATGTGGGAGCCATGGTCGGCTACTACGACGACTCCAGCGGAAATGAACACGGTTTTCTTCTCCAGAACGGAAAGTTCACTTCGTTCGACTATCCGGGCGCGTTTCTCACCGATGGCTATGGCATTAACAACGGCGGGCAGATTGTTGGCGGTTACTTAGCCACTGAAACTTCTAACGAACTGGGATTCGAAGACAATGACGGCACCTTTACGATCATTAACTTCCCCGCCGCAGTTGGTGGCCTAGCTGTCGAGGATATTAATGACGCCGGGCAGTTGGCCGGTGCATACGTCGACGGATCAGGATTCGAACACGGATTTGTTTCGGCCACGGGTCCGTTTGCCTATGTGGCTAACATAAACAGCAACACCCTTTCCATGATTGATATCCCAACCTCGTTGCCGGTTACCGCTATCCCCGTAGGTTCTGGACCCTGGGGAGTCGCTGTCTCACCCGACCAGACACAGGTTTACGTTACCAACAATCACGGTGACAACGTGTCGGTGATCAGCACCGCCAGCGGCACCGTCGTGGCCACAATTCCAGTTCAATCGTCACCCTTTGGCGTGGCTTTCACTCCGGATGGGACTGCCACCTATGTGGTGAATGGATCTTCCAACAGTGTTTCGGTAATCGGGACGGACTCTCAAACCGTGATGGCCACCGTGCCAGTGCAGACTAGTCCGGTTGGCGTGGCGATGGCCGTCACCTCGAGTGGGACTTTCGCCTACGTGACCAACTCCGCATCCAACACCGTCTCGGTCATTGCCGTGGGAGCCAGCCCTGCTGTGGTTAAGACCATCCCCGTAGGTACCGGGCCTCGTTGGGTAGCGGTGAGTCCGAACAGCAGTCTCGCGTACGTGGAGAACGCCGGTAGCAACAACGTCTCGGTGATTTCCGTCGCCAGTAACACTGTGACGGCGACGATCGCGGTCGGGACGAGCCCATTTGGCGCAGCTTTCAGCCCAGACGGCAGCATGGCTTACGTGGTGAATAGCGCTTCCAACACCGTTTCCGTGATCGACACCGTCTCGAGCGGCGTGGTGGCTACAGTGGAGGGCCTCAGCAACCCGGTTCATGTCGCGCTGAGTACGGATGGGGCTTCCGCATACGTCACCAACCTGAATGCCGACAGTGTTTCCGTGATTGCCACGGCGAGCAACACAATCACGAGCACGGTCGCGGTCGGCGCGGCGCCGATTGGTGTCGCGATTGCGTCGACCCCTCCCACCGAAATAATCATCCCGCCGCAAATGCTGAGCCCGACGCTGCCCAATGTGTTCAACTTCGAAACCAACAACTTTACGGTGCAGTATCCGCCCGGCACGAGTTTCTCCGGCGTGGACATGACGGTCAAGGAAGTCGAGATTACACAACCCGAATTCCTGCAGCGCGTAGCAGGCACTCCATTTGCTCATGCCACGTGTATCGTCTATGCCGGGGCGGGAGGCAACTGCGTGGACGATCAGGTGACGTGTTCGAAAGGTGGCAGCCCCATCACCTGCCCGAGTGAGCCCTCGCCCACCATCGCAGTGCAGACCACCTTTGATACATCCCAAGCCATCATTAATCCCGGCTACCTCACCACTCCCATTGGCGAAAATGACTGGACCAACATCTTTGTCAGTTACTCTGACCCCAGGGTGAAGGCGAAGACTACCGGATTCTCGGAATTTGTCGCGGTTGATTTAGGCACGACGAACTCCCAGGGGGCCGGGAACCTGACCTTGTTGGCTCCACTTCGCGCGACTGACCCCCGGGTGTTCGGCGCTGGTGCTGGGATTCCCGTAACCTTCGAACTCACGTCGATAGCAAATCCTAACAAATCTATTACGGACGCCACAGCCAACCTCACGATTGTAATGGTGAGCAACGCGAGTGGCATGCCCGAATCCACGGAAGTCCTTGCCCTGAATAATGCTTTCGCCCACGAGAGCGGAGTCGGCTATAAGTACCAGGTCAACACGAGCGCATATCAGGCGGGTCAGTACGTTCTGACCATTTACGGGAATGCGTTCGCGGCACAGCAAGTCACGTTCACTATCAAGGGGAGAGTTGCTACAACTTGCGTCATCAGTTCCTCGTCGAATCAGTTTTCCGCAGGCCAGTCCACCACCTTCACGGCGGCCGTAACAGTTCCGCCGGTAACTGTCACACCGACAGGGACCATCACCTTCGTCGACAGCGCCAACTCGGACTTCGTCCTGGGGACGGCAACCTTGCTTCGAGGTACAGCGTCGATCAAGGCCGTGCTGCAGGCCCCGCCGCCACGGCAGTGGATAAGTGCCGTTTATTCTGGAGACAATAACTTTCAGGACTGCAAGTCGCCCTACATCCCAGAGGATTATGGGAACAATTAGAAAAATTGTGTGATTGCCGATTATCAGGAGCCTCCGAAGTCCCATCCAACAGCGGTTTGGAAAGAGCCTGTAACGCTGGATTGTCTCTTCGGGAAGGCGGACCCGCAAATGATCCCGGCTACTTTGGGTACAAGAAGTGCGGCTATCCTTAGCTTCGCAGTAACAGTATTGCTGCTCGGCTGCGGAGGCTGGTCTTCATCCGCGACCGAAACACCGACCGGCCCGGGCACCACGGCACAGTCGACACACGCGGTCAATCTCTCATGGACCGCGAGCACGTCGTCGGACGTATCCGGCTATAACATCTATCGCGCCACGTACACAGACTCCTGCGGACCCTTCTCCAAGATCAACGACATGCTAAACACCAGTAACTTATATACGGATTCGGAAGTCACCGACGGCGCCTGCTACTGCTACGCCGCTACCACTGTAAATACGAGGAACGAAGAGAGCGGCTATTCGAACATTGCAATCGACGTTCAGATCCCTCCGTTGTAATGGCAGAATTCCTCGCCGGATTTCCTGCTTCGCACGGTCATCGCAGAAGCAGTAACTGGGCACGAGCGACAGCGATTGAAAAAATCGGCCCTCCCGGCTAGGTTGAATACAATTTGCCTTAGCCACCCGAGAATTGAACCAATCCCCAGGCAGTAGAGGCACCGGGTCGTTGTGAGGTTTAGTGAGGGCGTGATTGACACCTCCAAAGTGTAAATACCGTCCTTGTTCTGGAATGCCATCACGAAGCGAACTGCCTGATCTTGCCCTGTTATTTCCCTGTTCGCTTTCTCGCCTTTTGGCGCAGATTCTGGTGCGAAATGTGCAGCTTGGGAGCAGAAGTGCGACATTCGCGGGCCAAGGAAATTGCAAATTCCCTGTAATTTTCCCTGTTAGCAGGGAATTTGTGTCGAACGATTATCGCTTGCAGCGTGCTGGCTGGCAGAGTTACCTATTACGTTGGCTGGATCGCGCTGGTGTGTGGGGGCGCTGGTTTACATCAACATTGCCAGGTCTTTTTTTCTGACGGTCGACCTGAGGCATCGGAATCTGGGTTCGAGTCAGCGTCATATCGTCCGCGATCTGCGTCGTGTCGGCAGTTCGTGGGGAGAGTTTGTAAATTTCCGAATCCGGGCATTATTGCTGCTAATCCAACTGCTAGAATGCGAGAATCTCACGTTTCATTCTTCCCGCGAGCCTCTGCGGCAGCTGCATGTGGTGGGAGGTGACCCGGTATGAGCGAGAAGCCGAATTCCAAGGCGATCCCAGACCTGCCTCAAGAAGACGTTCCCAAAGCTGTCTCCAGGCGCAACTTCATTAAAGGCGTCATCACCAGCGGTGTGGCCGTCTCTTCCGCGGGCTACCTGTTTCGCGGTTCGTCTCTTCTGCATGGCCAGCAGTCAGCGGCGGGTGTAGGCGAGCGGCTGATCACGCTCAACGTCAATGGCCTGGAGCGGCGCGTCGACGCGATGAAGCAGGAGACGTTGGCGTCGACACTACGTTACAAGCTGGGCTTGACCGGCACCAAGCTGGGATGCGACCGCGCTGAATGCGGATCTTGCACCGTGCTCATCGACGATATTCCGTATTATGCGTGCTCGGTACTCACCCATACTGTGCGTGGCCGAAAAGTTGTGACCATCGAAGGCCTGGCCAAGCCTGACGGGACTTTGCATCCAGTACAACAGGGCGTCATCGATGAACAGGGCTTTCAGTGTGCCTTTTGTATGCCCGGCTTCATCATGGCTACAGTGGGATATCTGAAAACCAATCCCAATCCCACGCGCCAGCAGTTGGCGCAGGGCATTTCCGGGAACCTATGCCGCTGCCAGGACTATGACAAGATTCTCACCGCGATGATGCGCGGAGCCGAGAATATGCGGAGGTCTAATCTTGGATAACCAGAAAACGGATAATAAGAAAGCCGTTGGGACCGCTAAACCCACTGAGCGCCAGTACGGAGGCGGGTACAAGCTGATCGGCAAGAACTACCAGACCCCAGATCTATATGCGAAGGTTACCGGCCAAGCAAAGTATGCTGAAGATTTTCGAGCCGAGGGCATGCTGTTCTGCAAATTACTGCTCAGCCCAATCCCGCATGCCCGGGTAAAGCGCATGGGCACGAACGCAGCGCTTGCCATGCCTGGGGTCAAAGCCATTCTCACCGCGAACGATCTTCCCGCGCCGGCCGATACTCTTACAGACAACGGGACGGTGATCAAAGCCAGCAAGTGGGGCGAACGCGGCCTCACCAATGAACCGGTCTATCAGGGCGAACCGATTCTTGCGGTAGCCGCTGTCGACGAACTTACGGCCGCCGAAGCCATCGAGAAAATTGAACTCGATCTTGAACCGCTGCCGTTCGTCATAGATCCCCTCGATACCTTGCGGCCGGGTGGTCCTAATCCCCGAATGGATGGCAATGTCTGGACTCGGCCCGTGGGGCAAAATCCGGGTCCTCCCGAGGTCACGGAACTCAAGTGGACCAAAGCCGACTTCGCCGACGAGAAGCAAGGCCGCCTTCCGATGGGCAAGGCTCCCGACGAATGGTCGTATGGCGACGTCGATTCCGGCTTCAAGAATGCCGCGCTCGTTCTCGACGAAACGTTCGTGACACCCGACACCAGCCATCAGACGCTTGAGACCCGCAGCGCGATGGCTTACTGGCAGAACGGCAAGGTCTACATTTATACGGGCACGCAAAGCACAGCACAAACGTTGCCCGCGATCGCGCGGTGGTTGAATATTAGTCCTGACAATATTGTTTTTATCAGCGAGTACACGGGAGGCGGCTTCGGCAGCAAGATCACGGGCGGCGTGTCGATGATCATCCCTGCACTGCTGGCCAAGAAAACCAATGCTCCGGTCATGATGCGCATCAGCCGCGAGGAGGAGACCTTCATCGGACGCGCCCGTCCTAGTTTTCAGGGGCGCATGAAAGTCGGTTTCTCGAAAGAGGGTCGGATTGCGGCTCTCGACATGTTCGTGATTTGCGATAACGGCCCATACGACGCGGTTGGGGATGCTCCGTCATCGGGCCGCATTGTTTCTCTGTTGTACCAGCCGCAAGCCATGCGCTGGCGCGGCGTGACTGTGCTGACAAATACTCCGCCCCGGAGTGCGCAAAGCTCCCCGGGTGGCCTTCAGGGAATTGTCATCATCGAGCCCATCATCGCGAAAGCTGCGCGCAAGCTCGGAGTCGATCAGGTGGCGATTCGCCGTGTCAACTGCCCGGAAGGCAAAGCGCCGTTCGGACCAGCGATGCAGGGAAAACGGCAATACGCGACAAGCGCATTCCTCAAGGAAGCGCTTGACCGCGGCGCGGAGCAATTCAAGTGGAGCGAGCGGGTGGCGCGAACTCCGAAGAGACTAGGCACGAAAGTTCGCGGCGTCGGCGTATCACTGAGCTGCTACGTTGGCGGCACGATCGGGTTCGACGGACTTCTGGTCATCACGCCGGAAGGCCGGATCATCTTTCAGTCTGGGATCGGTAACCTGGGGACGGAGTCGGTGATCGACGTGCACCGCGCGGGCGCAGAAGTTCTCGGTGTGCCATGGGAGAAATGCGAAGTCGTCTGGGGAAATACGACAAAGAACCTTCCTTTCACCTGCGTTTCCGGCGGCAGCCAGACGACTCACGCGATGACGCGGGCCGCGTATGCGACGGCGATGGACGCCAAGAAGAAGCTCCAGGAAATCGCGGCCAAAAAGCTTGGCGGCAAACCGGAACAATATGAGGTCGCGAACGAGCGGGTGTTCCGCAAGGGCGGCGGCAGCATGACTTTGGCGCAGGCGGCGAAATACGCGATTCAGCTTGGTGGCGTCTACGATGGGCACGAAGCGCCTGCCGATGTTCACAAATTGACGAAGGCCTCGGTCGCGGCGCTGGCGGGTCAAGGTTTGGTGGCGGCGGCCAAGGACAACTATCCCCGCGATGGCTCGACATTCTCTTATGTCGCCAGCTTTGCCGAAGTTGAAGTCGACGTCGAAACTGGCAAGTACTACATCGTCGATTTCCTCGCTTCCGCCGATGTCGGCACAGTAATTCATCCCCGAGCACTGGGCGGGCAGGTGCTCGGCCGTTCGGTCTTGGGCATCGGGCATGCCATTGGTCAGAAGTGGGTGTTCGATCCGCACTACGGCGAGATGGTTTCCAAGCGTTTCCATCACAATAAACCGCCGACCATTCTCGATGTACCCGCCGATATGCAATGGACAGCGTTGGACATTCCGGACCCGGAGACGCCGGTCGGTGCACGCGGTGTCGGCGAGCCGCCCGTTGCCGGCGGGTGTGCCTCAATTTTGAACGCGCTGTCGGATGCTCTCGGAGATGAGATCTTTCAGCGTGCGCCCGTGAACGCCGACACGATTCTGACGTCGCTCGAAGCGGGACGCCCGATGCAGCATCCCCTGGCCGCCCATATTTGACGGCTCATATTTGATTGGGATTTGTAAGGAGAGTTATGGCCGTCATACGAGACGTGATGTCCGCGTTCGAGCTGTATCAGCCGAGTTCCGTGGCTGATGCGCAGAAGCTTCTCGAACAGCATGGATCCGATGCCTGGGTGCTAGCCGGAGGGATGGACAGTTTCGACTGGCTCAAGGATCGAATTAGGAAGCCCAAGGCTGTGGTTGATCTGAGTGGAGTCGAGGAACTGCACGGAGTTCGTACGACAGGCGACGGCATCGAGATCGGCGCGATGACCACGCTCACGGAAGTTGTGAATCATCCCGTCGTCAAGCAGAAGTATGATCTGCTAGCGCAGGCCGCGGAACTGGTGGCATCGCCGCAAATCCGCAATCAAGGTACGCTCGGTGGCAATGTTTCGCAGGACACGCGGTGCTGGTATTACCGCGGAGGTTGGCCATGCTACCGCGCTGGCGGCAACATTTGCTACGCCGATACGCCGGAGGGCCGCAACCGTGAGCATGCTATTCTGCAAGCCGACCGCTGCGTGGCGGTGAATCCTTCCGACACCGCCCCTGCCCTGATCGCGCTGGACGCCAAGTTCGTCCTGCGCACGCCCAAGGGTGAGCGCCTGGTCGATGCCGAAGATTACTTCATCGGTCCTGAGATCGATATCACGCGGCTGCACATCTTGCAGCCCGGCGATCTCCTTACTGCCATTCGGATTCCCTCCACCTGGGCGGGCACGCAATTCTATTTTGAAAAAGTGCGAGACCGCAACGTTTGGGACTTCCCGCTCCTCAACGTCGCCTCGGCCATGGTTCTGTCTGGCAACACGATCGAGCGCGTCCGAATCGCGGTGAACGCCGCCGCCGCCAGGCCATTGAGGCTGAAGGCGGTCGAAGACGCAGTTCGTGGGCAGCCGCGGAATGCAGCCACCGGTGAAATGGCGGGAAAACTCTCCGTGCAAGGTGCGGTTCCATTGCAGTTCAATGCCTACAAGATCCCGTTGATGCGAAATCTCGTGAAACGCGCCATCAGCGGAGTCGAGGAGGCCACATGGACTTCTTAGAGTGGGCCACGAATCCGTGGGGACAGAATGTCCCCATCCATATTGCCTGGTTCCTGATCTGGGTTGCGTTGATCGCGGGGTTGCTCTTCCTCATCGTTCACGCCATCTACGTCATGTATTTCGCCAAGGCCAGACAGTTTGCGGGCGATGCTTCTCCTCAAGTCGTTGCGCAGATACCCAAACACGTTCCCCGGCACTCCTTGGTGGCACGGTTGTTTCACTGGATCATGGCAGCGTCAATGTTCACGCTGTTGTTTACCGCTTTCCTTCCGAAGGTCGGCGTCCAGTTTAATTGGGTGACCTATCACTGGATCGCCGGCGCCGTGTTAACCGTCTCCATCATCTTTCACATCATTCATGCTTCCTTCTTTCTGGATTTCTGGTCGATTTGGCCCGACAGAATCGATCTGGACGATGCACAGAAAAGAGTCCGCCGGTTGTTCGGAATGCCGGCTCCGCCGCCGCGGAAATTCGCCAAGTATCCGCTGGAGAACAAACTCTTCCACGGCGTCATTATCTTGTGCGGTTTGTCGGTAATCGTCACCGGCGTTTTCATGATGTCTCGCGTGCGCACGATCTTTTTCCCCCGGAATCCATATCTGTTCAGCGATATGACCTGGGGTCTGATGTATGTGTTGCACGGACTGGCAGGCGTGGGACTCATCGCGCTGGTCATGATGCACGTCTACTTTGGGCTCCGGCCAGAGAAACGCGCGATCACGAAATCGATGATCTTCGGCTGGATGGACCGCGACTTCTATCTGGAAGAGCACGATCCCGCGCGATGGAAGGTCGAGAGTGCTTCGTCGTCACCGATCACCAACCGAATTGAAGGCCGAGGACTAACCGATGCTGGCTGAGATCTGCGATCGTTGTGAAGCGGTGGAAGAATGCTACGAGTTCTTGCTGGCGTACGCAGCCCAGGGACTGCCGAGTGACCAGGGAAGCAAGTCGGGTGGGCAAGTCCGTGAGTTCCTGCATCGCGCCGTAGAAGCCTTGACGGGGCTGCCAGAGGCCTGTGCGATGGCGGTCAAACAGGAAGGCCTCGAGCCCGCTGGTAAATATCTCGCGTTCGCTGCGGTTCTCGAGCGCGACT
Source organism: Candidatus Sulfotelmatobacter sp. (assembly GCA_049590215.1). GTDB lineage: Bacteria > Acidobacteriota > Terriglobia > Terriglobales > Acidobacteriaceae > Sulfotelmatobacter. Next base: position 24,619 of record JBAWCJ010000459.1, on the reverse strand, counting down.
CTCGCGACTCTCTTGCCGCCATTGAAGTAGTTCTCGCTCAATCCGCGATCAGTTCGCAGTTGATTGACAATCTAAACGCCTCCATCCACCTCCGAGCGCTGCTCACCGATCTATTTCTGTTGGGCGAGATTCTGAAAAAACGAAGCAAACCGGTGGTGGAGGTGGTCACGAGCGAAGCTGATTGATGCAACCCCCGGCTCTCCTGCTCTTTTCTTTTTACTGACGTGCACCCACTTCACTGCTTTGACATATTCCACCAGTGATCCTATACTCCGTCCGTTTCTGACAAACGGAAGACCTTTTGCGCGGAGCGCCCCATGCACACCATGCTTTTCCAAAACAGATTTGCCCTCGTGACGGTCAGCTTCAGGATCGCACTGGCGATTTTGCTCAGCGCTTTTCCTCTGGCGACTTGCGCCCAGGGCGTGCCGCGGTATCAGGTTGACCCGCTGTGGCCTCTGGAGCTGCCAAACAACTGGATCATCGGGCAAGTGGGGGGCTTAGCTGTGGATCGGCAGGACCACATCTGGGTTTTGCAACGACCTGGCTCGGATACGGTTGACGAGATCGGCGCTTCACTCAAACCTCCGCGTTCTCTGTGCTGCATCGCAGCGCCTCCGGTCCTGGAATTCGACACGCAAGGGCGTTTGCTCGGTTCCTGGGGCGGACCTGGCGAAGGATTTGACTGGCCAAAGACAGAACACGGAATTTATGTGGACAAGGATGACAACGTTTGGATCGGAGGAAGCGGGCCGACCGACCGCCACGTCCTCAAGTTCAAGAGTGATGGACATTTTCTGTTGCAGATCGGTCACCCTTCATCCGATCCTCCCAACAGCCTGCGTACAGACATATTGGGGCGTCCGGCCGGCATCGAGGTGGATTCGGACGCGCACGAGGTGTACATCGCCGATGGTTATATGAACAAGAGAGTGATTGTTTTCGACTCCGACACCGGCGCGTTCAAGAGACTATGGGGGGCTTATGGAAACCCTCCGAATGATTCCGACCCCGGGCCGTACGATCCTGTCGCACCACGCGATCAGCAGTTTCGCAATCCAGTACACTGCGTCCATATTTCGCGAGATGGGCTTGTCTATGTCTGCGATCGCGTTAACGACCGCATCCAGGTGTTCACCAAGCAAGGGAAATTCGTGAAGGAGTTCACTCTGCGCCCGGAAACGCTGGGGATGGGATCTCCATGGCAGTTCGCATTTTCGACCGACGAGCACCAAGAGTTTTTGATGGTAGCTGACGGTGAAAACAATGTTATTTGGACCATTCGGCGAGACGACGGGGCCGTTGAGGGCCAAACCGGGCACAACGGCCGCAATGCCGGTCAGTTCCATTGGCTTCACCAGCTAGCTTCTGATTCTCACGGCGATCTCTATACCGGGGAAGTTGACACTGGCAAAAGGCTCCAGAAGTTCGTTCTGGTGAACCGCGGGAAGTCTCGGAAGTAAAATGTAAATTCATGAAGCTGAAGGCTCTTCTGCTCAGTTTTTATTGCGCCACATTGTGGAGATAGCCGGTCTGGGTTTCGCCATACCATCGGCACCGGACTCTTTCGGGCGCAGATGCTGACAGAAATGGCGCGCAGGAACCGAGTGAGGCATGGTCACGAGATGCGCTCTTCTGGATAGGCGGAGGTAGTTTGCATGGGTCACACGAGACGCACAGTTCTCGCGAGCTTGGGGCTGGCCGGACTTGAGGCAGCCGTGCCGCCGCTGATCAAGAAAACCGCGGCGTCCTCCCTAACGGACCCCTTGATGGGCGGCACGTGCCCGTTCCGGCTGGCGGTGATCAATGACGAGATCACGCAGGACTTTGAGAAAGCATGTCAGATTGTGGCTGGCGATTTCGGACTGCAGTGGATCGAACTGCGCTCGATGTGGAACAAGAACGTGACTGAACTCGACGCGAAAGAAATTGAGAGCGCACGGAAGATACTCGACGAGCACAAACTGAGGGTGACGGATATTGCAAGCCCGCTGTTCAAGACAGACTGGCCGGGGGCTCCCCGATCGCCTCAAAGTGAAAAGCACGATCTGTTTCACGCAGATGTTGATGCCAGCGCGCAGGAGAAGTTGCTCGAGCGGTGTATCTCGCTTTGCAAATATTTCGACACGGACAGGATTCGCTGTTTCGACTATTGGCGGCTGTATGATCCCAAGCCGTACCGGGCCGCAATCAATACGAAACTGCAGCAGGCTGCGGAACGCTGCGCCAAAGACGATGTTGTTCTCTTGCTTGAGAACGAGATGTCATGCAACACGGCAACTGGTGAAGAAGCCGCCGCCGTGCTTAAGGCGATTCCAAACAAGAACTTCATGCTGAACTGGGATCCTGGCAATGCGGCAGCCATAGGAAGCACGCCTTATCCAGCAGGTTATGAATTGCTGCCCAAGGACCGTATCGGACACTGTCACTGCAAGGATGTAGTCAACAAGGCCGATCACAAATATGATTGGGCCCCCGTAGGTGGCGGCGTGGTGGATTGGGTTGGGCAACTTCAGGCATTGCAGCGCGATGGGTTCCACTACGGGCTAAGTCTCGAAACCCACTGGCACGGCGCTGGTACGCCCGAAGCGTCCACCCGCGTCAGCATGGACGGACTCAAGAAGACACTGGCGAAGGCCGGAATTTCCTGCTGAGGGAGGACCCGATGGTTACACGACGCGAGTTTCTCGATGCGCTTGCCGTGGGCGCGGCTGGGCTGGCCGTGGGAAATACAGCGAAGAGCTATAGCCGGATCGTGGGCTCGAATGACCGTCTTAACTTTGCCGTCATCGGTCTCAATGGGCGCGGTTACGCTCACCTTTCGTCACTCAAAGCGAACAGGAGTGCGGCCCGAATCTCGCACGTCTGCGATGTAGACAACAACATTCTCAATAAGTTTGCCGATCGAACGCAGCAGGAAATGGGCGAGGCCGCGGTGGCAGAAAAAGACTATCGCCTGATTCTCGAGCAAAAAGATGTGGATGCTATCACAATCGCGACCCCCGATCACTGGCATGCACGCATGGCGATCGCCGGATTGCAGGCGGGCAAGCACGTCTATGTGGAGAAGCCATGCAGCCACAATCCTGCTGAGGGCGAAATGCTGGTGCAGGCACAGCAGAAGTATCGCAAGCTAGTGCAGATCGGTACCCAGCAGCGGTCATCGCCCCACACTATCGAGATCATCGAAAAGATTCACGACGGAATTATCGGCAGGCCATACTTCGCGAAGGCCTGGTACTCCAATACGCGGAAGCCGATTGGTGCAGGCAAGGAGGTACCGGTTCCGCAGCAGCTCGATTGGGATCTATGGCAGGGGCCAGCGCCACGGCGTCCGTATAGGGACAACGTGCATCCTTACAACTGGCACTGGTTCAAACTTTACGGCACGGGAGAAACCCTCAATAACGGCACCCACGAGGTTGATGTCTGCCGCTGGGCGCTGGGGGTCGACTATCCGCAGCGAGTTACATCGTCGGGCGGCAGATATCAATTCAAAGACGATTGGCAGTTTTATGACACGCTCGTGACCAGCTTCGAGTATGAAGACAAAATGATTTCGTGGGAGGGCAAAAGTTGTCAGGGAATGAAGTTTTACGGGCGAGATCGCGGTTCGACCATCATGGGAACCACCGGCACGGTGTTGATCGACCGCGGCGGCTATGAGATCTACGACCTCAAAGGCAACAAGACAAGCGAATTTACGGCTCACAGCACGGCTTCGTCCGCCGATCTGATTGGCCGCGATTCCATGACGGACGCGCACTTCTCAAATTTCATCGCCGGAATCAGGAAAGGCGAGAAGCTCAACGCTCCAATCGCGGTCGGCAATGTCGCGGTCACGATGCTGCAGCTTTCCAACATCGCCTGGCAAGTGAGCCGCGAGCTGCGTCTCGATCCGAAAGACGGACGGATTCAGGAGGATCCGGAAGCGATGAAGCTGTGGGGGCGCGAGTACGAGAAGGGTTGGGAACCCCGTGTCTAAGAGGAATTTGCTCTCCCGCCGCAATTTCGTTCGCTCCGGCACGCTGATTGCGTCAGCGTGCGCCGTTCCGCGCGCTATCTTCTCGCTGCCTCACGATACGCCGGCGCCAGCTGAGGAGTTGCCGATTCGTTTAGGTCTGGCCAGCTACACATTTCGTAATTTCAGCCGCGGGCAGATGATCGGATTCATGAAACAGCTCAACGTGGTCGCGTTGAATGCGAAGGATGTCAAAGATCATCTCCCGATGAACCCGCAAGAAGAGGCAATCGCGCTCGATGACTATGCCGCTGCAGGCATCAAACTTCATGCTGCCGGCGCTATTTATTTCACCAAAGATGAAGATGCGGATATCCGGTCTAAGTTTGAATACTGCAAGCGAGCCGGCATCGGTGTTATCGTGGCCGGCGACCCTGCACCGGAAACCTTGCCGCGAATTGAGAGATTCGTAAAGGAGTACGACATACGCATCGCGATTCATAATCATGGACCCGAGGATAAGTTGTGGCCTTCGCCCCTGAATGTATTGAAGGCGGTGAAAGCCATGGATCCGCGCATCGGTTGCTGTATTGATGTGGGGCACGCGGCTCGCGCGGGCACGGATGTGGTTCAGGCCATCCACGAAGCAGGGCCAAGACTATTCAACCTGCACATGAAAGACCTAACAGATTTCGAGAGCAAGGGGAGCCAGGTTGCAGTGGGGGATGGCATCATGCCGGTGCGGAAGATGTTCGAAGCGCTTATAGCTGCGAAGTATAAGGGCTTCGTCGATCTGGAGTATGAGATTCATCCCGACGATCCGATGCCGGGCGTTATCAGTAGTTTTGCTTATATGCGAGGCGTGCTGACAGGCATGGGGTATGCGAACCAGGATGCGAATCAGGGCTTGAGCCGTAGTTCATCGGCTTCAGGATGAGATGGACTTCCAACTCTTTAATCTTTCTTCCTCGTCGCAACGCCATGGGATTCCGGCGGCGCAATAGTTCCTTGCGAACCCGGACCCTTTTGAGTGGCCTAAAAAGAAAGCGGCATCGGAATGGCTCTATTTACCATCTTGACATCTGAGTCGCAAAGGTGGCAAACTAAGGGCTATTATTTTGCCTCCCCTGAGAGAGCGTGCGTCAAGCTCTGAAATAGACTTCCTTTCCGGTCCACCCTTTTGAGCAACATGCGGCGCCATGCGCCGAGTGGAGCGCCATGGACGCGTGTTTTGGAAGCCAATTTTCGTTAGGAGTTGGCCGGACATGTCCGTATCGCTCCCTGGTTCGTTCGTCCTTTTTATCACGGGGTCTTTCCTCCTCGTCTCCAGTTCGTCAAGGGAACAGATGACTTTTCGGTCCGTGCGGAATGCTGCGACGTGGAGGTGCTTGTGAAGTCGCGGCGTCAATCAGCGGCCGAGCGCAGAATCCCGCCGGCGGCGGATCATACTTCCCAGGCGAACAGCGCGCCCGGCGACTCGACATCTTTCGGGGCGAGACCTTCGGCGCCGACGCGCCGGTCGCCATCCCCACACCGGTTCAATCTTGGCGCACGAGAAAGCGAACCGGCCGACCAGGTCATGCGCGCGGACATGGCGCTCGATTTGGTGTTGGAGCAAATTGTTTCTCAAACGCGACTCTCCACTTGTGCGACCGGCGCCTTCATCGGTTGGGTGCGCAGTGGTCACATGGTTTCCCGTGTCCTGAACGGGGCTACCTCTGGCGAGTTCGTCGCCTATTTGCGCCGGGACCCCCGCATGGTGGATGCTTGCCTGCGCACTTCTGCGTTGCAGTATTGTCGTAACTCCGAGAACTTCCCTGGCCTCGATGCGGCGGTGTGCCGGAGTCTAGGCGCTCGCTCCATTGTGCTTGTTTCGGTGCTGAACGCCGCGAAGGACAGAATCGGCGTGCTTGGCGCCTTCTCTTCTCAAGCGGATGCATTCACGGCCGGCGACCTTGTGGCGATACAGTCGATGTCGCAGCGCGTCGCAGACACGATCGCGCGGGTGGATGAACTCGCCTGCAACTCTGTGGCGCGCGTTCCGGCTCAGGTGCAAGAGATCAGCAGAATACCCTCGCGGATCCTCGCGGAATCCATAAAAGCCAAAGCAGTCGCACTCGCATTGGGAGCACGAAAATCGCTGCTGGCCGCTCTCGTGGCAGGTACCTTGCTTCTCGCCGGTTGGGCCCTGAGCAGGAGCGTTCCGCACGACGGACTGCACCTGTTCGCCAGGAATTCCAGGGCGGTCGTGCGAGAACAATCAGCGTCCGCACCAATGCCCGCCTCTCTTCCTAATCCGCCAATGATTCAGCCTGTGAAGCCGGCGGCTATCATCCCGGTTCCCGCCGAACGTCTTCCTGCGAAACGCTCCGTCCCCAAGTCTTCAAATCCGCCGTCAGTTCGAGCAAAGCACCGTGTGCCTGATTTGGAAATTGAGAACACACTTGACGATGACTCTGGGATTGTTGTGTTTGAAGATACGGGAGTGCAGGGCGGATCAACGACCTCCGATGATTCGAGTGCAAGAAGTGCGCCCCCCTCTCCACCTCCCGGGATGGTTCCCGAGCGAACAGCCCTCGCACGCGTCGTAGACCGCGTGGAGCCCGAATATCCGGACGCGGCCAAAGCCCATCATATTCAAGGGATCGTGGTGCTTGACGTTTTAGTTGGCGGGGTTGGATGAGTTCAGCGACTCAGTCCGGTGCGCGGATATCCCAGGCTGGTGGCTGCAGCCGCCGATGCAGTCAGGCAGTGGCGATTTGAGCCTATGACTCGCAATGGACGTCCCGCCAGCTTTGAAACCAACATCACCTTAACTTTTGCACTGCCATGAGAGCACGATTACAAAAGCGCCACACACAAGATGAGGAGCGGAGTCGAATTGTGTGTTCCGGTGCTGCCACTCTGCTGGCTGCAATTTCCTTGTTGTTCTCTCCTATGCAATTGTTGGGGGGCAGCCCAGCGCAGCGCGAATCGGACCAGGAGGTCCCCGCTTCCCAGAGCGTCGCCACAGTTGTTCACTTCAACGTTTTTTTGAAGGATGGCACACCTGCGGTGGAAATTATAACGACGGACCCGGTGAAGCCGAAGATCAGCAAGCTTGCTGATCCCATGCGTCTGGTTATCGATTTGCCGAACACGAACATGTCTGTTCCCAGCAAACTCGTGCCCGTGAAGAGTCAGGATGTTGGCGCAATTCGTCTCACACTGAGCGCCACCGATCCGCCGCAAGTCCATGTGGAAATCGATTTACTCAAGCCATTGGACTACACCTGGGAATCAGCCGGAAATCGTCTGTTGGTGCAACTGCATGCGATCGTTGCAAAGTCGCAGCCGGCGCCGCCTCCGATTACTGCTGTGGACTACAACAACGTTGTTCCAGTTGACCGGGTCCCGTCGGGCTCTTCCGTCACTGCCTTGTCTGACACGACTGTGATGCGCTTGCGGCGGGGCGGAGACTTTTATGTATGTCCGCGCTCCACAGTCTTGGTCAACCGTTCTCGGAACGGCCCCGACTTGATGCTAGCAATCGGTGTCGGCGCTCTGGAGACGCACATCAAGCTGGGCGATTCCTCGGACGAGGTGGTCACTCCGGATTTCCGCATTCTGCTTCGCGGTCCGGGAGAGTTCGACTACGCGATCCGCGCCGACTCGCAGGGCAACACGTGTGTGAAGACTCTTCCCGGCAACACGTCCCCGGCAATCATTTATGAACTCATGGGAGACGGAAAATATGAATTCCAGCCGCGGGATCAGATCGTTTTTCACGCGGGACGGCTAAGGAGCGAAGATACAGCCTTCCACGCGGCGTCCCCGAACGGGAATGGGAATGAGACGATCCTGCCGGTCGAATGCGGGTGTCCTCCGCCCCCGCGGCCCGCGGTGCTTTTGGCGTCTGGCGCGGCGGTAGCCGAAGACTTGGACGCAAGCGCACGAGGAACTTCTTCAGCTTCCGTCAATGATCCCTCCTCACCGCCAATTGGAACCGAGCCTTCTCCTGAGGCGACCACAGGCAGCAAATTGCCTGGCACGGGAGTGGAGACGGCAGAGCTGTCTGACGGGCAGCGGGATCTGCCCCACGCGAAAGCGGAGGCTACCCTGACCTTCACACCTCCCGCATATAGGCTTGCCGAAGCACTGCCGTTATCAACTCGCCCTGCGCCGATCCCAATGGCAGCTCTACCACCCCCGCTTCCGGAAGAACGGGCGCGCGTGAAGCACAAGAGATTCGAAGGCGTGCGGCATTTTTTTGCAAAAATATTCGGTTAGCCGATGCTCCGACGTTGAAGACACCTGGAGGCACCGTCAGCGTGGGCGCAGGCTTGTCAAAGTGAAGTAGAACGGGTGCAGCGGTTCTTGAACTCTCCCGGACTGGGAACGTCAGCCACGTTCCTCGTTTGACAAGGGTTCAACGGGCAGTTCCTCTCCTCTATCGTTTATCGTTGACCAAGCTCAAGGCCGAACCCCAATAAATATTCGGTTTGACCGTATATCATGGACCTGCCCGATCACGGAGGTCGTCTCATTGCGCTCAGACGCACGAGGAAACGACGTGGATCTTCGATGGTAATGCCAAGCGTGAAGACCGGCTGCGGCGCTGCTCGGCACCGATTCTGGTTGGCGATGGCGGGGTTTGCCATGGCGCTTGCGCTGCTGCCCTTTTCCTACAAAGTCGAACGGCGCCTGGAGACAGTTGTTCACATTAAAGGCGCGGAATCCGAAAAAGTTGATCGGGAACTGGCGCAGCGTTTCCAGTCTCCATATGCCCACCGCCTGGTTCTGGTGATCAGCGGTGTACCCGATCCGGATTCAGCAAAAGGTGCGGAAGCCTTGAGCTTTTTAAGCAGTTCCTTGCGTAGTGTGCCTGGAGTCGCGGGCGCCGTCTCAAGTCTGGATTGGCCAGATCCCCTGTTCACGGGGAACAATGGCGGGGCCTTGATCATCGTCGGGTTGGACCCCCACGAAAAAGATGTCGAATCGTTAGTACCCAAACTGAGGGCAAAAGCAGACTGGATGCAAGGTCAGTTGAGGGCGCAATACCCCAATATCAAACTGGAAATTACGGGTGAAACGCCACTGAACTTCGATCTTCGCAAGGTCAGCGCAGATGACGTCAAACATGCCGAGGAACGAGCGATGCCGGTAACTCTGTTGCTGCTGTTGCTGGCATTCGGCAGTCTCGTGGCCGCGCTGCTGCCGCTGGGAGTTGGAGTACTCTCAATCGCGATGTCGATGGGTACGGCTGCGATACTCGCGCATTATCTGCAGCTGTCGATTCTGGTGCAGAATCTGGCAACCATGCTCGGCCTTGGCTTGGGCATCGACTACGCATTGCTGATGGTGAGCCGGTTTCGCGAAGCGTTGAACGAGGGATGTGATCCCGGCTGCGCTGCCGATATTGCTGCGGGGCAAGCGGGGCGGACGCTGATCATCTCGGCCACGACGGTTGCCATCGGATTTTCAGCGCTGCTGACTGTGCCCATCAGCGAACTGCGCTCTATCGGGATAGCTGGCCTGCTGGTAACCGTTCTGAGCGTCATGCTGTGTACGTTCATTCTGCCTTGGGTGCTTGGTCTGCTGGGGCATCACATCGATGCCGCCGGAGTGCGTCGCCCAGACGGACGAGTCAAAACGCGGGAGAGCCTATGCGCGGCGAATGAGCGCTGGGTGCGGTGGGGCACGATCATAACCCGCCGGCCCTGGGCAGCTTTGCTTATCGCCGGGATTCCGCTGCTGATTCTTGCATTCCAGGCACGGAAAATTTCTCCTGGGGTTCCTGACCGTCACGCGCTCCCGGAAGCAGCTGAATCGGTGCAGGCACTGCACACGCTTCAAGAGATGGGGCGATCGGGTATTGTGCCGTCCCTGCGAGTGATCCTGGAGTTGCCGCCGCAGTCTCCACCGCTCTCGCCGGCCGGCTGGCTTGCCGTCAGCCGCTTGACCACCCGCTTCCAGAGCGACCCTAGAGCGCAAGAGGTCTTATCTCTTCCGACCCTCACGGGCATGTCCGACGCCCCTAGCGCTGTCGACGATGTGCCCGAGCCAATACGCAAGAGTTTTCTTCGCAGCGATGGCCAGGCTACCTTGATTGAGCTGCTGCCCACCTCCACGAGTTCGCCCAACGACCAGATACGGTGGGTTCGAGAGGTGCGTTCCCTCGATGTCGCTGCGATCACCGGCGTGCCCGGCGCTGTGTTGCGGGTCGGCGGTGTTCCCGCACTCGAGGCAGACTATGACTCGGTCGTAAAAGAGCGATTGCCGAAGGTGGTGCTTGGCGTTGTACTGGGGAGCTTGCTGGCGCTCCTGATCGGATTACGTTCTTTATTTGCAGCTGTCAAAGCAATTCTGCTCAATCTGCTCTCCGTTGGCGCTTCGTTCGGTGCGTTAGTTCTCGTTTTTCAGGAAGGCCACGGTAGCAGGCTCTTTGGGCTCGACGGACCGACCGGCACCGTATACCCGATCGTCCCGATTCTGTCGTTTGCCATTGTCTTCGGACTGAGCATGGATTATGAAGTCTTCCTGGTTGCCCGAGTCCTCGAGGAACGGCGGCGCGGTCTATCGGAGAGAGCCGCGGTAATCGAGGGCCTGGCGCGGACGGCGGGGCTAATCACGAGCGCGGCGGCAATTATGATTGCCGTCTTCACCGCGTTCACCGTGGGCAGTTTTCTGGTTGTTCAAATGCTGGGCTTTACACTTGCCGTGGCGGTGTTCATTGATGCTACCGTAGTGCGGATGATTGTCGGCCCGGCACTATTGAAACTTGCCGGCGACTGGAATTGGTGGCCCTTTGGCTTATACGTGGCCCCGGCAACATCGGAGTCGGAGAAGGAGTTGATCCCATGACGGTGAATACCGCGGATGCTCCACTGTCAGCACTGCACATCGCCCAGTCAAATTAGGCGGCTCGATTTATTTCACTTCCTCTTCTTTAGCGCTGGACTGGCTGATATCAAAGTCCTTGCGTCCAAGATTTGCCTTTGGCGAGCCACGTTCGATTGTAAGAATCGAGGAGCCGGGCTTGCCCTGCAGCTTTGCCTCAGCTTGCATCGCGGTCCAGACGCCGCCGACCTGCCGCAGCCCATAGTAGATGAATTCCTTCTGCTGTCCCGTCCCGCGGAGCGTTTTCACCACGTGTACAGGGAACAAAATGTTGCGGTCGATCCACGATGTTACCGAATCATAGTGAGTCCGGTCCTGAGAACCGGGCGTGCTCTTAAGGACAAAGCAATCCCGCGCGCCGTATTTCTCCGGGGCCAGAAGTCCCTGATTCTTCCAAAAGAACTGGCTCTCTACCATGTCTTCATAGGAGAAGTCTGTTCCCACCAGGGGGTCGTTCCAATGTTCGAATGGCAAGACGCTCGCGGTCTTCTCGCCAGGAAGTAGCGCCTCGATGGTCAGGTGCCCACTCGCGCTCATGTGCAGAAGAAGGCTCGTCTTCTCTGAGCCGGGCCCCGAGATCTCACACAGCACACGCAGACCATCGGGAAACCAGTGAGCCTTGGCGACAAACTTGTAGGTCGTGCGCTTGCCATCGTCTTCTACCCGAGCGAGTCGACCGGTGATGCGGTAGTCCAATTTCTCAATCCGCTGGCGCGAGCCAGTCAGCACAGTCTCCAGGTCAGCATCCGCCGCGAAGGCCTGCGATGAATGCGCCAGCGACAGTAGCAATACCAAAGCGATGGAGGCTCGAATCATCTCACAGGCGCAATTCGCCCATCTGACCTCAGGACGCCGGCCAGACTTGCGGCTGCGAGAGAGCGATACGATGCGGCGCAGGAAGGTCATAGCTATATATACCGCCAACATCCGTGTAGCGTCCATCGTCCGGGTGTACTCCGACTGCATGGAACGCCTGCGCCTTAGGCTAGCGGATGTTCAAGTCGCCGTAGTGAGCGAAGCTGGAGAGCGCTACTTCGTCGCTGCCAGGTATGTAGAAGCCAAACTTGCCCAGGCTGACATCAGCGCCGGGCTGAGTCCAGCGATCCAGCACGGTCCAACTGTCGCTATTCTTGATCTGGTTGATGATCCCCGTGGGGCTAACGCGGATTCCGAATGTGCGGAAGCTTTTCTTGTCGCCTTTATTGGGAACTGTGATCTCGTCCGTTTTCTCGCCGTCGCGGATGACCGTGCGATAGAAGTTATTCTCGTCGATTTGGAACAGGACGTAGTTCTTTGGGTCCTTGTAGTTCAGCACCCATTGCAGGAGATGACCCTTGGTGAGCATCGCGGAGAAAATAAATGTGCCCGAGGCGGGAACGGCTCTGTATAGGACGAAGTCTCCGCCTTTGCGAGTGAACGAATCTCCCTCACGCTTCCAGCCGCCTGGGTCATCCCAGTTCGACATGCCGCTCGGGGCGAGAGACAAGTCCAAAGTTTTGGATTGGCCGGCCACGACTTCGAGAGTGGACGATCGGGTGAACCTCTCGGCGGTTCGCGCAGTGAGAGTGTAGGTGCCGGGGGCAAGATTGAGCGGGACGCCACTGCTTACGGTTTTCAGAAGATTGCCTTTGACGATTGCAACATTGGCATCGGCGGGCGTGAAGGTAATTTTCAATTCGCCGGGAGCGGCTTCCAACGCGGCATCCGCGGCAGTGAGGGATATGGTTCCGCCCGCTTCGAAGTGTTTCTTGAACTGCCGCGGTTTGAATCGCTCGTTGCGCAATTCGATGCTGTGGTCTCCGGGAGTGACGGTGGAGACGGAGAGCGCGCCATCGGGCTGAATGGTGCCGACGGAAGTTTGATCGACGAGAACTGTGGTTCCGGGAGCGCCGCCCTGGATGGTCAGCGAGGCCAGACGAGGCTGCGGCTGAGGCTGCGGTTGGGACTGAGGTTGGGGCTGAGGTTGAAGGTTGAAGATGAGCCTGGCCTCCTCACCCTTGCGAATGCGGATCTTTTGCTGGGGAGGATCCTGAAAGCCGCTCTTGGAAACTTGTACAACGTAGTCCCTGGGTTCGAGATCTGGCAGGCGCAACTGGCCGGCTTGAGTGAGCTGCCCTTCAAGTTTCCCGTTGAGAGAAACTCTTGCGCCGTCTTGACCCGCAACGACTAGGAGCGTGCCGAGGTTGTGACCGGACCCGGGGAGCGGCTGATCTTCGGGAGTGGCTTTTTCCGCGGCCGAGTCGGAAGAAGTGCGCGGAGCCGGCAGAGATGCTTCGGGGGTTGTTTGTGTCGGCGGTGCTTGTGCGGGGTTTGTTTGTACTGGGGTTGTTTGCGCGGGACTTGCTTGTGCGGGGGCGGGGACGTCAGGAGCAGAAACGGTCGAAGCCGATGGTTGGGTCTGCGCTACGGGCGGGGCATAATGTTTTCGCGTGAAGAAAAAGGTCGCTGCGACCATGATTATCGCAGTAAGGATTATCGCAGCGGCGGAGATAAGGACCAGCCTTGTGGAGTTCGGGCTTGTTGGCTGCTTAGGCCGGGATCGTGGAAGTGTGATTTTGCCCTGCAGCGTGGAAGGTTCGGCGGCAGAAGGAGTATCGGCTTGTGCGGTCAGAACTAAACTTACCGGCGCAATGCTCGGCGGGGCTTTGCGCGGACGAACCTCGCTTGGCGGAACAAGGCTTGGCGGAACAAGGCTGGGCGGAACAAGGCTCGGCGAAACAAGGCTCGGCGAAACTTTGCTGGGCTGAGCCTCGTTCGGCGAAACAGTGGTGGTCGGGACGTTCTGGGCTGAAACCGGGCTTTCCGGAACAGCGCCTCTCGTAATCTGGCTTGGCGTGATCTGGCTGGTGGCGTCGCGCGAAGCCTCCGGGACGCTCGGGCGTGGGACGTGAAGAATTACGGTCGCGCTCTTGCCGCGCGGCGAGGCGCCGGAACCCCCCTGGGAGACTAATCCCAATCGGAGGAGCAGGGCGTTGGCGATGGACAAGATTTCGCCATCCGTCCAATACTTGGCGGCCAGGTTCTGTATGCGCACGGCTAAAGCTTGTTTCGCCGCAACGTCCGTGGCGCCATCGATTTCGCGCTGCATGCGCCGCAAGTCTTCCAGGTCGCCGCGGCGGGCCAGGCGCCGGCGAGCATCCTGGTCGCGCTGGATTTCATCCTGGATTAGCAGCAATTTGGGATCGTGGGGATGAACGGCCAATCCCTCTGCAACCCAAGCCAAGGCAGCAAATGGATCGCTTGAAGTTTGCAGTTTGCGGGCTCGCGCAACCCAGTCCTCCACAGAGCTTTTTTCTTTCCTGGCAACGATCAGGCTGAGGATGGTTTTGGCCGTGGGATGCGCAGGGTTCAAGGCGAGCGCCTGATTGGTCAGCGTCTCGGCTTCGAGCCAATCGGTTTCCACAACCGAATGCGCTTGCTCGACCAGGGCGTTGGCCAGAATGGAGCGGGCAAGAGCATTGCGTTTATCCAGTTCGTAGGCTTTGCGCAACAACTGAATGGCTTCCGCGGACTTCCGCTGGGCGAACAGTTCCTGGCTTTCGGTGATAAGGCGGTTGGCTTCGGCGTTGCGCTTGACGCCATCATGGGCAAGCTTTTCCAGTTCGGAGAGCTCGGCATCGTTGGGGAATTCGGCCGCTGTGCCTCGCAGCAAATCCAGGGCGCGAGAGTAGTCGCACGAATGCAGATAGATGTTGATCTGCTCGACTAGCCGCGTTTTCGTTTGGCTGCGGGTCTGCTGGTCGCGAGTTTTGTCCAAGCGCTCTAACCTCGAAAGTCAAACGCGGTGACCTAAAAAGCTTACTCGATTGGGTAGAAAAGGGTAGTGTCCGGGTAGTTGCCTCGCTGGCCGGTTCCCCTTGCCGAGAAGGACTTGTATTTGAAAGGAGATCCGATTTCTGCTTGAATAACCCGACGAGGGAACGATCATGAAAATATATAACCTCACCGGCTATTTGATTATTGTTTCCTACATGCTGGCATGCATGTATACCGCTCCGTCCGACCTAGGACTATGGAAAGGGTTGTTGATAGGCGCGGTTTATTTTATTTTTTGCTGGTTTCTTGGTGGCCTGTATTTGGCCGATGTTCTTCATCTCGGAATCGCTCATCGGGCACTGGACTACAAGGAGTGGTTCATCAAAGCCGTCACGATCGTGAATAACACGTTCGCGATCTATGTAAATCCCATCACATGGGTGAATCGCCATCGATTGCACCACAAGAATTCGGACCACGATGGGGACCCCAATAAGGTTGGAAGAGATGGTCTCTGGCGGACTTTATATCTCTGTCTGTTGCCGTATCGGTGTCAGGAGAATCTGGCCACTGACGACATCTTAAAGTCGCGAACCTTCCGGGTGGTAGGGAGTCCGGTGTTTGCAGTGGTGGCACAAACCGCCAATTTCTGGCTCTTATGGAAGCTGGTGGGAAGCCTGAAGTTCGCGCTCGTGATGTGGATTGGCGTCCGAATTTTTGGTTGGTGGGTCAACATGGTTCAAAACTACTGGACCCATACCCGAGAATTTGGATACCGGCGCTACAACGATGAACGCGACAACGCTATGAACATTGGCGAATGGCTGCCGGTAACGGCCACCTTCAGCGCCTGCCTGCAGAATAATCATCACCATTATCAAACTCTTTTGCGGCTAAGCCACGATGAATCCGAATATGATTTTGGATTTTTGACCGTCAAATACATGAAGCGTCTTGGGCTGGTGAAAGCGACGGCAAGGGGTGAACAGATTCCCGCGGACGTTGGATTGGCCGCGCTCGATTTCTAGGAAGTTCTTTTTCTTCTCGGAGTAAAGGGTTCGATCGTCTGTCCAAGAAAGCCCTTCACAATTTCCTCGCCATCCAGACCGTAACGTTCCGGCCACTCCTCGGGATAGTAGTAAGTCCCAAAAAGCTTATCAATCCAGGGAAAATGAATCGCGAAGTTCTTGTCGATGCCCTCCTTTTGAGAAGTGTGGTGCCAATGATGGTATCTGGGCATAACCAGGAATTTTTCAATCCATTTTGCATTGGGACCGAAATTGCAATGGGTCCAGGTAGCGTGAAGGGTGACAAAAATCAAGTACGCCAGGATGATCGATTGCGAAAATCCAAACATGAGAGGAACAAGGATAAATCCGCGCACGAGCGTGTCGTCTACAAAGTGGGAGCGTGAGCCAGCGATCCAATCAAGCGCCTTCGAAGAATGGTGAACGGCATGAAAACGCCACAGAAAAGGCACCTTATGCAAAGCCAGATGAATGAAATATTCCGCAAGGTCGGCGACCACAACGGCCAGGAAAAATTGCAACAGCCAGGGCATTCGAGCGATAAGGTGTTGTAGAGCCGGAACACCCAGATATTTTGTGGCCTGGGTAGCGGGCAATAAAACCAGAAAAGACAAAATTTGAATTGGCAGATGCGTGGACATGAAATAAACCACATCCAAAGTCCACTCGTTCCTGAATGTTCCCTGTTTTGGATACTGTGGCCAGAGTCTTTCGAGCGGCACGTAGATGAGTGCCATCAGGAACAAATCAAGCAAGAACCAGTCCAGGCCGATGGCGGGCCCGCTGTGCAAAGTGCCGTTAATCTGTACGCTTGATCCGCCCAAAGCGGTTGCGGCGATGGCAAGCATCATTCCAGTCAATGCCAAAGTCTTTTTCCTGCGCTTAATCGAAGAAATGATTCCGAAAAAAATGGCCGCCACGATGAGGCCTTGGATTAAAAGGCGCATGGTGTGCATTGGATAATGTGGGCGCAGTTCCGGAGAGCTCAGCAGCTCAGGAAAATGCAGGCAGAGAACTCCTCCGAATGAGAGAAATCCGAAAAAAGCAGACAATATCCCGCTCCACCAACCGGTTCCAAAGCCGGTGGATTCGGCGTCACCAAAGAACTCATTGATTTTTTGCTCGATCACGACGTCTCTTATTTTACGTACCTCGACTCATGCAAGGTATAGGAAAAATAGCGACGTGACGCACCTCAGTAATGGACCCTGCATCCCGAAACTCGCAGGCCACGGCAGCGGGTTGAGGCTCATCATTCATGAACCGCACGAGTTGGACTGGAAGTTCCAGGGCCCTAGGAATCTAGCGCTCCAGCAGAAAAGATTGCTGGTCTGTCGGAAGCCAACTGGTATGATGACGTTCGACAAAAACCAGATGATTCTCTCTCTAGCATTGAGTGAGGCGAACCAAGGATAGTCATTTCTATTCATTCAACATGGAGGATGCAATGACTGATTCGAGCCATAACGCTTTCAATCGTCGCGAGTTCATTCACGGCGCGATTGCCGGAGCGGCCATCGCCGCGTTACCCATCTCTGCTTTCTCTTCGTCTGCGTTATCTCCAGATGATCCGGGCATCCAATCGGTGCTGGGCCAAATACCGAAGATGCATGACGAGAATGTGAAGCGGCTGCAGGACTGGATCGCCTTGCCTTCGATCGCGGCCGAGAACCGCAACTATCCGCAGGGACCGGAGTATATGGCGCAACTGGCTCGCGATGCAGGATTCGCGAACGTTGAAATTGTGCCGACGTCAGGCAAGCCTGGGGTCTTCGGCATTCTGGAAGCGGGTGCGGCAACCACCGTCGGCATCTATTTTATGTACGACGTAAAACAGTTCGACCCTTCGGAGTGGTCTTCGCCGCCACTCGAAGGCAGGATCGTGGACAAGGAAGGGTTAGGCAGGATTTGCGTCGGTCGCGGCGCGGTGAACCAGAAGGGGCCGGAAACAGCCTTCCTCGGCGCTCTTCATGCCTTCAAAGCAGCGGGGAAAAAGCTGCCGGTAAATCTCGTGCTCGTCTGTGAAGGTGAAGAAGAGATTGGTTCGACCCATTTTCCGGAGGTGATCCGCCAACCAAGGATCACCGATGCGCTGAAGAAATGCATGGGCGTGTTCATGCCGGAAGCAGGCCAGGACGCGGATGGAGGCATACAGATATCACTGGGCGCCAAGGGGGTGGTTGAGCTCGAACTGGTTTCCAGTGGAGAGCGATGGGGACGAGGGCCTAAACACGATGTTCACTCGAGCCTCGAGGCGCAAGTGGACAGCCCTGCGTGGCACCTGGTGCAAGCGCTCAATACGCTCGTCGAGTCCGATGGACACACGCCAGCCGTGGCGGGCTTTTTCGACAGAGCCAAGCCGCTTACTCCCGCGCAAATGAAGATGGTTCAGGAGGCCGCCGCTCGCCGCAGCGAAGCCACGGTTAAGAAGCAGCTCGGCGTTGAGCATTGGGTGCACGACACCGATTGGCTTGACTCGCTCGTGCTGCTCGAATCCAAACCCACGATCAACATCGAGGGTTTGGTTGGCGGTTACACGGGTCCGGGTGGCAAAACCATTCTGCCGCATCGCGCCGTCGCGAAGATTGACATGCGGCTGGTGCCGGACATGACAGCTGCCGGTACGCTCGCGCTTCTGAAAGAGCATCTCGCCAAACGTGGTTTCGGCGATATCGAGGTGAATATGACTGGTGGCTACGATCCGACCCAGACCTCGCAGGATTCGAAACTGATCCAGGCGCAAATTGCGACGTACCGCAAGCTGGGGATGGATCCCGTGCTATGGCCTCGATCCGCTGGATCCTGGCCGGGATATATCTTCACTTCTGAACCTCTTAATCTTCCGGCTGGACATTTCGGGCTGGGGCACGGGACCGGGGCACACGCTCCGAATGAGTACTATCTGATCGACTCCACCAACGCCAAAGTTGGGGGAATTGACGCGGCCGTGGGTTCATTCGTCGAGTATCTCTACGCCTTGGCTTAAAGCGGAGTGAGACTCGAAGGTCGAATCAAGGCTGGACGCCTGCATACACAGGAATCGCGCCGCGCGCGGCGTTCTTGTAAACCACGCCGCCCTTCATTACGAATACAACGCGCCGAACGGCAGTGATGTCCTTCAATGGGTCTCCATCGAGCGCAATGATATCCGCTTGAAAGCCGGGCGCGACCGAGCCGATCTGATCGCCCAAGCCTAGCGCTTCTGCTCCCAGCGAGTTGGCAGAGATCATGGCTGCCATGGGGTCCACGCCGCAGTCGCGCACGCGATCGATGAACTCCTCGGCGTTGCGCCCGTGCGCGCCGGCCACGGCATCCGTGCCAAAAACCATCTTCAGTCCCGGAGTTTTGGCTGCGTGTTCCACGATCTCGTGATCCACGGGCAGGATCTTTTCCATCGCAGAAAATCCCTCGGCAGTGTAGCCTTCGGTGCCGAGATACTTCTCCCTGTTCTCTAAGTAGTTCTCAATCACCAGTCCGCATTGCGGATCAAAATAGGTGCCCTTCTCGGCCATCAATTTTAAGTCGTCATCCGGGGCCAGCGTACCGTGCTCAATCTCAGTGCAGCCGGCGAGAGTCGCGGCGCGCACCGCCTCTTTGTAAGCGTGTACGAGTGTGCGCAGTCCCTGCTTCCTGGCTTCATCACGCGCAGCGCTCAATTGCTCCTGCGAAAGAGTCATTCCTCCACCCTGGCGAATAGACTTCGACGCAAAGATCTTGATCAGGTCCGCGCCGGCTTGCTTTTGCTTTCTCACATAAGCGCGGATTTCATCGGGCGTGCCGGTCGCCTCGCCTCTCCCTTCCAGCGGCTCGTTGGCCGTGAGGATACGCGGGCCGGGGAGTATTCCTTTCGCGATGGCGTCGCGCAGCGGAATGTCGTTGGGCGCACCCACACTTTGCACCGTCGTGAAACCTGCCATCAGGGTAAGCCACGCATTCGACGCGGCACGATATGCATCATCTGGCGTCGTACCTTCCGTGCCTGCGTTCTTCCCGTCCTTACCGAAGATCCATGTAATGTGCACATGCGCGTCAATCCAGCCGGGCAGCACCGTCAGACCGCGCAGGTCATAGTCCACCGGCCCCTCGACCGTGGGACCAATCGCAACGATCTTCGACCCTTCGATCGCGATTCGAACGTCACGGAGTATCTGACCCCTGCCATCGATCACCATGCTCGCGGCGATTACTGTCCGGTGAATTGGCTTCTGTGCCCACGAATTACCTCCGGCGGAAAGCACGGCGGCTAACAACGCAAATGTGAAGGCTCGAATGCCAGCTTGCATGCTTTTGCTCCTCTTTGCCGGAGGCAGATTACCACAGCAACGGAACGTTCCCGCTCTCGCGATTGAAGGCTTCGTAAGTAGCTGATTTTCCTGGGATCTCGATACCTCATCCGGTTACTTCAGTTCCTTCTGAGACCGATTTAGGCTAAGAGATTGAACAAGATAGAAGATATTATCGGTTTGTGGGCTGTCCAAAAATCGCGCGCTCGCTGGCCGTCCTGCTGCTCGCGGCAGGGACTCTTTTTGCCCAAGAGTACAGTTTCCGCTCCTTCGGGAACGCCGACGGGTTGGCAAATCTAGCCGTGCGGCAAATTTACGAAGACCGCGAGGGCTTCGTTTGGGTCAGCACGGAAAACGGCATCTTCCGCTACGATGGCGATCGTTTCGAGGGGTTTGGGCCGGCGCAGGGAATTCCCGTCACCTCCGCTGCCGCATTTGGCGAAGCTCCCGACGGTTCTCTGCTGGCCGGCGGAAGCTTTGGGCTCTACCACCTGCACGGCAACAGCTTCGAAAAACTTCCAGTCCCATTCAAGACAGTCAGTTGGGCACAAGGCATTCAGTCGGATGGGAAAGGGCACACTTTCCTCGGCACTGAGGCTGGTCTGAAGGAACTCTATTTCAAGCCCGGACAGGATGGATTTGCCATCCGCGGGTTTCCCCAATCCCCAGCAACCTCGGGCCCAAGTGTCGATGCTGTTTTAGTAGACGGCGACATCCTCTGGTACGGATGCGGACGGAAACTCTGCCGCAGGGAGCTGGATTTCACTCGAGTCTTCGGACCCGAAAGCGGACTTCCGGATTCTGCTGTGATGGTGATTCGCAAAGATGGTGACGGAAATCTCTGGGTGCGAGCAAGGAATGCTGGCGTGTTTGTGTTGCCTCCGGGCCAGACCAAATTTCGCAGACCCGATGTCCCGACTCCCAGTACGGTGGTCGGCGTACCTGGAATTGATTCCTCTGGGCGGATCCTGTTGCCGTCTCCGGCTGGGTTGCTCATCCGCGAGGGGAAACACTGGCGAAAAATTGACCGCACTTTCGGTCTTCATGGAGCGGTGTATTCGGTTTTCGAGGACCGGCGGCACTCTCTATGGATCGGGTTGGCGGGACGGGGACTGGTTCAGTGGCGTGGGTATCAGGAGTGGGAAAGCTACTCCACTGCCAGCGGTCTGGCGAGCGATATCGTGTATGAAATCCAGCCGCGGGCGGACGGGATACTGTGGGTTGGCACCGAGGGCGGGTTGCTGCGAGGGCAGCGCGGACCATCCGGAATTGGGTGGAAGAAAGTTAAAGGGCTGGACGGCTTCCCCGTACACAGCGTTCGCAGCGGCCCCGAGGGGGACCTCTGGATCGGCACCGAAGCGCATGGTGCAGCTCGTTTTCATGTAAAGACCGGAGCTGTGAAATGGTTTGGCGACGCCCAGGGTCTTTTGGGCAAATCCGCTTACACTTTGCGCTTCGATCATCGCCGAAGGCTTTGGGCTGCGACCGAGGCCGGACTATTTGTGGCCACGGCCCCGTATCAGAAATTTTCCCGCGTTTCGCAATTGCCAGCCACACGAATTTGGGCCGTCGCGGAGGGAAGCGATGGCAGCGTGTGGGCCGGTGGCGAAAATGGACTTTTCGTGTTGGCGAACGGGCGCTGGAAGAATTTCACGCGCAACAACGGCCTCAGCAATCAAGAAGTGCTCGCTCTGGGTGCGGGTGCGAACGGAACGATCTGGATTGGGTATCGTTTCGGGGGCGGTATCGACCGCGTCCATCTGAAGCGCGGCGGTTTGGCGGTCGACAAGGCTGTTCAGAGACCTGGCACCGATGGACTCGTGTATTTTCTTGAATTCGACGCATCGGGTCGCTTGTGGGCAGGTACGGAGCGCGGCGTGGACATGTGGGATGGTTCCCGCTGGAGCCACTACGACACGAGCGACGGCTTGGCCTGGAACGACTGCGACCTGAATGGTTTCGCAGAAGAACCTGACGGCACCATATGGATTGGAACCAGCGGGGGACTCTCTCGATTCAAGCCCCGTCCGCGTGTCTCGCCCGAATTGCCGATCCAGGTTGTTTTCACCAGGCTGGTGGTCGGAGGGAAGGATGTTTCCGGGCAGAACAATCCGTCCTTCAGCATCCACGCAAACTCTCTGATTGCGCGATACTCGGCGTTGAATGTTTCCAACGACCATCGCATTTTGTTTCGCTATCGGCTCAAGGGGGCTGATTCAGCGTGGACCGAAACTACGCAAAGAGAACTGCAGCTTGCAGAACTCGCGCCCGGCGCCTATCGCCTTGATGTAGAAGCACAAGATGGCGACGGCATTTGGAGCGGGCACGAGGCTGAGTTTGCTTTCAGAATCCTGACTCCGTGGTATTGGTCGTGGTGGTTTATCGGCATCTGCGGGCTCACACCGCTGCTGATCGCAGGAGGCGTGACCCGATTGCGAATTTTAAGCGGGCGAAGGAGGGAGCGCGAACTCCAGCAGCTCAAGGCAGCACATGACGAGATCACGAATCTCGCGTTCTTTGATCCTTTGACCGGCCTGCCCAACCGTCGTCTGCTGCTGGATCGGTTACGGCAGACGCTGGCCGCCAGCATCCGAAGTAAACGCAAACGAGCGCTGCTCTTCGTCGATCTCGATGATTTCAAGACGTTGAACGACACCCTCGGCCATCACATCGGCGATCTCCTGCTGCAGGAGGTTGCCCGGCGCATTATCGCGAGCATCCGCGAAACCGACACGGTAGCGCGATTGGGCGGAGATGAGTTCGTGGTTTTGCTGCAGGAGCTGAGCGAAACGCCCGAGGATGCCGCGGCTCAAGCCAAAACGGTCGCCGAAAAGATTCTCTCCACTATTCACCAGCCATATCTGTTAGATGGCCGCGAGTGCCGCAGCAGTTCCAGCGTAGGAATTACCGTCTTTGGAAATCCAGAAGACAGCACCAACGAAGTCTTGCAACAAGCGGATATCGCGATGTATCAGGCCAAGGCCGCAGGCCGCAACACCTTGCATTTCTTTGCCCCAGCCTTGCAGGCTGCCGTCAACGCCCGCGCCGCCATGGAGGAGGATCTCCGTCAGTCGATAAGAACGAAAGATTTTCAACTTTACTATCAGGCGCAAGTGGATCGTGGCGTCCTGATCGGGGCCGAGGCCCTACTGCGCTGGAAGCACCCGAAGCGCGGCCTTTTACCGCCGGACGATTTCATACCCCTGGCCGAGCAAACGGGACTAATCCTGTCGTTAGGAGACTGGGTACTGGAAACCGCTTGCCGGCAGATAGCGGCTTGGACGGCTCGAAAAGAAACGGCCCATCTCACGGTCGCCGTCAACATCAGCGCTCGACAGTTGCTTAACGCAGACTTCGTGCCAAATGTGTTGACGACGTTGGAGCGAACCGGAGCCAATCCACGCAGCCTGAAGCTCGAACTCACCGAGAGCATGTTCGTGGACGATCTCGAGGACGTTATCGCCAAGATGACCGCGCTTAAGTCTCACGGTATACGGTTCTCTTTGGACGATTTTGGCATGGGCTATTCTTCTTTGGCCTACCTGCGGCGCTTGCCCCTGGACCAATTGAAGATCGACCAGGAGTTTGTCCGGGACATTCTCGTTGACGCCAGCAGCGGCGCCATCGCGCAAAGCATCATTTCCCTGAGCAAAGCAATGGGCTTGTCGGTAATTGCCGAGGGCGTGGAGACGGAAGGACAACGAGACTTTCTTGCTCGTCTCGGCTGCCATTCGTTCCAGGGCTTCCTGTTCAGTGGTCCTCTGCCATTGCAGGAGTTCCAGGCCTTGTTGGCAAACTTGGCCGACAACTCTCTGCGAATTCAGCAGTAAGAAATCGTCACTGCGTGAAGAGAGCAGCGACTAGCCTTGTTTATTATGCTGTAAACTCTCCGAGAAAGCCTCTGCGAGATACCGGGAAAGCACCGCAGCCAGTGCTTCGTAGTGAGTTGCTATTATTCCCAGATGGTCCCCGGGCACCGTTTCGACCTCGAACTTTTCCGCCAAGGGTGCCCAGACTGCCGCTGCGTCGTCGGGGAAAGCCGTACAGGTTTCGGCCCGCACGAACTTTATTTTGCCGGGATAAAATCTCGGCCGATAGAGGGTTAGGGCGAGATATCCGCTGTCCCGCACGCGTTGCGTTGTCGGGGTGAACGAGATCCCGGCCGGCGGTTGATACGGCGCGCTTCCGCTCAGATTCGCGAGCGAGCGCAATCCTCGTCTAGCCTGATGCGCAATCAGGCGCACGCGCTGTCCTAACGACAAATAGCGGATGTGCGGGTATGCGTCCAGCATAGCCAGCAGAGCGACCTTTTCCCCTTTTGCCGACAGGCGTTGAGCCATTTCCAGCACAACCAGGCCGCCGAGCGAGTAGCCTGCGAGGATGTAAGGACCGCGGGGTTGCAAACTCCTGATCGCATGAAGATAAAATTCCGCCATGTCCTCAATGCGCGCCAAGGGTTCGTCCAGTCCATCGATTCCTCTTGCTTGCATCCCGTATATCGGATGCTCGGTTTCGATGTGCTTAACGGGTTGAAAGAAATCCATAACGCTGCCACCCAAACCATGGGCAACAAAAACCGGCGGCTTCTCAGCGCCCGGCTTCAGCAGCACGAGAGTGGGGAAGCGCGGGGTGGTGGGTTGTTCCAGCAACGCGGCCAGAGCGGCGATGGTTGGCGCTTGATAAATCGTGACCGGGGGCAGTTCTCGATCGCA